>CALXTY010000044.1 GCA_944391535.1 uncultured Alphaproteobacteria bacterium
CTTTTACCGCCGACGCGGGACGTTCCAAAACTTCCCCCGCGGCAATGCGGTTTACTAAAGTCGGCGGTAAAAGGCGTAAAGGCATGGGATTATACCGTTTGACGCATACTTCTGGCGGCGTTGATCAAACCGTTGGTCGAAGAATCATGACTGGAAACAGTCGTGTCGCTTTTGATTTCGGGCAGAATTTTCTTGGCGAGCTGCTTACCTAACTCGACCCCCCACTGATCATAGCTGTTGACGTTCCAAATCACGCCCTGAACAAAAATTTTGTGTTCGTACATGGCGATCAGGCGACCTAACGTTTTGGGATCTATTTTTTCAACCAGAATGGTGTTGGACGGACGATTGCCCGAAAAGATCTTGTGATTCAACAAGGCTTGAATTTTTTCTTCGCCGACACCTTGCGCTTCGAATTCGGCGCGGACTTCCGCGGCTGTCTTGCCTTTCATCAAAGCTTCAGCCTGCGCAAAAACGTTTGAAAGTAAAATCGGATGATGATCTCCGGTCTCGTTCAAAGAAATCGCCGGCACGATGAAATCGCACGGAATGAGATGCGTTCCCTGATGAATCAACTGATAAAACGAATGTTGTCCGTTGGTGCCGGGTTCTCCGAATAAAATCGGGCCGGTCGTATAGGAAACGGCTTTCCCGTCTTTGGTAACGCCTTTGCCGTTTGATTCCATATCGGCTTGTTGCAAATAAGCCGGCAAACGATGCAGATATTGATCGTAAGGCAGAACAGCATAAGCTTCGGCACCGAAGAAGTTGTGATACCACACGCCCAAAACGCCCAAAATGATGGGAATGTTCTTTTCCAAAGGCGCGTTGCGGAAATGTTCGTCCATTTCAAAGCCGCCCGTCAGCAATTCGACAAAGTTGTCGTAACCGACAGCAATGGCTATGGACAATCCGATCGCGGACCAGAGAGAATAACGACCGCCGACCCAGTCCCAAAATTCAAACATATTGGCGGGATCGATTCCGAATTTTTTAACTTCTTCGGTATTTGTCGATAAAGCGACAAAATGTTTGGCGACGGCATCTTCTCCCAAAGCCGCAACCAACCAATCGCGAGCCGTTTTGGCATTGGTCAATGTTTCTTGTGTCGTAAACGTTTTTGAGGCAACAATAAACAGGGTTGTTTCGGGATCAAGGTCTTTTAATGTTTCGACAATATGCGTGCCGTCCACATTGGAAACAAAGTGCGTATGCAGGCCTTTTTTCTGATAGTGTTTTAACGCTTCGACGACCATGACGGGCCCCAGATCAGATCCGCCGATCCCGATATTGACGACATCGGTTATCGGTTTTCCTGTGGCGCCTCTCCATTCGCCTTCGCGAACGGCGGTTGAGAAGGTTTTCATTTTTTCCAAAACGGCTTTGATTTGCGGCATGACATCTTTACCGTCAACGTAAACGGGGCGATCCGAACGGTTGCGCAAGGCCGTATGCAAAACGGCGCGATTTTCCGTCGTGTTGATTTTTTCCCCGTTGAACATGGCGTCGCGCGCTTTTTCCAATCCGGCTTCCTTGGCCAGTTCGATTAACAGGTTCATTGTTTGCGCGTTGATGCGGTTTTTGGAATAATCCAAAAGGAAATTATTTAAAGAAACGGAAAATTCTTCAAATCGATTCGGATCCGCGGCGAACATGTCACGCATGGTTTGTCCCCGAATTTCGGCATAATTCTTTTCCAAATCCTTCCAAGATTTTAAATCGGTGAGTGTCATAATTTTTCTCCTAAAAAAGCTTTTTCTAAAGATTAGCAGGTTTGCCGACGACAACAAAGAACAAACTGTCGGGCAGGAACAGTCTTGCGGCAGTTTCTTTTGCCTGTTCAAGGGTAACGCCGTTAATCAGGTTATTGTAATTTTTCAGATAGTCGATCCCCAGATCATAATATTGCATACCCGCCAGAAATGACGCCATTCCGGCGCTGGACGAAAACGCCAACGGAAACGATCCCGTCACATAGGTTTTAGCGTCATTTAATTCTTGTTCGGTCGGCCCTTCCTGAGCCATCTTCACCCATTCTTGCTGAATGATTTTAATGGCGTCGGCCAGCTTTGCGTTATCGGATCCGACCGATCCCGTAATCATGGGGGCGGTTTGATTTACCGTCAGACCGGTGCTTATGCTGTAAGCCAAGCCTTTTTTTTCACGAACTTCGTTAAACAAACGGGCGGCGAAAGAACCTCCGCCAAAGCTGTAATTCAGCAACATCGCGGCATAAAAATCGGGATCATTGCGAGCGATTCCCTTATGTCCGAAAATGACGGCGCTTTGCGGGACGTCCATTGACAACACGTCTATTCTGTCCGACAGTTCGGGCGTAAAAGACGGGACTTCTTTTATACGCGATTTTTCGGGAAGTTTTGCAAAAGTCTTATCTAAAAGCGGTTTTAATTCTTCGGCCGAAATATTTCCGGCAACGCCGATAATCATATTGTCTTTTGCGATCCTGTCTTTGACCACGCGACGCAAATTGGCTCGGGTAATGGCGCGAATGGTTTGTTTCGTCGGAATCATACGGCCATAAGGATGATCTTTATACACCAGCTTTGCCCAACGTTCCGCGGCAACGGCATCCGGATTTCCTTTCCGCGCTTGAATGGAGGCGTACATTTGTTCTTTCATGCGACGGATCGCTTTTCTGTCAAATCGAGGAGACGTCAGAGCCAAACGAAAAAGATCAAAAGCATCTTCTTTGTTTTTTCGTAAGGTTTCCATACCGGCGTACAACGCGTCCGATCCGGCGCTGAAAGAAAGTCCGATTGCTTTTTCCGATAGGATTTCACTGAATTCTTCGGCGCTGTAACGTCCGGATCCTTCGTCCATCAAAGACATCGCCAAAACCGACAATCCCGTCAATCTTTCGGGATCCGACGCTTTTCCGCCTTTGAACAGGACGGAAACCGAAATGACCGGAGTCGACTTTTCTTCAATCAGCCATGCTTCAATCCCTTTGTCGCTGACGACTTTTTGAACATCCGGAATGTGAAAAGACTCCGGTCGTACTTTTGGCAAAGCGAGTTCTGTTTTTCCGGTGTTTTTCTTGTGATTTTTCCTTGTAACGACGATGCCGGACTTTGATGTCGCTGCTTTAACGCAAACAGGGTAAACAAAGCAAAAACACAAGAATAATAAAATTATTTTTTTCATGGAGCGTTCTCCGGCATCATATAGGTTGTGACCGACGGAGCCTTTAACAGATCAGCGTAAGCTTTTTTCACATCGTCAAGCGTGACCTTTTCAATATTCGCCGTCCAATTTTTTAAATCTTCAATGCTCAACCCCAAGGCATAAAAACTTCCGACGATATTCGCGGC
This sequence comes from uncultured Alphaproteobacteria bacterium, assembly GCA_944391535.1. Classification (GTDB taxonomy): domain Bacteria; phylum Pseudomonadota; class Alphaproteobacteria; order CAAGCB01; family CAG-977; genus UBA11549. Next base: position 3,333 of record CALXTY010000044.1, read on the forward strand.
CGTTTCCGGATTGTCGTTAAGATATTCAATATCGGCAATCAGGCGTTTTTTGGCCTTATCCAGATCTTTTTGCGTAACGGTATCCGGGTCCATGAAACGATCCAATTCTTTTTCCAAATCATTCAGAGATTCATTTTCTTGCGCCGTTATGTAAAATCCGAATGTGCCGTTGCTTAAAGAAAAGCCTGAATAATTTGTTCCCGCCGATCTGGCCGTTTTTTGACGAATGATAAAATGCTTGTACATTTTTCCCAGATGATAAGTTCCCAAAATATTGTCGAGAACGGTATAAGCGTAACTTTGTTCTTTATTCTCGGAAAGATATGACGGAACAATGTAAAAGCGTTGCAGCGAATATAATTTGATTTGAGGGTGACGCATTTCTATTCTGGAACGCACGGGGTAAGGCAAAGTGAATTGCTTTTTTGAACGTGCGGTTCTGCTGGGCGGAATCCTGCCGTAGTATTTTTCGGCCAACGGTTTGATTTCTTCGGCACTGACGTCTCCGGCGATAACAAGGATCGCGTTGTCCGGCGTGTAGTGTGTTTGATAGAATCGTTTGGCGTCTTCCAAAGTCAAAGCGGATAATTCTTTTTTAGCTCCGATGACGGGTCTGGCGTAAGGATGTTCTCCCCACAGCAATCTGTTTCTGTGTTCGGAAAGCAAAGAGGCCGGATTGTTTTCAATCCGCATCAGCCGTTCTTCTTTGACGACTTCCAGTTCGGGGTCGAAGTCTTTTTGGGAAAAACGTAAGTTTTTCATGCGATCCGATTCCAAAAACATCACCAATTCCAAACGGTCTTTGGCGATATTCTGGTAGTAAGCCGTATAGTCCAAAGACGTAAAGGCGTTTTCCGATCCGCCGTTGCGCGCAATAATTTTTGAAAATTCTCCGTCGGGAACGGCGGGTGTTCCTTTGAACATCATATGTTCCAGTACATGGGCTATTCCCGATTTTCCCAAAGGATCATCAATCGCTCCGGTCTTGTACCAAACCATATGGGAAACGATCGGAGCTCTGTGATTTTCGATGACGGCAACTTGCATACCGTTATCCAAAGTAAAAACTTTCGTGTCGAAAATATCGGCGTTTGCCGGTGGAATTCGCGAAAAAAGAAGAAAGAAGAAAAATAAAAAACGCATTATTCCCCCGTTTTTTCCGTTTCTTTTTCGGAAAGAGTTTTTTCTTCGTTTTTACTGTCGGGAATATTCGCGACTTCTTTTTTCAAAGAGGGGACTTGCGGGGCTCGCAAAGTGTAATCCGGAGGCAGGACCAGAGGATTGCTTGCCACGATTCCCTGCGGGTTCGGGCCGCGGTCTTTGTCCAAAGAGTAACGATCTGCGCAACCGAAAAGACATAAAATGAAGAGAAGACCGAGAACTTTCATTGTTTTTTTCCTTATTTTTCCAAAGGCAGAGCCATCACATCGAAGCAAGTCATCACGGAAGCGTATTTATCCGCGATATTTGCCAAAGCCGTTTGTTGCATTTGAGCCGCGGAAATAACACTTGTTTCATTCCATGACATAACGTCGCGGGCGGCCGTCAAGTCCGAAACAACCAGACATTTGTATCCTAACAGGCACGCGTCGTGAGCGCTGGCGGAAATACTGCTGGGGGTTGACATTCCTGTTAAAATAACGGTGTCAATGTTTTCGGATTGAAGCAAAGTGTGCAGACTTGATCCCGAAAAAGCGCTGGAAGCGTATTTTGTTTCAATGAAATGTTTTTTTCGGGGAATCACGGGAGCATGAAATTCGGCCCCTTGACTTTCCGGAGCAAAAACAGGACTGGCGAGACTTTTGGCCAGATGCCGGATATGAACCGTCATGATTTTATGTTTGTCCGCCCAATCCATGAACTTGATCATCGGAGCGATCAAGCTTTCGGCGTCTTGAACGGGCAGGCTTCCCGTAAAGTGTTCGTTTTGAAATTCTATCGGCAACAAAGCGGTTTTTTTCTTTTCCAGTCGAACGATGTCCGGCGTTCCGGTCAGTTTGCGAAAGCTGTTCGGTGTAAAGGTCATTTTTGGCTTTCCTTTTCAGGTTCGGTCAGTTTTTCAATCGGTGCGAAAAACAAATTCCAGATTAGAATAATTCCGGCGCCGATGCAAATGGCTGAATCGGCAATATTGAATGCCGGCCAGTGATACGTGCCGATATGAAAATCCAGAAAATCGACGACGGCGCGAAAGCGTATGCGATCAATGACGTTGCCCAAGGCGCCGCCGACGATCAGTCCGAAGCAATTGATTGTCATTTGATTTTTTTCCATACTCATCCAATGCAGAACCACGGCGCAAATCAGTAAAGCGACAGTGACCAACACCCACGGCATGGCGGGGTGGTCGGAATGCAGTAAAGAGAAACTGACCCCCTTGTTCCAAGCCAAAACGAAATTAAAAAAAGACGTTATACTGACAGGCGAAGCGTGATCGGCGAAATACGATAAAACAAACGCTTTGCTGATTTGATCCGCCAGTAAGACAATCAACGCGTAGATCAGTCCTTTTTTCATTTCAGAATCCTTTTTACTGTCTGAACGTCCAAGATAATTTGATTTTTTAATTCGTCCATCGAATTGAAACGGACTTCCGGACGAATAAAGGAAATCAGTCTGACGCGCAAACGTTTTCCGTATAAGTCTCCGTTAAAGTTCAAGAGGTGAGCTTCTAGCAGAACGCCTTCGCCGTTGACGGTCGGTCGAGTCCCGATGTTGGCTACGGCGTTGAAATGTTTTCCGTCTGCTTCAACGGTTGCCGCATAGACTCCGATTCTCGGCAAAATAGAATCTTTGGGTTCAATGTTGATCGTCGGAAACCCCATTTGCCGCCCGCGTTGCGCGCCGTGAATGACATAGCCTTCTATTTCAAACGGGTGTTCCATTAATCCCGAAGCCTTTTCGACTTCGCCGTCTCGCAGAAAAGAACGGATGCGCGAAGAAGAAATGATTTCCCCGTTTTGATCCCGAAGCTTTTGAACCGCCGTAACGGGCAATTCAGGATAATGTTCCCGTATGTAAGCAATGTCGCCTTGCCGGTTTTTGCCGAATCCGTAATCTTCGCCGACGACGATATGTGCGGCATGCAGTCCTTTGACCAGAACGTTTTCGATAAAATCGTTCGCGCTCATGTCGGCGAACGCCCGATTGAACGGAAAGACAAAAAAGCCGTCAATCGGCAACCGGCAGATCGCTCTGACTTTCGATCTGATCGGCGTAATGCGAAACGTTCTGCCTCCGGGGCGGAAAAAACCGCTCGGATGCGGCTCGAAAGTCATTAAAACGACGGGGCTTTTTTCCGCTTGAGCAATTTTGACGGCTGTTTCAACAACGGCTTTATGCCCTTTATGAAAACCGTCAAAGTTGCCGATTGCCACAATGGCGTTTTGAAAATCGCGGGGAACGTTTTGCCAAGAATGAAAAAATCTCATTTAAATAATAATCCGAAAACCGTATAGTAGCATTCACTATATTACAATACTATGAAAGGGAAAAGATGTCATTTGATCTGCCTGTCGTTTTAGGGCACAGAGGTGCCAGAGCCGTTAAAACGGAAAATACAATAGAGGCTTTTCGCTATGCTTGTCAATCGGCTGTGCGTTGGGTGGAGCTGGACGCGATGTTATCCAAAGACGGTGTCGTAATGGTTTTTCATGACGAAACTTTGGATCGCATGAGCAGTCTTTCGGGACGTTTGGACGAACTGAACGCGGATCAGTTGCGAAAGATAACGTTGAAAACGGGCGCGCAAATTCCGACTTTGGCGGAAGTTCTTGATCTTTTAAATGAGCATGGCGTTTGTGTTAATATTGAGATCAAGCCGTCTCAAGCGGAACTGGCGCGTCAAACGGCGCGACGGGTTTGGCAAGTCGTTAAAGAAAAAGGCTTTGATGATCAAGACAGACTTTTCTTTTCCAGTTTTGCATGGGAGGCGTTGGAAGAAACAATGGCTTTGGCGCCTCATATCCGTCGCGGCGTTTTGGTGGAAGATATTTCCGGTGATTGGCGTCCGGCGGCTAAAAAAGTCGACGCCTATTCGATTAATTACGACGCAGATCTGCTGACGCCGGAACTGATCAAAGAAATCAAAGACGGCGGATATCATTTATTGGCGTATACGGTGAATGATCCTCAACAGGCAAAAACCTTGCGCTCACAAGGCGTGGAAGCTTTTTTCTGTGACGATCCCGTCGCGATGATCAAAGCTTTGGCCTAACGTTTTTGAGCGATCACGCACTGATACATATTTCCGAAAAACGTTTTTTTCGCCCAAATCAATTTATCTGTTTTTGGTGCGAAGTCTTGTATTTCGTTGTACCACAGACTTTCGGCAAACGGTTCGAATAAGCGGTTGAACATTTTGACGGGATACTTTAAGGGATGAAACCGTTTGGGGCGATCATAATCGATGAAGATCATTTTTCCGGCAGGCTTTAAAGCATTAAAGGCTCTTTTTAAAAGGGCTTTTTTGCGCACGTCCGGCAATTCATGTAAAACGAAATATCCGATGACCACATCATAACGCAGATCGCTTTCGATTGTAAAATCCCGTTCTTTAACCGCCGCATTCAACCAGGGAGAAATTCGCGGCATGACAGCTTCACCGTGATCCGGTGAAATATCTTCGATATGATATTTGCCTTTCGAGTTCATTTTGGAAGCAATCGCGCGTTCGAAATTTCCCGAAGCGATTCCTAATTGTAGAACATCGTCGCCTTCGATGATTTCGTTGGTAACTGTTTTTGTCAGTTGTCCTGTATAAAAAAATGTCCCCGGGCCGGCCAACCATTCATCGTCAAATATTTTTGATAAAAAAGGATGAAAGTAGCGCCGATCGTACACGGATTTTAAATATTCCGGTATCGGATGATCCTCTTTCGTATTTTCTTCTTTGTTTACCGGAGGAGCGACGGCTGCCGGAGATTTTGTTATTTCTTTTTCAGTCATGATGTTAATCAATCAGTCCTAAGTTTTTACCGGCAAGTACTGCGCCGGTGCGGTTGGTGACATCCAAGGCTTTTAAAATCGCCGTGACGTGCAGTTTGACGGTTCCTTCCGACAAATTCAGTTCACGGGCGATCACTTTATTGGGTTTGCTCTGTCCCATTAAGCGCAAAACATCTAATTGGCGCGGCGTTAAAGGTCCTTTGTTTTCGTTGTCCGATTCCTCTTTTTCAGACAAACTCAACAATTCCGGAGGCAAATACAGTCCGCCCGCCAAAATCAAATGCAAAGCCCCTAATATGATTTTACTGCTTGATGTTTTGGGGATAAAACCGGAAGCGCCGATGTCTATGGCTTGTAAAACGTTTTCCGAATCCGTCACCGCCGATAAAATGACAATCGGCGTGTTCGGATTGTTTTCTTTTAACAAACGCAGAGATTCATGCCAGCTCATTCCGGGCATGGCGAGATCCGTTAAAATCAAGTCGTAAAAAGTATCGCCTTTCGCTTTTTCTTGTAATTCCAGATGATTATGAACGGTATCAATCGACACGTCTTCGTCCAGATCCGTTAAAACCAGACGCAGACCGTCCAAAAACAGTTCATGATCGTCGGCTATCAGAATTTTCAGCATTGGAATCTCCGATTTGTTTAGACTATAGTGTAGCGGTAAAAATGATTTAAAAACAGGAAAAAAATGTTTCAAGGAAAAGTTTTTGATTTAGCTCGTCAAGGCGACGGCTTATTAAAGCGGGAAAATAAAAATATTTTTATTTCAGGCGTTTTACCTGATGAAACGGTTGCTTTTGATTTGACGGACGATCATCGCGCAAGATTGATTGAAGTCATCGAAGCTTCTCCCGACAGGACGAATCCCGTCTGTTCTTGTTTTCAAAAATGCGGCGGGTGCGCTTTGCAGCATTTGAAACCGGAAGTTTATCGGCGTTTTAAGATGCGCTGGCTGAGGGAATTTTTTAGAGAAATTCCTGATTTTGACCCTCCTGTTTTTATTCCTTTTGACACCAGACGCAGAGTGACTTTCGCTTTGTTCTGGAAAGGAAAGGTGCGCCGGTTCGGCTTTAATGAAAAGCAAAGCGACCGGATTATCGAAACGGACAGTTGTCCTGTTCTGGTTTCAGAGCTGAATAAACTCATTCTTCCGTTGCGTCGGTATTTTACGGATTCTGATCATTTTTTTCCAAAAAAATCCGCAACGGGAGACGTCTTTGTTCAAATGACGGACAACGGCGCCGATATTTTAGTCACGCTTCCGTTTGATCCGGACTTGCAATGGCGTCAAAGCGCGGCCGTTTTTGCGCAACAAAACGATATTGCCAGAATATCGTGGCGCTTTAACGAACGTTCCGATCCCGAACCGTTGGTGACGTTAAGAACGCCGGAAATAAAAATCGGCGATTTTACATTAAATCCGCCGGCAGGAGTTTTTTTACAGCCAAGCGTTGCCGGACAAAACGCTTTGATTGCCGCGGTGACCGAGTATGCCGGAAAAGCCAAAAAAGTTTGCGACCTGTTTTGCGGGGCGGGCACGTTTTCCCTTTCTTTGTTGCAAAAGAAAAGAACGATCAAAGGGGTGGATAACGTTTCTCAAGCTTTGGAGGCTTTGCGTCTTGCGTCCGAAGGCAGAATAGAAACCGAACGGCGCGATTTGTTTAAAACGCCGCTTTATCCCGATGAATTGGAAAACTTTGATACGGTTGTTTTTGATCCGCCGCGTGCGGGAGCCAAAGCGCAATGCGAACAAATTGCCGTTTCAAACGTTTCCCGCGTGATTGCCGTTTCCTGCAATCCCTCAAGCTTTGTGCGCGATGCGGAAATCTTAACAAACGGCGGATATCGCTTAAAACGTTTGCGCCCCGTTGATCAATTTGCTTTTACGCCGCATATGGAACTGGTCGCTTTGTTTGAAAAATAAAAGCGACTAAAAAAGATCTTCGTCTTTTTGCAAATTTTGACAGGCAAATTGTAAAAAGCTGGCGATAATGTTTTCGTTCCAGACTTTGACGTCTGCGGGGACTTTTAAAATGGCGGGGGTGAAATTCCAGATGTATTTGATATTGGATTCGATTAAAAAGTCCGCCGTTTTCTGAGCGCACGCGCGAGGTACGGTCAAAATGGCAAGTTCAATGCCCAAGCGCTGCATTAAATTCGGCAGGCGGGAAATGTGAAAAATCTGTTTGTTGTTGACCGTCATGTCGACTTTTTGCGGGTCGTTGTCAAACAAAGCCAAGATGTTTAAGCCGTAATCGTTAAAAGAACTGTATTTTGCCAAAGCCAACCCCAGATGCCCCGCGCCGACGATGACGGCGTCTTTGTTTTTTTTAAAGCCCAGCGTGTTTTCAATGGAATCTTTTAATTCCGAAACGCTGTAACCGACTCTGCAACGCCCGACGTTATTTAACAGCTTGAAATCCTTGCGCACCTGAGAATCGTCAATATTCAAACGGGCGGCAATTTGCGGACTGGAAATCGTGTCGATCCCGTTTTCAATGTATTCGATCAACAGACTGTGGTATAACGTTAAACGACCAAGCACTTTTTCGGGGATTTCTGTTTTCATAACCGTTCCTAAAAGCTTAAACCTTCTTAGAAATCAACAGTCTAGGCTGAAAACAGAAAAAAATCCAGAGGGGATTTTGTTTATTTGAGATTTTTTTCACTATTTTTCGGAACGATTAAATACAGGTTTTTTCTGAAAAATAATTTCCGTGAGTGTTGATTTTTTGCGTCCTTTAGGCTAGATTTTGCGGGAATAAAATCACTATATTCCAAAGGTGAGGAAATGATGCCGGAAAACGGAAAAATGACGATTACCGTCTGCATGGGCAGTTCGTGTTTTGCACGCGGAAATGCCGAAAATCTCTCTTTTATCGAAAATTTTGTTAAAGAAAAAGGATTAGATGCTAAAATCGAACTATGCGGATCGCGCTGTGAAAACAAATGTGCCACGGGACCGCACGTGCAAATCAACGGCAAGATGTATTCGGGCGTAACCCCTGAAATGCTCAAAGCCGTTTTAAATCAAGCTTTGGAAGGATAGTTGTATGGACAGATCCAGTCCCGTTTATACATTGGAAAACGAATGTCACGATTGCTATAAATGCGTTCGTCAATGCAGTGTCAAAGCGATTTTGGTCAAAAACGGACACGCTTCCGTTATTCCGAATAAATGTATTGCTTGCGGACATTGCGTTGAAATTTGCCCGTCAAAAGCCAAACGGGTGCGCGATGACGTCAATAAGGCGCGCGCTTTGCTGGCGTCCGGCAAAGACGTGTATGTTTCTTTGGCGCCGAGCTGGGCGGGGTTGATGGATTGTACAAAACAGGAAATCATATCGGCGTTAAAACAATTGGGCTTTAAAGGCGTGTCCGAAACGGCTCTGGGGGCTCAGGAAGTGTCGATCGAAACGACTAAATTGATTGCCGGTTCGGATCAAAATCTTTTTATTTCAACGGCTTGTCCGGCGATTGTCGATTATATCCGCTATTATCTGCCCGAATATACGCCTTATTTGACGCCGATTGCGTCTCCGGCGTTGACGCACGCAAAGCTGTTGAGAAAGCACTTTGGCGAAGATATCGGAGTCGTCTTTATCGGTCCTTGTATCGCCAAGAAAAACGAAGCCGACCGTCACCCCGATTTAATCAATGTTTCTTTGACGTTTAAAGAATTGGCGGCTTGGCTGGACGAAGCGCGGATCGTGTTGAAATCTCCGGCGGCCGAAGGGGAAGCTT
>CALXTY010000045.1 GCA_944391535.1 uncultured Alphaproteobacteria bacterium
CTGAACAACGATGCGGCCGTTGCCAAAATTGCGCAGAATTTGTTCGTCGAAGCTCGAGACGTTTTGTATCTGGGACGAGGCAGCAGTTTTCCGATCGCTTTGGAAGGGGCTTTGAAATTAAAAGAAATTTCCTATATTCACGCGGAAGGCTATGCCGCCGGAGAAATGAAACACGGTCCGATCGCCTTGATTGATGAAAGCGTTCCCGTTGTCGTTGTCGCGCCGACGGATAATCTGTTTGATAAAACGGTATCGAATATGCAAGAAGTCTTGGCCAGAGGCGGTAAAGTCGTCTTTTTCGGCGATCAGATGGGCGTCGGTTCCGTTAAAGGTCGTTCGGCGGCTTCGATTGTTTTGCCGGCGGTTGATTCTTTTGTCGCGCCGATTTTGTACGCCGTTCCCGTTCAATTGTTGGCGTATCATACGGCCGTTGCCAAAGGAACGGACGTCGATCAACCTCGAAATCTGGCGAAAAGCGTGACGGTGGAATAAAATGTTAAAAGAAAAAAGCAAGCGCTTGTTCAGACGGTTGAAAAGAAATATCCGCTCGATTTTATTGCTGTGGATCCCCGCCGGAGTAGTCGCCGCTTTTTTCGCGTTTATTTTATTGTCGGTGTTGTTGTCAAAAGACGCCTCTTTTTATTCTTGTTCGCAAATATTAACCAAATGCGCGCAAAAAGATCCGTCTTTATGGCAAACGACCAAATGCGCTTATCAAGCGGCGTGGTGCGACGTCAATATTGTGTGGGACAAAATGAACGGCAAAAAATTCCCCGATTTGCCGGGGTTGCCCGTTCCTGACGAAAAAGCCGAACGGGAATTGTTTGATAAAATAACTTCCGACGCGTTCTTGGATCAAAGATTTGAAGAGTTTCAAGCGCAGGAAGAAAAAAAAGCACAACAAACGGATCTGCCTTCCAAAGAAGAGCTGAAAGCGTATATGGAAGAATTGCGTCGCGACAGGATCGCTTTTGAAAAAGAACAGGCCGAAAAACGTCGGTCTTTTGCCGAGCAACTTGAACAAAGCGAAGCCGGAAACAATAATTTAGCTGGAAAAACGGCGAAATAAAGCATATAAAAAAACAAATTGTTTTGAAGGTTTGCTGTTATGGACGAATGGTTACCCGATTCTTGGCGTGAAAAACCGGCGGCTCATCTGCCGGAATATGCCGATGTAGAACATTTGAAATCTGTTGAACAAAAATTGCGCAAATATCCGCCTTTGGTGTTTGCGGAAGAAGCTTTTCGTCTGAAGAAATCTTTGGGTGATGTCGCCAATGGCAAAGCTTTTTTGTTGCAGGGCGGCGATTGTGCCGAAAGTTTCGCCGATTTCGGGGCGGGAAATATCCGCGATATGTTCCGTATTCTGTTGCAAATGGCTGTCGTTTTGATGTTCGGCGCTTCGCGTCCGGTAGTCAAAGTCGGACGAATGGCGGGGCAATTCGCAAAACCGAGATCGTCACCGTATGAAACAATCAACGGGATTACGTTACCGTCTTACAAAGGCGATAATATCAACGGCATTGACTTTACACCTCAATCCCGCGCGGCTCAGCCGGACAGAATGTTACAGGCGTATCATCACGCGTCGGCGACATTGAATTTATTACGCGCTTTTTCCCAAGGCGGATTTGCCGATCTCAATAAAGTTCAAGAATGGAATTTGGGCTTTGTCGCCAATTCCCTGCAAGGGGAACAATATCGCCGTTTTGCCGACAGAATTAGTGAAACGTTGGATTTTATGGCCGCTTGCGGCATTTCCGCGGATTCCGTTCCGTTGGTTCGTGAAACGCCTTTTTATACGTCCCATGAGGCTTTGCTTTTGCCGTTTGAAGAAGCGATGACGCGCGTGGATACATCGTCGGGCGATTGGTACGATTGTTCCGCGCATATGCTGTGGATCGGCGAAAGAACACGTGATCCGAACGGGGCGCACGTCGAATTTGCGCGCGGTATTTGCAATCCCGTCGGGGTCAAAGTCGGTCCGAAAACGCAAAGTGACGATTTGTTGCGTCTGTGCGATATTCTGAATCCGTTGAACGAAGCGGGACGATTGACTTTTATTGTTCGTATGGGGGTCAATTGCATTGAAACGAATTTGCCGCCTTTGATCCGCGCCGTTGAAAAAGAAGGCTATCGGGTCGTTTGGTCGTGCGATCCGATGCACGCGAATACGCAAGTCGCTTCCAACGGTTATAAAACAAGAGATTTTAAAGCGATTTTGGAGGAAGTGAAACGCTTCTTCGCCGTTCATCGGGCCGAAGGAACATACGCCGGCGGATTGCATTTCGAAATGACAGGACAAGACGTGACGGAATGTGTCGGCGGATCGCAAAAGATCACCGAAGAAAATCTCTGTGAACATTACAGCACGTTGTGCGATCCCAGATTAAATGCCAACCAGTCTTTGGCTTTTCTGGTTGCGGAAATTCTTAAAAAGAACACGCTGGCACAGCCGTCTCAAATGGTTTTGGCAGAATAATTATCTGGCTTTTACCCGAAGGGATTTCGCTTTTTCCCCATTAATCTGAGATTTCCAAAATCCTTCACAGCCTTTGATTTTCCCGTCACTTAACGGAGCGGCTTTTAATAAACGAAAATTCTTTTTGCCGGAAAAAGGATCCACGTAAACACTGTTCCCGCCGTTAAAGCATTGCACATAACCGGCGGGAATATTGCGTTCATGGCCGAATAATCGTCTGTTTTGGTATTTAAAGTCTGCGCCCGCGACAATCGCGTTGTTTTGTCCGGACAAATCAATGATGATGACTTCGGGCAAGACCCACCCCGCGACGCCGACAAAGTCCCATGCAAACAAACGATTTGCCGATTTTTTTATACGACTTCCTTCTTCGCGCGAGGGAAAGGTTTTTAACAGTTCCTGAGTCAGGACTTTATGTTCTTGGTGACGCAAGCCGACCCCTTGGTAAATGAGGTTTCTTTGGGCTTGATCCCATTTTTTGGCAAAAAAACCGAACCAGCCGACTTCTTTTTCTACGGTACGATACAAAAATTCGGTTTCTCTGCGTGTTTCAAGGTTTTTGGTTAAATCTCGATGCGCCCAAGGGATAGCGGTGGACACAAGCAGATATAAGAGAATAATGACGATAAAAGAAATAAAACCGGAACAGACATTTTCACAAATCATTTTTATTCCGGCCAAAGCGGATAAAGGGATGAAAAAGCTTAAAGGACGATATTCCAAAATATCTCCCCCTAAGATGAACAGATAGTAACCGATGTAAGCGCCGAAAGTAATCAGCAATAAAAACAGGATTCCGAAACCTTTTTGACGCATAATGGCGAATTTAAAAAGCAGCCATACGGCGAAAAAGAACAGCCAGAAATAAAGGGCGTATTCCAATATGAAAGACAGGAGATAATCTCTGCCGATACTGGGGAACAGTTGATTAAAAAAGACAGAAACAGAATTCGGGATGAAACTGCCATATGTTTGATTGAGCCAAAGATAGTAGAACCAAATTGAGGCAAGCAAACAAGAACCGATTATGGCAGATATTCTGTAGGGGCCTTTGATAATCAAGAATAAAAGTACCGGAACAGTCGCGAGAATAAAAACAAATCCTTCGAAGCGGCATAGTCCCAATAAAAAAGCGGCGCAGGATAACAAAACAGGATTTCGTTTGGCGATCAGTTCGAATGTCCACCATAAGACCAGAAAATTAAACAGAGCCGTTTCCGTTCCGGAGCTTATAAAGGCTAAGAAAGTTCTGTTTGTCAATAAAATCAAACAAAGAGCAAAAAAGAGATAAAGACTTTTTTCTTGAAATTTTTTTTGAATATTCATCCGTCGAATGAACAAAAAGCATAATCCGATTTGTCCCATGGAAAACAGATAAGTCATCAGATCTGCGCTTTGAGGAGGCATTAATCCGATTTTCCATAGCGAATGCAACAAAATTAGCCATAAAAAGCTGGAAAAACCGCTGACCGGTTCAAAAGGAGGCAGGTTGTAGGTATATCCGAATCCGGCGACGGCATTAGACACATATCGAAAAGAAACAAACGCGTCATTTGCCGTGAAAGAGTAGGAAGATCCCGCTATGTAAAAAACAAAGCCTAAGAATGAAAAGAAAAGGATAAATCTTATTTTTCCTTCGGTTGTCTTTGTGTCCCATAAAGCAAGATTTGTCGGTGTGTTTTTGATTGACGGCGTTATTCCGCAGATTAAACGTTTAATTGTTTCGGCATTGACGGACTTTATTTTTATAAAAAGATACGGGAAAAATCTTTTTAGTTTAAACTTAACATCTGTGAACTTTAGTTTTAATTTAAAGAAACGGTCTTTAAAATCCATCGTTATAGCCTAATGTTGATAAATGATTTCGGGCGATTTTTCTAGGATTTGCGCATATTTTTTAGCTCCGAGCATATCGATGAGCAAATCCCACGAGGCAAGACATTCAAAGCTATTGTTGCAAATATAAATCAGAAATGAAGAAACGGGTTCTAACGTTTTCAACTGGTCTCTCACTGTTTTTTTTGTTGCCATCGCCTCTTTTAATCTTGGATAAACGGCGGCCATGGCCTGAATAGGGTCTTGAAGAATTTTTCTTTTATTGTTTGCGGGGGTTAATCCCGCTTGTCTTAAAACTGTTTGAGACAATAAAGAGGCGGAAACCTGATTAACGAATTGTTGATAGGGCAATCCGGTCATCTGTTGAATTTTAGCGGGATCATTTTCTCCGGTCCAATCATAAATCAGGGTTTGCAATAAATCATGATACGTATCCAATGTTGCAAAACGGATCTGATCCGCTTTGATCAAGTGAAAATTTAAAGCGTTTTTTTGTTTGGCGACCGTGGAATAGTCAGGCAATATGCCGGATCCGCGCAGAATGATTTGCGGAACAGGTTGTTCTTTTTGTTTTGCCGGCGGTTCAATGTTTGACAGGACGGGAGCCTGCGCGTCATATTCCACAGAAGATATGATCTCATTGATTTTATTTTGAATTGTCGTAAATTTTTCAGGTTGGAAAATATAAAAATAGCAAAAGGCGATTAATCCCAAAGAAAGAAACACTTTAAGTAATCCCATCAGGCAACCGCCGCCAGGAGATGGTGTTTTTTGTTTTTTGACTGTGTTAGAAGATTGATCCTCGGTGTGGTGTGAATCGGCAAATTCGTCATCGGGATCTAAATCAAGATCTTCTTCTTCTTCTTCTTCATAGACGGTATCGGGATCATGATCGAATTTATCTTCAAACGTTTCTGTCATTTTTTCCTCTGATAAGTTTTAGAAAAAATAGTATCTCTTTTTAAAGAAAAATCAAAATAAAATCCCGTCTTGTTGTTATGCCGCGAGTTTGTTATTCTTTGAGCCGTCTGAAACGAAAGGATTTTTTTTAATGATTTTAGTCTTTGGTTCATTGAATGCGGATTTTTTTCTTCAAGTTAAAACGTTTCCTTTGCCGGGTGAAACGGTTTTAACGCCGAACGCTTTGATTAAAGCCGGCGGAAAAGGGGCGAATCAGGCGGCGGCCGCGGCTAAAGCCGGCGGCTTGGTTAAAATGATCGGCGCTGTCGGAACGGACGAAGTCGCCAAAGTCCCGATTACGGCGTTAAAAGCTTTGGGCGTGGATTGTTCCGCAATTCAAGTCAGCGATCAAGCCACGGGAATGGCGATGATTATGGTTGACGAGCAAGGCGAAAATTCGATCGTTGTCGCCAGCGGAGCCAATATGACTGTTCAAGCGGATGCCGTTACGCAAGCGGTTTTGACGTCAGATACGATTTTAGTCATGCAGATGGAGGTTCCCGCCGAAGAAAACTTTAAACTGTTGCGTCGCGCCAAGGCGAGTGGCATGAAAACCGTTTTAAACGTGGCTCCGGCACGCGAAATTCCGCAAGCTGATTTAAATTTGGTCGATTATTTGATTTTAAACGAGATTGAAGCCGATACGCTTTACAATTCTTTATATGAAAAAACCTTTTTGGGCGTCGAAGAAAAAGCGGCGGCTTTGAGCGAAAAGACGCAAGGTGTCTGTTTGATTACGTTGGGGGAAAACGGTGTTGTCGGCGCGGAAAACGGAGAAATATTTAAAGTTCCGGCTTTGTCCGTAACGCCGGTGGATACTACGGGCGCCGGAGACGCTTTTGTCGGAATTTTTGCCGCGATGTTGGATAACGGTATGGATACGCGGCAAGCCGTTCGCCATGCCGTTGCCGGATCCGGACTGGCCTGTTTGAAAATGGGAGCGCAAGAAGCTTTGCCGAGCCTGAAGGAAATAGAAGCTCGTGTCGAAGAAATTGAAATAATGTAGGTTTTTTTATGGCATTGAGCCGAAAACAGATATAAACTGGTAAAAATTTTAATAAATAAAGAGGTTTTCATATATGCTGATTGCACAGTTAAATCCTATTCCCGGAGACTTGGACGGTAACCTGAAGCTGATTCATTGGGCTGCCGAACAATGTCCGCATTGTCGCGGAGAAACACTCATCTTGCCGGCTTATGCTCTGACGGGTTGGCCGTTGGGCGATTTGGCTTATTCAAAGTCTTTTATGGCGGAAGTCCATAAAAAGCTGGGCGAAGTTTATCATAACGGTCGGGAAATTTTGACGGCAATCCCGGACGGCGCCGGCGGAGCCACGCCCGTCTTGTTAAACGAAAAAGGCGTTCACTACGGCAACCGTTTCACCATAGCCGGTCGCACCGTTGCCGTTTCCGTGGGATTTGAACCCGTTAACTGTGAAGGATCTGATAAACTGATCGTACTGGATGCCAGACCGTTTCGCAGCGGTTCGGTAACGGAAACGTTGGAACATTCCAGAACGTTTGCGACTCGTATTCGTTTGCCGCTGGTCTATACCAATCTGGTCGGCGGAAACGATTGTTCCGTGTTCCCCGGCGGATCTTTTATGTTGGATCTGGACGGCGGCTTTGTCGAATGTCTGCCTTTGTGGGAAACAGGGGTCGCCGGCGTTGACGATATTTCGTGGCCGTGGACGACGGAACCCGAAAACACTTGGCGCGCCCTGACAATGGGGGTCGGCGATTTCGTGCGCAAAAACGGCTTTAAAGGCGTTTTGTTGGGGTTGTCCGGCGGTTTTGACAGCGCTTTGTGCGCCGCGATTGCCGTTGATGCTTTGGGGGCGGATAAAGTCCGCGCCGTGATGATGCCGTCCGAATTTACGTCAAGGGAAAGTCTGGAAGATGCCGAAGCCGTCGCCAAAATGTTGGGAATCCGTTACGATATCCTGCCGATTGTTGAAAACGTGGCTTGCTTTGAAAAGTTGCTGGCTCCCGTCTTTAAGGGAAAAGATCGCGATACCACCGAAGAAAATCTTCAGGCTCGTCTGCGCGGCGTGTTGTTGATGGCGTTGTCGAACAAGTTCGGTGATCTGTTGCTGTGTACCGGCAACAAATCCGAAACCGCCGTCGGATATGCGACGTTGTACGGTGATATGTGCGGCGGTTTTGCTCCGATCAACGATCTGTATAAAACTGACGCTTACGCGTTGGCACAATGGCGTAATGAAAATCATCCCGTCTGGATTAAAAACGAGATTAAGCAAATTATGCCTCAACGTCTGATCACAAAAGCGCCGTCCGCCGAATTAAGGCCGGGACAAAAAGATGAGGATTCTTTGCCGCCTTATGAAACGTTGGACGCTATTTTAAAAATGTTCATCGAAAATGACGCCGGTATTGACGAAGTCGTCGCGGCAGGATATGACGAAAGCGTCGTTAAACAGGTGTATGCTTTGTTGCATCGTTCCGAATTTAAACGAATCCAGGGGGCTCCGGGCGTAAAATTGTCCCGTCGTTCCTTTGACGGCGACTGGCATTATCCGATTACCAAGAAGGTCTAAAAACGTGATTGTTGTTCGTTTTGCTCCCAGCCCGACGGGATATATGCATATCGGGAATTTACGTACGGCTTTGTTGAATTATTTGTTTGCTCTGAGTGCCAAAAAGCGTACGGGTGAAGATTTTTCTTTTGTTCTGAGAATGGATGATACCGATACGGAACGTTCAAAACCGGAATATGAACAAGCCGTATATGAAGATATGCGGTGGTTGGGAATATCGTGGGATCGTTTGGAACACCAATCAAAAAGATTGGATCGTTATAATCAGGTTTTGGAAGATTTTAAAAAACGCGGTCTGGTCTATGCGTGCTACGAAACGGCCGAAGAATTGGAATATAAACGCCGCCGTCAACGCGCAAGAGGGTTGCCTCCGGTTTATGATCGCGCTGGATTGAAGCTGAGCGAAGAAGAAAAAAAAGAACTGGAAGCGCAAGGTCGCAAACCGCATTATCGTTTCAAACTGGAACACAAAGAAACGTCTTGGGACGATATCGTGCGCGGTCATTGTTCTTATAACGGGGCTCATTTAAGCGATCCGATCATTGTTCGTGAAGACGGTACTTTCCCTTATATGTTGCCTTCTGTCATTGATGACGTGGATTTCGGAATTACGCACATCATTCGCGGCGAAGACCATGTGACCAATACGGCCGTCCAAATACAGATGTTTGAAGCTTTGGGGGCAAAAGTGCCCGTGTTCGGCCATCCGCCGTTGCTGACGGGCAGGGAAGGGAAACTTTCCAAGCGTTTGGGGTCTTTAAGCTCTCGCGAACTGCGGGACGAAGGAATCGAACCGATGACGATCGCCTGCCTGTTGGCTCGTTTGGGGACTTCGGATCCCGTTGTCGTCTGCCATCAATGGGATGAATTGGGGGATCATTTTGATTTAACGCTTTTCGGACGGGCTCAACCGCATTTCGATACGGAAGATTTATTTAAGTTAAATCCGCGTATCGTCCGTTCCATGCCGTTGGCCGAAGTCAACGCGCGTTTAAAAGAACGTGGCGAACCCGAAATCTCCGAAGCTTTTTGGGCGGCAATCAGTCCGAATATTGATAAAATCGCGGATATCGCTCAGTGGGAAAAAATTTGTTTTCATGATGACGTTTATCAAATTGATGAAGCGGATCGTTCTTTTTGCCGTCAAGTGGTCGATTTCTTGCCTGAAGGAGATTTTGATGAAACGACTTTCGGTTTGTGGACGACTTTGATTAAAGAAAAAACAGGTAAAAAAGGAAAAGATCTTTTCCATCCGATCCGCATGGCGTTGACCGGACGCGAACAAGGGCCCGAATTGAAAATGTTGCTGCCTGTCATCGGACGTGAAAAAACAATTATGCGTATGCAAGGATAAGAGAATGACTTTTACCGTATTTAATACTTTGACCCGTCAAAAAGAACCTTTTGTTCCTTTGGATGAAAACAACGTGCGCATGTACGTTTGCGGTCCGACGGTTTACGATCGGGCGCATATCGGTAACGCTCGTCCGATTATTGTTTTTGATACGCTCTATCGTTTGTTGAAACATCTGTATCCCAAAGTGACTTACGTCCGCAATATTACCGATGTTGACGACAAAATTATCAAAAAATCGCAAGAAAGCGGAGAACCGATTAATGTTATTACGGAAAAGACATCCCGTTTCTTTCACGAAGATATCGCCGAACTGAACGCTTTGCCGCCGGATATCGAACCGAGAGCCACGCAACATATTTCCGAAATGATAGATCTGGTGCGTCATTTGGTTGACAACGGTTATGCTTACGAAGCGCAGGGGCACGTTTTGTTCAGTGTGTCGAAGATGAAAAATTACGGCGCTCTGTCCGGCAGATCCATGGATGAAATGATCGCCGGCGCGCGCGTGGAAGTGGCGCCTTATAAAAAGGAACCGGGAGATTTTATTTTATGGAAACCTTCGGACGCGACACAACCGGGGTGGGACAGTCCATGGGGCTTTGGTCGTCCGGGGTGGCATTTGGAATGTTCCGCCATGAGCAGTAAATATCTGGGCGAAACGTTTGATATTCATGGCGGCGGACAGGATTTAATCTTTCCGCATCATGAAAATGAAATCGCGCAATCCTGTTGCGCCTTCGGTCATGACTTTTATGCCAAATACTGGTTGCATAACGGGCATTTAATGGTCAACGGTGAAAAAATGTCCAAGTCCTTGGGGAACTTTTTCACCATTCGTGAAATTCTGGATCAGGTTCCGGGGGAAGCATTCCGTTTATACACATTGGGAACGCATTACCATCAGCCTTTGAATTGGTTGCCGGAAGGATTGAAACAGGCCAAACAGACAATGGATCGTTTCTATACGGCCTTGCGTTCTTCACCGGCAGTCGATGTAACGGACGTCGCGCCGAATGCGGATGTCGTCAACGCTTTGAAAGATGATTTGAACACGCCTAAAGCCATTGCCGTTTTACACGGATTAGCAACAGCTTTAAATAAAGCTCAGACACAAGACGAACAAATCAAAATTAGAAAAGAACTGATTTCTTCCGCTCATTTGTTGGGATTGCTGTATCAAGATCCGGAAGAATGGTTTCGCTTCAAAGCAAAGGGAACGGATCAGGAAATAGACGAATCGGAAATAGAAGCTTTGATCGAAAAACGTGCGCAAGCTCGTAAGGCAAAAGATTTTGCGACAGCCGACGCCGTTCGCAAAGAGTTGGCGGATCGGGGCGTTATTATCGAGGACACACCGTCCGGAACGCAGTGGAAAAGAGGTTGAAACGTTCTGTATCCCTTTGATAAAAAATAAAATATTTTCTTTTTCATTAAAAAAAGAGGAATGACATATATTTGTAACTATTTCTTTTTAATGAAAAGGAGTATTCTAATAAGTAAAGGTAGAAATTTATCGGCGAGGATGCGATGGAAAAGACACAAGACAAAATGACAGGTTGCTTGGCAGCTATGGTTTCTTTGGCGGTTGTGTTGACGACTTTTAATGCCGGAGCGCAGGGATTGCCGGCGGATCCGTGGGCGGCGGCGGAACAGCAGGCGCAAGCTCAATCGGTTCAAAATTCTGCATCTCCGATGGTAGGAAACGTTCAAACGGGGGCGACGGGGACAACAGTTGTTCAAGTGCAACAGGTGGGGCCGGTCGTTTACGGGTCTCAGCCCTATCAGCCGACGTATGAAGGCGGAAGCGATAACATCTGGAATACAAAAATGCCGGAATTTACCGGTGAAATGACAACGTGGGGAACGGACTACGGTCAACGCGCGACGGCTCCTGAAGTCAATATGCACAACATTTTATCAATCACGCAACATTTGCGTAATATGGGCTATAAAATCCCGTCAACGTTTGAAGATCGGGTGAAGGCGGCGCCGGGAGCTGTTCGGGATCGTATCTATAAAGCGATGAGAGATCTGGAACGTCAGGACGATCCTTTTTCCAAAGGGGCGAAATTGGTTCTTGATCAGTTCGAAGTCGAAACCGGATTGTCTTACGATAACTTGATCGGCAATTCTTTGGATCTGTTGTCCGCAAAATAAAAATATTTGTTATAAAAAGCACCGTCTGAGCCCAGACGATGCTTTTTTTATGCCGGTAACGTTTTTTCTTTTTAAGAACGAGGGTTTTTTAGCTGGTTTGTGTCAATGATTTTTGATATAATTTTTGCAGACCGTTTAAGTCAACGGTTCAGGGCGTCAGAAACCCTTTTAACTCTAGTCGCAATGCATATGGCGACTTTAAATATTTATGCCGATTTCTGTCTAACGGGCGGATGTCGGCGCTATAAGGCTTTGCGCGAAATCGCCGAGCCGTAAAGAGTTATACGGTTTCTGAACATCCGCCTACCTTTGTTGGGTAGGTTTTTGTTTAACCTAAACAAAAAGGATTGTTCAGAGATGAAAAAAACAACTTTATTCTTCTTATCAACGCTGATCGCGGTGTTCTTATCCGCATCAACGTCTTATGCGGCTATCTATTCATCATACTCCGAGTGTACTGCTAACTGTTCAACAGGCTGTGGACAAGGAGATGATTTTTCTGTCTGTTTTGCTCCGGGGGATGCTTACTGCGTCAGTGACGGTGTTTCGGCAGCAGGGCCTTAT
>CALXTY010000046.1 GCA_944391535.1 uncultured Alphaproteobacteria bacterium
GCCGATAATCAACGGAATGAGGGGCAACAAGATCAAAGAAAATCCGACGCAAACGGCAATAAAGAAAAAGACGATAAAAATTCTCAAGGGAACTCGGAACAAAATGAAAAGGCGCCGGATCATAAAAAGGACATGCCTCCCGTTCATGAAGATCCTTCAATTTTATTGCGACATAAGATTCTGTTCCTTTATCATGAAAAGAGGTATGCTGATGAAAAAACGATCGGGGCACAATGGTAAAACAATGGATTTTATTGGCAGTGATGTTGTTTTGTCCGATTTTTGCTCGGGCGGCTTCTCTGCGTGTTTTTTTGGACGTTAAGCCGCCGCCTGACAGTTTTTATCTGGGGCAGGAAGTTTCCTTTGAAATTAAGCTGTTTGACAGAATAGGGCTGACGGATATCAGTGTCGTTCCCGCCGATTGGGACAATATTGATCTTTTTTTGGATTCAGATACTGTCAATCAAACAATTGTCCAGTCAGATACTTCTTATAACATAAAAATTTTTCGTTTCAGTTTAGTTGCAAAAACAGTCGGGAACACATCTTTTCCTCCGATTTGCCTTTCCGCCTTTGCCCCGACGATGATTTCAGATCGGGATCTGCCGGAAAACATAAAATTTTCGGATTCCGGTCGCCTTGAAATATGCGCAAGACCGTTTTCGTTTAATGTCTTGGCTGTGCCGAAACATTTTCCGACTTTGTTTGTGGCGCGCGACGTCCAATTGTTTCAAGGGATCCTGCCTAAAGGCAATTCGATAAAAATCGGGACTCCCGTAAAACGGTCTTTGGTCTTGAGCGCTATCGGCACTTTGCCGGCTTATTTGCCGGATTTTCAAATTCAAGAACTGGAAAACGTTCGTACGTACGAAGGAAAAACAGAACGAACTTTTACAACAACCAAACAAAAACTTGTTTCTGCCGTCCGCCAGACCATTGTGTATATTCCCCAAAAGAGCGGAAAATTACGACTGCCGGAAATATCTGTTTTTTGGCTGAACGTACGAACCAATCAGATTGAAGAATCAAAAATACCGGCTTACACACTGGACGTGTTGCCAGCCGAAATATATAAAGAAGAACAGGATCGCCACACTGAGACAACGGAACCGGCAAAAGAAACGGCAAAGAAAACATCAGACTTTTCCGTTAAAAAAATTTTATTGACCGTATTCGCGGTGATTTTGGTGTTATTCGCGACATATCCGCTTTTGAGAAAAAAACTGAAACGCAGAAATCTGGTGAAAAAAGTGGAACAGGCCTGTGATCGCGATGATCCGCAAAAAATGGTGGAAGCGTTGCTGCTTTGGGCAAAAGCTGTTTTTCCTCAACATCGGATTATCAACTTATCCGATGTGAAAAAGATATTCCTCGATCATTCTCAAGAGTTCGTTCAAGTCATAGATGATTTGGAAATGTTTTTATACGGGACGGGACGTTTTGCCAAACATCTGCCTTCTCAAAAGGAAAATATCGGGAAAAAAGTGCTGCAAAGTTTTTATCGCGTTCATCAAGCGCGTTTGAAAAACAAGCGCAAAAACAAAAAAAATCTGCCGGATCTTTATCCCGACGGTTAACATTCATTTCATCATAATGACGGCGTCTTCGGCGGGCAGGTCGTCGGGTGTGAAAAAATCGATAATTCTGGCTGTTTCTTTAAATCCTTGCTTTGTGTAGAGATTGCGTGCCGCCGTCCATTTTTCCGAAACGATCAAAATTTTTTTAACGACTTGCGGGAAACGATTGTCGATTTTGTTTTCCAAAGCCTGAAATAACTTTAATCCCACTTTTTGTCCCCGCCAACTTTTTAACGTGCCGAACGATGTGATATATAAATGTTTGCCGTCAGCGTGATGAACCGTTAAAGGATCGTGACCTAAAGCCAGCACGTCGGCGTTGATATTTTGATCTTCGCGCCATAATTCGCTGCAGATGTACCCGCCGATTTGACCGAGATCGGGATCCTCGGCCACCAAAAAGCCTTCAGGAAAGGCGGTGATCCGTTTTAAATAGAGCTCTTTTTCTTCCCGTAAGCCGGGCAAAAAACTTTCATGTTCGATATTCATAATCGCATCAATGTCCGAATGACGCGCCGTTCTGATGACGACCTTTTCCATAATTGCTTCTCCGGTTAAAATTATGCTTGAAATTCTGTATGAAAAACGGGTAAAAATCAATATCCGTTTATTTTGATCAAAGGCAAAAATAATGACGAAATATCTGATTACCAGCGCACTTCCATATATTAACGGCATTAAGCATTTGGGAAATTTGGTCGGTTCAATGTTGCCGGCCGATGTTTATGCCAGATTTTTACGCCAAAAAGGCGAAGAAGTGCTGTATATCTGCGCGACCGACGAACACGGCACGCCTGCCGAATTGGCCGCTTTGGAAAAAAATCAGGACGTTGAAACGTTCTGTACCGAACAGCATGAAATTCAAAAGGATATTTATAAACGTTTTCATTTGTCTTTTGATCATTTCGGTCGGTCTTCTTCTTCGCAAAACACCGAATTGACACAGCACTTTTGTAAAAAACTGATGGAAAACGGTTTTATCGAAGAACGTACGATCAAACAGGTTTATTCGGTTGACGACGGTCGTTTCCTGCCGGATCGCTATATCGTCGGGACTTGTCCGCATTGCGGCTATGAAGCGGCCAGAGGGGATCAGTGCGAAAATTGCACGCGTGTTCTGGATCCGACGGACTTGATCAATCCTCGTTCGGCCGTATCCGGCAGTTCAAATCTGGAAATTAAAGACAGTAAGCATTTATTCTTGAAATTACCTGCTTTGGAAAGCAAGTTATCCGCTTTTATTGACGAACACGAAGCCGAATGGCCGTTGGTTGTTACATCGATCGCGCGCAAGTGGCTGAAGGAAGGTCTGCGCGAACGTTGCATTACCCGAGATCTGAAATGGGGGATTCCCGTCCCTAAAGAAGGGTTCGAAGGAAAAGTGTTCTATGTTTGGTTTGACGCGCCGATCGAATATATCGGATCGACGGCGGAATGGGCTGAACAGGATCCGGATCACCGCGACTGGAAAAGTTGGTGGTATGAGTCAAAAGACGTTCGCTATGTCGAATTTATGGCCAAAGATAACATTCCGTTCCATACCATTATGTTCCCGGCCACTTTGTTGGCGTCGGGCGAACCGTGGAAAAAAGTCGATTATATCAAAGGATTTAACTGGCTGACTTTTTATGGCGGAAAATTCTCCACGTCTCAAAAAAGAGGGATCTTTACCAATCAGGCTTTGGATGAATTCCAGCCCGACTATTGGCGTTATTGGTTAATGGCCAATGCTCCGGAAAGCGCGGATTCCAGCTTTACGTTTTCGTCTTTTGCCGCAACAATCAACAAAGATCTGAACGATGTTCTGGGGAACTTTGTCAACCGCGTGTTAAAGATGACCGCTTCCAAAATCGGATCGGAAGTTCCTGCGGGCGGTGAATGGACGGCTGTTGAAGACGAGTTTGTTCAAACATTGCAGAACAGAATAGCCGACTATACCAAGTACCTTTCCGAACTGGAATTTCGCAAGGCGTTGGTTGAATTGCGCGCCATCTGGGTGGAAGGAAACAATTATCTGACGGCCGCCGCTCCTTGGACGGTGATCAAGGAAAATAAAGATCAGGCGGCGATGATTTTACGTCTGGCTTTGAACGTCATACGTTTATACGCCGTTTTATCCGCTCCGGTCATACCGGAAACTGCCGAAAGAATTTTGAAATTGCTTGATTTGAATGCGAATGATTTGGCTTGGCCGGCACAAAATCTGGCGGAAGAATTGCAAAAATTACAGCCGGGGCATAAGTTTAATGTTCCCGAACAACCTTTATTCCAGAAAATAACGCCGGAAGTCGTCGCCGACTTATGCCAGCGTTACGGCGGAAATCCGGACGAATAACATGACGCTGTCGGGATATGTCGGCGGAATAATCGGATTGGCGAAAGACGCTTTCCGTTTCTGTTTTGCTTTGCTGAAGCGACCTCATTATGTTGTTTTGTTGATTCTTTTCATTGTGGGGGTCTTCTATCTTTTTGGTATTACTCCGCGCGAAATTCCTCAGGCGGTTAATCAACAATGGCAGACTTTTATTGCCAACAGGAAAGAAGTCGTTTCCGAAGAATTGCAGTCTTTATCTCAACGTTTGGGCGATGAAAATAATCCGTTGGTTCAAACGATTTCGACTTTTTCTGTAAGTTTAAAGGAAGCCCCCCCCTGTTGAGCAACAAAAAGCAAAAGATTTGTTCGTTGATCCTCAACAGATTGAAAAAGAGCAAGTTTTTCTAAATCAAATTATTGCGGAAAAGAGCGTTCCGAATTTGCCGAAAGGGCGGAACCAAAACGTTGTGCAAGGGACGTTGTTTGTTGAAGGGGCGATGCAAGTCCGCATACAAGATAAAAAATTTAAGCTGAAAGTGAAAATACGTTCCGGAAAAGCCGCAGAGGCATATGCTCAATTAAAACGCCGTTTTAACGGTGTTGAAGCAAAGTGTTATCCGGACACGGACAAACCGGAATATGCAGAATGTTTTGTCGGATCCTTG
The DNA here is from genome assembly GCA_944391535.1 of uncultured Alphaproteobacteria bacterium. GTDB lineage: Bacteria > Pseudomonadota > Alphaproteobacteria > CAAGCB01 > CAG-977 > UBA11549. The sequence continues at coordinate 4,557 of CALXTY010000046.1, forward strand.
GGTGTGTCGGAAATGTTGATTGATTTCGGTTACGCCAAAGCTTCAAACTAAGCTTTTCCTTGTTCGGCAGACAGGCGAGCGGGATCGATGCCGATTTTTTGTAAAGCATAATTCCATTTTTTTTCGGGCGACAGTGAAAAGAGCAGATCCGTCGAGGCATCTATGGGCAACCAAGCGTTTTCTTTAACTTCGTTTTCAAGTTGACCGGCGCCCCATCCGACGTATCCCAATGTAATTAAAAAGTTTTTTGGTCCGATACCTTGAGAGATATCTCGAATGATATCTGTAGTGACCGTCAAAGAGGTCAATCCTGTCATTGCCAATGTGGCGGTACTGTTATATTCGGGGGAATGCAACACGAATCCGCGGATGACGTCCAGCGGCCCGCCTGCCAAAATGGGTGGAGGGTCGAACTGTAAGGGGCGGTCAATATTGAGCTGGGAAAGTAAAGAAAAAAAAGATAAGTCTTTTATGGGGCGATTGATTGTTAATCCCATAGCGCCTTCTTGGGTATGAGCGCAAACATAGACGACAGACCGTTCAAAGCGATCGTCTTGCATTCCAGGCATGGCAATCAGGCATTGGCCGCCAAAAAAACTCATTTTTTTATTCCCTGTCATTTCACATATAAATATGATATCCTTCCATGAAAAAATATGCCATAAAAATTAAAGGATATTAATAAAAATGCGCCGAAATATCTGTATATTTTTGACTTTGTTTTTTTTCTCTTTTCCTTGTTTTTCAGAAAATGTCTTACCTGAAGTTGATCCGATTACCGTAGGGGATCTTGAAAGTCTGCATGATGCTGATAGTCAAAAAAGGCGTGATTTCATTATTGATTTTTATAATAGAAATAAAGAAAAAGGCGCAACTGACGGTCAAATTTTAAACGAGTTGTTAAAATTGGACGTGCAAGACGGGCAAAACTCGGAATTTATTCAAAAACTGTCCGCTTTAGGAAAACGTTACAAAGATATTGAACATTTTGTTAGAAACGCTTTGGAAGAAATCAATATGGGAATTTTGGAAAAAAATCCCGGAAAAACAGAGCTTTTAATTGATTTAGATGATACAGACACTTGGAAAAATATAAAATATTCTTATACAGGTCATAAAAACATAGATGAGTATTTAAAATTATTCCGAAAAGATTCTTATTTTTCAAAAACCGTTCATACCGAAGGCTTTCAATCTTTGTTAGCTTCCTGCGCAAATGTCGGAAATGATAAAATATTAATGTCTTTTTTGCTTTTACCTCAAGACGGATACTCGATTTTAACACATAGGGAAGGTGAAAAATCGTATGGCATTCAGGTTGATTTTACGGGATCTGAAAATCTTGATTTTGAACCGTTTTTCTTTCCTTTTGAAAAAACGTTTATAAAAGACGGTGAAAAGTCATTCGGATATGACGATACGCTTTATTTGCCGTTTTTTGTGAAATTAAAAAATAAAGACCAGCCCGGGACTGTAAAAGCTGTCCTTTCGACGGAAGCCTGCAATAAAGATCATTGTCAAATACAAACAACGCCTTTGATGACATATACCACTGAAAAATCATCTGTAGAGGCTTCCGTGTGTGCAAAGCTCAGACAGGCAATGAACGTTAGTCCTGTGGCAAAAAAAATGCCGGTTTCGTTAGAAAATACTTTTTTTAAAAAAGAACCGTCCGGTGATGTTAACTTGTTCGTGACGTTAAAATCTTCTTTCTTCAACAAAAACGATCCTTCAGTGATTTTGAAAAACGAACAAGGATTGCGTTTTTCCGACCCCTTCATTTCATCCGACAGTAATAATATTTTGCTGAAATTCCGATTATTGAATCCAGAAGTTTTAAAGAATAAAGCCGAACTGATGTTGGATATGGCTTATCCGGGAAACGCGTATCGGTTTTTTTTACAGCCGTCTTTTGAAGACAAAGAGATGAAACCGTTTGTTTCTTTTTTTTCTTTTTCTTTATTTGATTTCGTATTCTCTTTTTTATATGGCATCAAATTTTTGTTTTTAACTCCCCTCCTGACAGCTTTTCTGATGCTTTTTTATCAGGCCGCAATCATTGCAAGGAAATCTCCGGAAAAAACGGTTTCTTTCTTTGACGGATTAGGAAGCGTTTTCTATTTTTGGTTCGTGGTATACCTGATTTTGGGCAGTTTGTGGATTTTTGTTTTGCCCAAAGATACTTTTTATTGGGGAATGCAGTTCTTTTCGCCAATGCTGAATTTCGTCTTTATGATAATTTTTATTGTTACAGCAGCGTTTGCGCATAAAATTTTTGATGATGTCTCTATCGTTATGATATCTGAGCGATTTCCTCGTTTCTTCTCATTTTTCAAGGCAAACGATTTACGTGAAAAAGCCGGATTGATCACCGGATTTATTATCGGGATTTTATTGCTCATAACGCCGATGACGGCTATGTATTACGATATTTATATTTTGTTATCCCGTTCTGTCGTTCTTTACTTTTTTATATTTGCCATTGGTGTCGGATCACCTTTTTTATTTCTTTCCCTGTATGATAAAAAAGCGATGAAAATAAAAACGGATTCAAAAACGCGAAATTTTATAGAAAGACTTTTTCCCTGTCCGTTGTATTTACAAGCGTTGTTAATGATTATTCTGATTGCAATGGAAGCCGGAATAATAGTCTTCTTCGGAGTCATCGCTTTAATCGGTTTATCTGTTTTTTGTTATATAAAAACATCTTTTCCCAAAAAACGGATTTTTACTATCGCGTTTTTGATCGGTCTTCTTTTCATTCCGCTGCCCCCCAATGAAAAGGATTTAAACAAAGGGGGGGCGATAGAATTTGACGAAGCGGTATTACGGCAACAAATCAATGAAGGAAAAATCGTCTATTTGAATGTAACGGAAAGCTTTTGTCTTTCATGTCATTGGAACAGATTTATCATGACCTATCAGGGGGTACCGAAGGAAAGTCGTGATAATTTGGTCGTCATGCGCATCGGATATAACGATCCGTTCTTAAAAAAACTGCTGGCACCGGGTGGTAAATACGGGTTGCCGTTAAACATCATATTTTCAAAACAGTATCCTGAAGGGAAATTAATTGATCCTCTTTTAAATCCGTGGTCGGCTCAGTCTGTGTGGTTGGAAATATCTAATTTTCTGAAAAACGGATCAGATCAACGAACCGAGCCTGAACAAACCGAGCCAGATCTTCGGGAGAAAGGCACAAATTAATTCCCACTTTTCCCGCGCTGACACAAAATTGATCGTAGAGCAGGGCGGTTTCGTCAATAAAAGTCGGGAACTGTTTTTTCATTCCGATCGGAGAACAGCCGCCGTGAACGTATCCCGTTGTCGGTAAAAGTAGTTTTAACGGCAGCATTTCAACGCTTTTTTGTCCTGCGGCTTTGGCGGCGGCTTTTAAATCAAGTTCACAGATCGAAGGAATAACAAAAACGAAATGTTCCCGTGTCGGAGATTGAGTTACCAACGTTTTAAAGACCTGTTCCGGTTCCTGTCCGATTTTTTTTGCAACGGATACGGCGTCGATTTTACCGTCGTTGGTTTCGTATTCATAATACTTATAAGAAATATGCGCCTGATCCAACAGACGCATGGCATTTGTTTTTTTGATGTCGTGACTGCTCATAAGTCCACCTTTTATAAAGGGTCAACCGTCGGGAAGGAAGGGTTGATAACGATTTCTTCATCTATTCCCAAAAAACCCGTTGCCGCCGTTAACGGAAAAATCAGCCCTTGAATTTTTGTTTTTGGCTTGTTTTCCTGATAGAATTCCATATACGCCCGTCTGTCAATCAAAGGCATTTTTTCAAGGGCGTCTAACAGTTCCTTGTTAATTCCCGCTTGAATTTCGCTGATTTTTTGTTCTGCGCCCGACAAATAAAAGTCAGCGGCCGCTCTGTCCGGTTCTTTAGCCGTAATCGCTTGCAGCATTCGCGTTTTTTCCGCCATGATTTCGCCGACGGATTGATTCAGTAAAAGATTGATTTTTTCGATCATCTTTTTCATTTCCGCCCGTCCTTGCGAACTCAACTTAACTTTTAAAGGCGGAGAGACGGCAATCGCCTTTTGTTCAGGCCGGATAAAATATCCGCACCCGATCCCCAACAAGAAACAAGCAAGACCGATCAACAGGATTTTATTTTTCATGACCGTCCGGCAGACTGACGCATTGAAGCCAACACTTTTGCCTGATTGGCTGATTTTTGGGCTTTAATACCGTTCGAGAACTTTTTTACCTGCGGATTTTTTAAAAAATCAACGGCTTTTAAACGTTCTTTCTTTTCCGTTATTCCCAAAGACTTGGAAACAATCTCGTAGGTGTTCGGCGACAAATTCGGCGTTTCGATAATCCGCGTCAACGCTTTTTTCATCATTTCCTGACGTTCGGGATCGAACTTTTTCCAAGCCCCCAAAGCAACGGGAATGGTGGCTGCCACTTGCGGATTGATTTTATCAACGGCAATCGTTTGTTCGGCGATAAAGTCGTATCCGGATCCGTCTTTTTTATGCAAAGCCGTCGGATTGGCCGCAAAAGCGCCGATCAAAGCGCGGACTTTGTTCGGATTGGTCATTGAAAAGGACTCATGGTTCAACAGTTCTTTGACCGTTTTCAAAGAATCCGCGGAAGCGGTCGCCTGCATGGACAACCATTTATCAACGACCAGAGAATCTTTTTTGTACGTCTGATAGAAATCGTCCATGACTGCTTTTGCTTGCGGGGTGTCTTTTCCCGCAAAGACGCGAACGGCGGCGTCTTTATCCGTCATCTGTTCCGCGGCTTTATATTGCTTCAGAGCCAGAGAATCATCTAACAAACTCAAATACCCCAAAGCCATATTTTTAACGGCGCGCTTGCCCGAATCTTCGGCGTTCGGGTCGTATTGACCGCTCACTTGGTTTGATGTGTAAGCTTTTTGCAAATCGTCTTTCAATTCAACGGCGATATGCTTGCGCAAAGTCGCGCGCGCCGCAGCGATCGCATCAACGTCAACGACGTCCATTCTTTCGGCCAGAGCCCGTTCGCTCGGCATCACGAAAGCTTTGGCAATAAAGGCTTTGTCCAGAGTGTCATCGTTGAGATATCCCTTTAACGCCTTTGTAAAAGCGGGGGGGACTTTGGTTTCTTTGCCGGCCTGAATGTCCTTGACCATATCCAACATAATTTCGGTCGCGAACTGTTGTCCGGCGTCCCAACGGTTAAACAGGTCGGAATCCTTTGCCATTAACAGACCGCGCTGCTCGGGCGTGTAGTCCGCTTTGAAATGGATCGGCGCCGTAAAAGCGCGATTGCCCGACAAAACAGGTTCTTCGGGAACGTTTTCAAAAACAAACGTCTGTTCCGGTTTGTTCATGACAATGACTTTGGACGTTTTGCCGTCCTTTTCCTGTCCCTGAATATCCAGACGCATATCATTGCCGTTTTTATCCAACAGCCCGACTTCCAAAGGAATGACAAAAGGCTTTTTGATCGGTTGCCCCGGCGTGGCCGGCGTATGTTGATTTAAGGTCAAGGTATAGGTCTTTTTAACCTCGTCATAAACGCCTTTGGCTTCGACGACGGGTGTTCCCGCCTGATGATACCACGTTTTGGCAAACTGGCTTAAATCCAGTCCCGCGCCTTCGGAAATGGCGGCGACAAAGTCGTCACAGGTGACCGCTTTACCGTCATTGCGTTCAAAGTACAAGTCCATGCCTTTGCGGAATTTTTCTTTTCCCGCCATGCGTTCCATCATGCGAATGACTTCCGCGCCTTTGTTATAAACGGTTCCCGTATAAAGGGAGCGCACGGAAATATAGGAATCCGGACGGATCGGATGCGCCAAAGGACCGGCGTCCTGCGTAAACTGTCCGGCGCGCAAAGAAGAAACGTCTTCGATGCGTTTGACGGCGCGCGAACGCATATCGGAAGAAAATTCCTGATCGCGATAGACGGTCAGTCCTTCTTTTAAAGTAAGATAGAACCAGAAGATCAGGGTGACGCGGTTACCCGACCAGTGGTGAAAATATTCGTGAGCGACAACGCCTTCGATACCGGCGTAATCAGCGTCCGTGGCGCGTTTCGGGTCTGCCAGAACATATTTGTCGTTAAAAATGTTCAAAGAGGTGTTTTCGCAGGCTCCCGAATTAAAATTCGACACGGCGACGATATTAAAAACATCGTGATCGTATTCGCGCCCGAATGTTTCTTCGTCCCATTTCATCGCTTTTTTCAAGGATTCCACGGCATATCCGCTCATAGAGCCTTTGCCTTCCTCGACAAAAACGTTCAACGTCACGTCACGACCGGAACGCGTGACAAAGTGATCCTGTTGCTGATCCAATTTTCCCGCGACAACGGCGTACAGATAGCAGGCTTTGGGAACGGGATCGAAAAAGACTTCTTTTTTACGGCCGTCCGGCAATTCTTCAACGGATTCCTTATTGCCGTTGGAAATCAGCTTGGGCAATTTTTCTTTATCGCCGATCAAAGTCGTCCGCCATGTCGGCATGACGTCCGGACGATCGGGGAAGTAGGTAATTCTGCGAAAACCGTGCGTTTCGCACTTGGTGCACAAAATGCCGTCCGATTCATAAAGCCCTTGTAATTTGGTGTTGGCTTTGGGGTTGATGTCCGTTTCGATCGTCAAGGTGAAATCTTTGGGGGGATTGAGCAGCGTCATGCCTTCTTCGGAAAGGATATAATCTTTTTCCGTTAAAGGCTTGCCGTTAATGGCGATGCTTTTTAACGTCAGTTCGTCCCCGTCCAACCACATGGGCGTGTTTTCCGCCGTGTCAGGTTCGCGATGAACCTGCATTTGCGCCACCGCTTTGGTGTGTTCGGAATCCAGATCAAACGTCATATCGACATGACTGATTTGATATTCCGGTTTTTTATAATCTTTGGCGTAAACGGTTTTCGGCGTACCAGACATGATAAAATCCCCTTAAAGCATCAAATTTTTGTCCAGTTTACTCAAAAATCTCTTTATTTCCAAGAGATTTTTAAAAAAAATTTATAGAAAATAATTTAAACTTTTTCTTAGCGAAATGCTTTCTATAATGAATGAAACATAAGGTCGGATCATATGGGATTAAAAAGCAGGATCGGTGCATTTTCTTTACTGGCAGTCATGCTGGCCGGCTGTGTTGTCGTTCCTTTGAACAGTCCGTCCGGTTACCAGAAAATACGGGCGGTGAATTCCAGAAAAACAAACGTGCATGACAGGACGCAATATCGATTGCAAAGCATTTCTCCGTCTTATGTGACTGTAAAAAAAGGCAATACGGTTTATTCTTTATCCCGTCAATATAACGTTCCGACAAGAGCTTTGATTGAAACGAACAGGCTGAAACCGCCGTTTTTACTGTCTCCCGGTCAA
>CALXTY010000047.1 GCA_944391535.1 uncultured Alphaproteobacteria bacterium
AATTTTCTGCGCCACCTGCGCCAAAACGACATCACCATCAAACGCGATCCCGAACAATCTTTCGACGCGGTCAGAATTATGACCGTTCACGCGTCCAAAGGATTGCAGGCGCCAATCGTTTTCCTGCCCGACACGCGACAAAACACCTTCTTTGCCCCGAAGACTTTCTGGGTGCGAAAAGATAATCAAAAAATCATGCTCTGGGCGGCGAAAAAAGAAGACCGAAACGACACCATTGAAGAACAAATCGATCTTTTGAAACAAAAAAACAACGAAGAATACAACCGCCTGCTGTATGTCGCTTTGACCAGAGCCGCCGACAGACTGTATGTCGCCGGCTGGGACACAAGCCGTGTGTCACAGGGAAAAAACTGGTACGACCTGATCAAAGGGGGTTTGCAAATCGAAAACGAAGACGGTTCCGTTCATTATAAAATTCAAGAAGTATCCTGCGATTTATTTGACGAACCGATCCTGCGTTTAACCTGCGATCAGTCGGAAGAACCGAAATCCGATGATAAAAAAGAACAAAAACACGTTCCGATCAAATTGCCCGACTGGATCGATCGCCCCGCGCCGCAAGAACCCGTTCCGCCGAAACCGCTGGCGCCGTCAAAGCCGGACGTCGAAGAACCCGCCGTTCTTTCTCCGATCGGTGCGGGACGCGTCAAAGCCGTTAAACGCGGCATCATCGTGCATACTTTGCTTGAAATCCTGCCCCGTTATCCTGTCGATCAACGCTTTGATCTGGCGCAACGACTGATAAAAACGCGCAATGCCTTGATTTCGGACGAAGAAAAGAACGAGCTTGCGCAAACGGTTTTGACGTTGTTGAACACGCCCGTTTTAAATGATCTGTTGTGTCAGGATTCTCTGGCGGAAGTTCCCGTGTCGGGGGTCGTCGGAAATCGTGTCGTCAACGGCAAAATCGACAGAATCATCATTTCAAACGACGAAGTGCGTCTGATCGATTACAAGTCCGGACGACATATCCCGAAAAACATAACGGACACTCCCGTGGCTTATATCCGTCAAATGGCGGCCTATAAGGCTTTGATCGAAAAAATATATCCCGACAAAAAAATCCGCTGTTTCCTTTTGTGGACGGAAGAACCCAGATTGGACGAAATCACTGCCGCGGTGTGTGACACAATGGAGTATTGACCGGAAAATCAAACCCTTTTATAAAGGAAAGACAGTTCTCTTATAGAAAGGAAAACAAAAATGAAAATTATTAAAGACAGCGAATTTGCCAATGAAATCAAAAATTCGGACGTCCCCGTTCTGGTTGATTTCTTTGCGGAATGGTGTTCTCCGTGCCGCCAGCTGTTGCCCGTTTTGGAAGAAGTCGCCAATGAAATGGGCGATAAACTGAAAGTCGTTAAAATGAATATCGACGATTCTCCGGAAACGCCGACGAACTTCGGCGTTCGCGGAATCCCGACGTTGATCATGTTTAAAAACGGCGAAGCTGTCGCGACGCATTCCGGCGCCATGACAAAATCGAAACTGGCCGCTTGGATTAACGAACAATTGTCATAAATCGTTCAAAGGCGGAATTAAATTTCCGCCTTTTTCTTTGCCTTGTCATACCAAACAATCAAATAAGCGCAAATCATTCCCGACAAACTGCCGATCAGAACGTCCGACGGGAAATGCACGTACAGATACATTCTGGAAAAAGCGATCATCGCGGCAATGATCAAAGCGATAAAACCGCCTTTTTCGTGTCTGAAAAACAGAACGCCCGCCGCCGAAAAAGACGAGATCGAATGTCCCGAAGGAAAGGAAAAGCCCGAAGGACACGCGTAAAAGAATTCTTTTGGGAATTGAACGCAAGGACGCAATCTGGAAAACAGATGTTTCAGCCCGATCGTGCTGACGACAAAAGTCAACGCCAACGCGGCAATCATCAGAATTCCCGTTTTTCTTGTCTTTTTAAAAAAGCACAACACGACCGCCCAAGTGATCCAGAACAGACCGGCGTCGCCTAAAAACGTGATCAACGGCATCAGCGTATCCAGAAAATCGCTTCTGAGCGATTGGATATAATCCAAAACGTTTTTATCCATCATTTGCAAAGCGTTAAATGTCATCTTAATTTCGCGGCCGTCCTGAGGCAAGGCAGGGAATCTTTTTGCGTGGCGTTAAAGGTCGGCGTTCCGATTTCCATATGGCGCACCAAAGCCGATCCGTCCGCCTGATCGTTCATAAAAATAAACAACACGCACCCCGTTTGGGCATAGACCCAAACTTCGGAAGGATCTTCGCGCCGTCTGACGGTCGGCTTGCCCAGCACTTGCAGAACATAATCCGCCTTTAACAACGGATCTTTGCGTCCCGAACGAACGACGGCTTCCGGACGAATCGGCGCAGAAGATTTTTTTTCGTCTTTTGCCACGACGGGCAAGTCTTTCGGAACACCCGCGCAGGCGGAAAGAACGCAAAAAGTAAGAATCAAAAAAGCTTTTTTCATTTCAGATCCCGTTGTTTTTTTAAAAACAGCCTTTGCATGAACGCCATCGCGATCAAAGGAGAGATAATATTGACAACCGGAATTGTCATTAAAAAAGCAATGATAATTCCAGCTTTTGTCCAATGGCCGATATTTTGCTCAAAGACCAAATCGGCGTTTTCTTTTTCAAGATAGCGCAGAGCGACGGCGAAAAAGTATTCTCTGGCAAGCAAGCGACCGTTTAAGCCGTAATATAAAACAATCGGCACCAAATTGACAAAAGGAATCACGCCGGCCATTAACGTTACGGGAATCATCAAAGCCGAAACGGCAACACCTTTGACGGCGACGACTCCTGATAAAGGAAGGCTTTCGGACAACGGAACGTTCCTTAAGGTTTGAATGTTGTTTTTTTTGGCCGTCCGATCGATCACCGAGTCGATAAAAAATCCCGACACAAACGTCGCAACAGCCGGAAAAATCATCAATGACATAATAAAAAATATAATAAAACCAAACACTTCTATCGCTTTTTCCAATTTCGGACTGTCTGCCAGTTCAAAAAAGGACATGCCGAAAGCGAACAAACAAAAAAGACCGATAAAAACCAACAGAGTCGTCAGTGCCGTTAAAATGATTAACCCTCTGATTTGTTTGGAAAAAACGTCTACGATCGCTTGTTTTAATTCCGTCAGCATGCTTTTCACTCCGAAAAAAAATCCCTTATTTTTGTAGCAGAGTCTTGTCTGAATTGTAAGATTCTTTATACTGCTGTTATCTTTTAACCCCATACGGAGGTTTATATGAACGCTCTGACACGTTTTGACGTTGTGGCTATCGGTAATGCCATGGTTGACGTGCTGGCCAATATGGACGATGAATTCCTGGCACAACATAATATGCCCAAGGGCATGATGACTTTAATCGACGCTTCTTTGGCAGAACAGATCTACGGGCATATCGCCCAAAACGGTGTCGAATGTTCCGGCGGATCGGCCGCCAATACGGCAGTCGGAATCGCCGCTTTAGGCGGAAAACCCGCTTTTATCGGCAAAGTCGCCGACGATAAATTGGGCGAAGTTTTCAGAAACGACATCACAAAGTCGGGGGTTCATTTTACGACTCCGTGTTTGGAAAACGAACGGCCGACCGCGCGTTGCATGGTGATCGTCAGCCCCGATGCCCAAAGAACGATGAACACCTATCTGGGGGCGTGTTCAAAATTATCGCGCAAAGATATTGACGAAGAACTGATCAAACAAACCAAAATCGTTTATATGGAAGGCTATCTGTGGGACAGACCTGAAGCCAAAGACGCCTTGGCTTACGCCGTTGAACTGGCGCACAAGCATAACAGAAAGGTTTCCTTGTCCCTGTCCGATCCGTTCTGTGTCAACCGCCATCGCGACAGTTTCCTGCAATTAATCAAGAACGGTATTGATATCCTGTTTTGCAACGAAGACGAAATCATGGCTTTGTTCAACGTCACGGATCCCGAAAAAGCTTTTGAACAATGCAAAGACCTGTGCGAAATCGTTGTCATCACCCGCGGTGCCAAAGGCGCCGTCGCCATTTGCGGACAAACACGCTATGAAATTCCCGCCGAACCGATCAACCGCGTCATTGACACGACCGGTGCGGGCGACTTGTTCGCAGCAGGCTTTTTAACGGGTTTGGCGCAAAACAGAACAATATCCGAATGTTTGCAGATGGGAGCTTTGGCCGCGGCGGAAATCATTTCCCACTACGGCGCCAGACCGGAAACGTCTTTAAGCGAACTGATCGCCAAAAAAGTCGGTTAACTTATTCGCAATCCGCATCCGTAATATAGCAGGACGTCAGTTCCGTGCCCGTTTTGTCCTGATAGTGCATCATCAAAGCGATTCCCTTCTTTAACACCACTTCGCGCACAGATTTGCACATGGACGGGATAATCACCGGACAAATCTGATTCTTTAACATCGGTTTCAAATTTTCCAATTGACCGGCGGGTAAAACGCTGGTGTCCATATCAATATTATAAACATAATGGACTTCGCTGCCTTGGGCGTAAATATCCGTCCATGTCGTCGTGTTATCTATCTTATACGGCAAATTCTTTTTGGCCTGAGAAACAACCGTCGAAATCACTTCTTCTTTTTCCGGATCGGAAATCGTGTCTATGACGGTATCGGATATTTCGGATTTCTGTTTTTCCTGAGCCGATTGCATACCTTGCAAAAACTCCGATTCAGATAAAACACCGTCCTGATTTAAATCCATTCGGGAAAACTGTTCCGTCAAGGTCGTCGCCAAACACGGAAAGGCAAAAATCGTCAACACAGACGCAACCAAATAATTCATCGCACACCTTTTTAAAAATTTTTTCTTACAGGATACACTTGAAACGCCGAAAAATCCACGACAAACGCCACGCAACCGAACAACGGGAATTGACAAAAGAGCGGAGAATCCTTAAAAGCATATTGACATTTAACTTTTATAAAAGAAGAACTTCCATGCGTAATATTGCGATTATTGCTCACGTTGACCACGGGAAAACAACACTGGTCGATACCATGCTGCGTCAAAGCGGGACTTTCCGCGACAATCAGGTCGTTGCGGAACGGGCTTTGGATTCCAACGATCTGGAACGCGAACGCGGCATTACGATTTTGGCAAAATGCACTTCCGTCGAATGGAAAGGGGCGCGTTTTAATATTGTCGACACGCCGGGGCACGCCGATTTCGGCGGCGAAGTCGAACGGATCCTGGATATGGTGGATTCGGCCATCGTTCTGGTCGATGCCGCCGAAGGTCCTTTGCCGCAAACAAAATTCGTCGTCAGCAAAGCCTTGAAAATCGGTCTGAAGCCGATTGTCGTCATTAATAAGGTCGATCGTCCCGATGCCAGACCGCAGGAAGTCTATGAAGAGGTTTTTGATCTGTTCGCTTCTTTGGACGCGACGGACGAACAGTTGGATTTCCCCGTGCTTTACGCGTCCGGACGTGAAGGTTGGGCGGTTAAGGATCTGGATAAAGATCCCCGTGAATCCATCGCGCCGTTGTTTGATTTGATCATGGATTACGTGCCGCCGCCAAAGTGCGATCCGCACGGTCCTTTTTCCTTATTGGTCACGGCGATTGAAAACGATCCGTTTGTCGGACGTATTCTAACAGGAAAAATTCATTCGGGATCCGTCAAAGTCAATTCAACGATCAAAGCCATCGGACGGGACGGCAAAACGATTGAAACGGCTCGCATCAGCAAAATTCTGGCTTTCCGCGGATTGAAACGCACCGGACTGGAAGAAGCGCACGCCGGAGATATCGTCGCTTTGGCGGGACTGACAAAAGCCACCGTTGCCGACACGATCTGCGATCAATCCGTTATGACCCCCATTCCGGCTCAACCGATCGATCCGCCGACTTTGGCGATGACTTTTTCGATCAACACCTCGCCTTTGGCCGGTAAAGACGGAGACAAAGTCACTTCCCGCGTCATCTGGGACCGTTTGCAAAAAGAAGCCGAAGGCAATGTCGCTTTGCGCATTGCGCGCACGGAAACGACAGACGCTTTCGAAGTCGCCGGACGCGGAGAATTACAGTTAGGTATTTTAATCGAACAAATGCGCCGTGAAGGCTATGAGCTTTCAATCAGCCGGCCGCGCGTGTTAATGCAGGTTGATCCGGTTTCCGGTAAAAAGCTTGAACCGATTGAAGAAGTCATCGTTGACGTTGACGAACAATATGTCGGCACCGTTTGCGAAAAACTGGGCGAACGCCGCGCCGAAATGACGGACATGCGTCCGTCCGGCGGCAACAAGACGCGCGTGACGTTCTTGGTGCCTTCCCGCAGTCTGATCGGTTATCATTCCCAGTTTTTGACAGACACCTGCGGTACGGGCGTGATGAACAAGCTGTTTCACAGTTATCAGCCGTACAAAGGTTCCATTCCGGGCAGAAGAACGGGCGTCATGGTGTCGACCGACAACGGCAAAGCGGTTCCTTACGCTTTGTGGAAGCTGGAAGACAGAGGACCGATGTTTATCGAACCCGGTGTTGACGTCTATGCCGGCATGATTATCGGAGAACACACAAAATCGAACGACATCGAAGTCAATCCCGTTAAAACAAAGCATCTGACGAACATTCGCGCGGCGGGAAAAGACGACAACGTCATGCTGACCCCGCCGATTAAAATGAGTTTGGAAGAAGCTTTGGCTTATATTCAGGAAGACGAACTGGTCGAAGTTACGCCGAAGACGTTCAGATTGCGCAAAGTCATTCTGGACGAAAACCTGCGTAAGCGCGCCGCAAACAAAGCCGCAAAACTGGATCAGGAATAAACAATGGCCGGTTGGAAAGAATCCGTCGGCGTTTACCGCGATCCCAGAATGATCGTGATGTTCATCTTGGGATTGTTCAGCGGTTTGCCGTTTGTTTTGATTTTTTCCACTTTGGCTTATTGGTTGGCGGCGCAAGGCGTTTCCAAAACGGATATCGCTTTGTTTTCTTTAGTCCGTTTTCCTTACAGCTTTAAATTTTTATGGGCGCCTTATGTTGATCGTTGCAAAATCCCCGTTTTAACAAAAGCGTTCGGGAAACGGCGGTCTTGGGCGTTGGTCTTTCAATTCTTTCTGATGATCAGTCTCTTGTTGCTTGTCCGGACAAATCCGGCGCAAATGCCCGTTCTTACCGGAATATGCGCCGTTTGCGTGGCTTTTTTCTCGGCCTCTCAGGATATCGTCTTTGACGCTTTCCGCGTTGAAAAATTCGATCCGCAAGATCAAGGAGCGGCTTCGGGCTGCTTCGTGTTCGGCTATCGGATCGGTATGCTGATCGCCGGCGCCGGCGCGTTGTATCTGGCTTCGTTCCTTTCTTGGGAAAACGTTTACACGCTGTTGGCTTTATCAAGTCTGATCGGTATGGCGACAATCCTGATCGCTAAAGAACCGCCGCATCAAACCGTAAAAGACGACACCGACTTTTTTCAAAGCGCGGTCGTCGCGCCGATTAAAGATTTCGTTTCCCGTCCCGGCTGGATCTGGATCATTTTGTTCATTATGCTTTATAAGCTCTGCGAAACAACCATGGGAACAATGACCGCGCCGTTCTATACGGAAATGGGCTTTACCTACGATCAAATCGCCACCGTGGTCAAACTTTACGGCCTTGTCGCCACCGTATTGGGCGGATTGATCGGCGGCGTCATCGTTGTTCGCTTCGGCGTGATGCCCAGTTTGCTGATCTGCGGCATCTTGCAAGGCATCAGCAATTTACCGTTCGCTTACTTGGCCACGCAAGGCAACAGTCTGACGTGGTTGATGATCTCGGTTATCTCCGACAATCTGGGCGCGGCCATGGCAACGTCGGCGTTCGTGGCGTATATGTCCTTCTTATGCAATACAGCTTATACGGCAACGCAATACGCTTTGCTCAGTTCCTTAATGGCATTGCCGCGCGATCTGTTGTCTTCGGGCAGCGGTTGGATCGCGGATCATACGACATGGCCGGTTTTCTTTATCATTACGGCTCTGCTGAGCTTGCCGGGATTGTTTGTTCTGATGATTCTGAATCGGAAGTTCCCTCAGACTCAGAAAACTCCTCAGGATACATCGGCAGATAAACCGTAAAAACAGTCCCCGTTTCATTCGAACTTTGAACTTTGATCACGCCGTTGTGATGCTTGACAATCTGTTCA
This sequence comes from uncultured Alphaproteobacteria bacterium, assembly GCA_944391535.1. Taxonomy (GTDB): domain Bacteria; phylum Pseudomonadota; class Alphaproteobacteria; order CAAGCB01; family CAG-977; genus UBA11549. The sequence continues at coordinate 8,139 of CALXTY010000047.1, forward strand.
ACGATCGACAATCCCAATCCCGTCCCGACCGCCTTGTTCTTTGTCGCGGCGACACGATAAAAACGTTCAAACAAATGCGGCAAATATTCAGCCGCAATCGGTTCTCCCGTATTATGAACCGCTACCGCATAAATCATCGGCGCTTTGATGTCCGACATTTCCGTATTTTCAAAAGAACGACACGAAATCGTTACCTGCCCGCCGGATTTTCCGTACTTTAACGCATTGTCCGTCAGATTTTGAAAAACCTGATTTAATTCGCCGACATTGCCTAAAATTCTGCCCTTTTGCGCACACGGTTTTAAAACAATCGACATATCCGTCTTAACGGCTTTGGCGTCCAACATTTGCTTAACGATAACAAGCAAGTCCGGAATATCCACCTGATCCGACAATTGTTCCCCTTCACTCATCTGTAAGCGAGATAAGCAAAGAAGACTTTCTATCAAACCTGACATTCTAAACGCCTGCGTTTGCATAATCGTTAAAAATTTTTCTCTGGCCTGCTCGTCTTCTTTAGCCGTTGACTGCAACGTTTCTATAAATCCGGATAAAACCGAGAGCGGTGTACGCAATTCATGACTGGCGTTGGCGATAAAATCCGTCTGCATCTGTTCAAATTGTTTGCGCGCCGTCATGTCATACAACGTTAAAACCATCACAGCTCCGGCTTTCGCGGTAGCCGGCAATCGTTCCAATTTCGCACTGAACACTTTTTGTTTTAAGTCAACTTCCAGAGTTTCCTTGCGCGTTTCTTCCCGTAAAATCCGATCGGCCGCCAAAGATAAATCCGGCGTATCAACCAACATCTTTAACGTTTGTCCGCGCACGTTAAAACCGAACAATTCGCGCGCCGCCAAATTGGCTCCGATCACCACCCCTTCTTTATCCAACATCAAAAGCGGATCCGGCAAACTGTCCAATACGGCCGCATCGGACAACGTTTGCGCTTCCAATTGTTCCGTTCGTGTCGTCCAAATATTGCGCATTTGATTAATCGCGGCAATAATTCTGGCAGATTCTTCGTCCTTTTTGCCGAATGTCGGCATATCGGAAACATCTTCTTCCTGCGCCATCTGATGAACATATTGCGTCAGGTTTCTCAAGTTCATCAAAAACGGCAAAGCCAAAACAATTGTCAGGCAAACAACCATGGCAAAACCGGCGATCGCGCTCATGACCTGCACTTCGCCCGCCAACACCAAGATGATCAACATAAACGCGGTCGGCAGAGAAACCGTTAAAACACGTTCCACAAATTGATACGGGACATCGTTTTGATCGGAATTCTGCTGAGACATCGGCTTTATCCCCTCTTTAATTTTGAACGCAGTTTTTCCGCATACGCTTCAAAATCCGTCATCGGCAAACGCGCCACTCCCGTTTCGCAAGCGGCTTTTGCGACCGCCACGGGAACGGTACGGATCAATCGCGGATCAAACGGAGACGGAATGATCTTGTCTTTGGACAAACCGTCCGACCGCGCCAACAAAGCCAAAGCCTGCGCCGCGGCCTGTTTCATTTTCTCGTTGATTTCAGAGGCTCTGACGTCCAAAGCGCCTCTGAAAATATACGGGAATCCCAAAACATTGTTGATCTGATTGGGATAATCGGATCGTCCGGTCGCGATAATCGCATCGGGATCAGCCGTTAAAGCGTCCTGCGGCGTGATTTCCGGATTCGGATTGGCCAAAGCGAAAATCAACGGTGATCCCGCCATTGTCTTGACCATATCGGGCGTTAAAGCCCCTTTGACGGACAATCCCAAAAAGACGTCCGCTCCTTTGACCGCTTCCGCAAGCGTGCGAAGGGAAGTATCGGCGGCAAAAGATTCTTTAAACGGATTCATTCCCTCTTTGCGTCCTTTATAAATCACGCCTTTGGAATCGCACATGATAATATTTTTAACGCCCATTTCGCGCAACAAAGACGTGCACGCCACCGCCGCCGCGCCGGCTCCGTTGACGACCAGTCTGATATCTTCGATTTTCCTGCCCGTCAAAGCCAGACCGTTGACCAAACCCGCCGCGACAACCACCGCCGTACCGTGCTGATCGTCATGAAAAACGGGAATGCTCAGGCGTTTTTTCAATTCGCGTTCAATATAAAAACATTCGGGTGCCTTGATGTCTTCAAGATTAATGCCGCCAAATCCGTCACCGATCATTGCCGCCGTTTCAACGACTTTATCGGGATCTTTCGAATTGATCTCGATGTCTATGGCGTCCACGTCCGCAAATCGTTTAAACAAAACGGCCTTGCCTTCCATCACGGGTTTGGAAGCCAAAGAACCGATATCGCCCAACCCCAAGACGGCCGTTCCGTTCGACATGACAGCAACCAGATTTCCTTTGGCCGTATAGCGAAAAGCTTCGTTCGGATCTTTTTGGATTTCCAGACACGGCGCGGCGACTCCCGGAGAATACGCCAAAGACAAATCTTTTTGCGTTTCCAGCGGTTTTGTCGCAACGACTTCGATTTTGCCGCAACGACCGGAAGAATGTAAACGTAAAGCTTCTTGTTCAAGGGAATTTTTGTTTTCAGTCATGTTTCAAGTCTTTATTGATCGATTAAAAATGGATATATTACAGATACCATAATTAAATAAAGAAGTGAATTGCTATGAATCAGACGAACAAACCGGCCGAAGAAAATCCCAAAAAACTGACGCCGATGATGGAACAGTACTTTGAAATAAAGCGTCAAAACGAAGGCTATCTGTTATTTTACCGCATGGGCGATTTTTACGAGATGTTCTTTGACGACGCGATCAAAGCTTCCGCCGCGTTGGATATCGCTTTGACCAAACGCAACAGGGAAAAGGGGCAGGATATTCCGATGTGCGGCGTTCCGGTTCATTCTCATGAAATCTACCTGTCCCGTCTGATCAAAAAAGGATTCAAAGTCGCCATTTGCGAACAAATGGAAGATCCCGTTCAAGCCAGAAAAGAACGCGGCGCCGCGACTTTGGTAAAAAGAGAAGTGATCCGTCTGATCACGCCCGGAACTTTGACCGAAGACAATATTCTGGAACCGCGCGCGTGCAATTACATGATCGCGCTGACACAGACAAACGAAGGAATCGGCATGGCCTGGGTTGATGTGTCGACCGGCGATTTCGGCGTTCAGACTTTGCCCGAAAAAGCGGGACCTTTGTCCGCCGGCATTTCAAGACTGGAGCCCAAAGAAATCGTTGTTTCGGAAAAGATCCTCCAGTCACCTGATTACTTCGAGCTGTTCAACGACTTCAAGCGTATTCTGACTCCCCTGCCCGCCGTTCGTTTTTCCGCCGAAAACGGTCGGAAAAGATTGGAAAAATTCTTTAACGTTCAAACTCTGGACGCTTTCGGGCACTTTAACGGAGCCGAACTCGGAGCCGCGGGCGCTCTGGTCGATTACATCGAATTAACGCAAAAAGGCCAAATGCCGCGCCTGAACCCCTTAAAGCATTTTTCTTCGGGACGCTTAATGGAAATCGACACCGCGACAAGAAGAAATCTCGAGCTGTTTCATTCCTTGTGCGAAGAAAAAGGACCGACTTTGTTTTCAAGCATCGATCAAACCGTCACGGGATCGGGCGCGCGTTTGTTGTCAAAGTACCTGTCGTCTCCGTTAACAGATGTCGAAGCGATCAATAAGC
>CALXTY010000048.1 GCA_944391535.1 uncultured Alphaproteobacteria bacterium
AAAACAGTATCTTTTTCATATCATAATACCCTCCTGGTTATAGTGGTGTCTTTACTATTATTCGGAGAAGAAAAAGCATCTTCCACAAAAACATGGGGGGGGGGGGGGGATATTTTTCATAAAAATATCATATTTTTATGACAGGAAAACTGTATGAAAAATATGTTAAATATAAGTTTTGATAAAAACAGGCAATAAAAAAAGCCCCTGTTTGACAGGGGCTTTAATTACAACTTTAACTATTACCAACCGAATCCGCTTCGTTTGGAATACTTGGACGCTTTTGTGCGTACGCGCGCGACTTCGACACCGCTTTCGATATCGGTGATACGTAAGTTAACCGTATATTCTTTAATCGTTTTTCCGTTAAGCGTTTTCGGATTCATACGGACGGCTCCGAAAATCAAAACTTCGGCTCCGGTCGCTTTTCCGACTTTTTTAATGTCGGAGGCTTTGACCATACCGTCGCTTTGATACTGCAATTCTTTTAAAATCTTGTCGCGTGCCTGTGCGTCAATCAAAACGTAATCGCCCGAAGCCGAAAAATCGTTCAGCAGTTCATCGTTTAAATCGTCAATCGGGAAGTACGCTTCCGAAGTTTCATTCTGGACTTCGGCGATAAACAGGCGCGGCTGATGACCCAGTTGAGCCAGAAAACGCTGATATCCGCGATGATTGTTCAGCTGTTGAATGATATCTTTAACGGCATTTTCCGTATCGGTCAGTAACCATTCGTCAGTGATGCTCATCGCTTTTTCATCACCTTCGGCCGTTGATAATCTTTCGGCTTTAAAGCTGGCGCAACCTTGAACAAGCAGCAAAGAGCCCAAAGCCAGTGTAAAAAAAGTTTTTTTCATCAAGATCTTCCTTCTATTAGAAATTCAGATTTAAAACGTTTTCGTTCAGATAACTTTTTAAAGAATCCAAAGCATTGGAAAACGCCTGTTGTTCGTTTCTGCCCGTTTCCGTCAGCGTTGTTGCCAGAACGTCAATCATTTTTCCTTTTTTGTCGGGACCTTTCATTGTGAAGTGGTAGTCGTATTTCACAAATCCGTCAATATTGGAATATTGCTTTTCGCCTTGCAAAGAAATGATAACGCGCGGTGTTTGTTCGGAAAGCGAGTCGGCAAACGTGTAACCGTTTTCCTTTAAGACGCTCCGTACTGCCTGATCAAAAGCTTTGTTCGGTTTTCCCGCAACGCTCAGGAAAATATGACGTTTTCCGATTCGGGCTTTTTTATTGCCGTAAACTTGGTCGTAGGAGACTTCTTCGATCATCGGAGAACCCGTTAAAACGATATAACGTTGATTTAAAGCGCGCCGTTGTTCGTAAAGCTTTTCCAGACGAACGGCTGCGGCAGGTGTGTCTTCCTGCAGCAAAGCCTTCATTTTTTGATCCAGATCGTCAATTTCTTCCTGTGTCATACGGGCGGCGACAGGCTTGTTTAAAACAGCCAGAGCATAGACATCGGTAGGCGTGTCATATGTTTCTTTGATTTCAACGGCATTGAGCATAACGTCCGAAGATTCGGAAACATAGTCTCTGATTTTTGACGTTGTGTCATCATTGTTCTGATCCAGACTTGCTTCAAAGGAAGATTTGATTCTGGCTTCGAAAACTTTGGCCAGCCCGCTTCTGGCATCGGCTTTGGCCATGTTTAAACCGGCACCGATACCGACAGCGCAGAGTTCTTCTTTATCGCAGACAGCATAAGGATTGTTGATCCATTCGGGTTTTTCTTTTTCCTCTTTTGCCTGAGCCGAAAACGCTGTTATGAAAACAAGAGCCGTTAAAATAAGCTGTTTTATCATCAGCCTGTCCTTTCCCGTAAGGTTTAAATATCCGATTTCAAATCAGAGATATAAGCGTCAACCGCTTCCTGCATGGCTTTTTTATCTTCGCCTTTTAATGTTTTGAGCGTCTTTTCTTTGTAAGCGTTCAAAGCTTCTTCCAAAGCGGTCTTTTTAATTTTGACGACGACATCGCATTTATAAGAAGTATAGTCTTTTTCCGCGCCCAATTCTTTTTTATAAGCACGTTTTTCCCAGTATTTATCACCGACAACAACGCCGTGCAGATTGACTTGGATATTTTGTTCCAAAGTGTCTTTCATTTTTGAATTGGCGGTATCATCTTGAGATTTGTTGATTTCTTCAAATTTGCTCATGATTTCCTGAGCGATTTCAGCCGCAATCTTTTGCGTGGCACGTGTTTCGGCGGCTTTTAAGCACAAACGCTGATTAACGTTTTGGGCATCGTTGACATAATAACGATTTTGTTTTGCTTCGGAAGAAGAATCGATCTTATGAGCTTTGGATTGCGCGATCCAGGACGGACTGGAGCTTTGAGACGCGTCTGTGACAACGTAATCGGGTTTAAAGCTCGCACAGGCTGATAACAGGCAAAGCGCGGAAACGGTCAGTAAGTGTTTTTTCATCAGTTTTTTCTCCTTAACAGGTTTAAAAAAATCATTTTATCCGTTCGGTATGTTTAAATCGATCAAAACCGGACGGGAATTTTTCACGGTAAAAGAAAAAGTTTTTAGCTTTTTGCCTTCGGATCGAATTTCACCGGTGTACGATCCTTTTTTCAATGCCAGAGATTGTTGGAAAACAGCATCAGGCAATAATCCCCAGTATCTGACGTCCGCGTATTCGGACGCTTCGATCAATTTGACAGATCCTGCAAACGCGGCATATGACGCCAGCCACTTGAAAGCATCGTTTTTATCATACAAAGCGCAGGCTGCGACAACGGCGGAAGCGTATTTTGCCGACAGACGGGCACTTTTTTCGGCGATTAATGCCTTGTGTTTGTTTTTATATTCTTTATAAGCCGTTTCTGAAACGGGAGCCGTTAAAACCATCGGAACGGATTTGATCTGTTTTCCCTGAGCATCTGATATGACCAACTCATACTCTTTGATCGTTTCCGGTTTAAGAACAGCCGGAATTTCAAAAGAGATTCTCTGTCCCGGCAGAATGGCTCCCAAACAGGAAACCAGATTATCGGAACTGCCGGCGGCCAAAAAAGCCTGAATCGGAATCACAAAATCAACTTTTTCAGCGACTTTCGGCGTAATCAATCCTGTTTTTAAAACAATTTTGACGTTTTCTTTTTCCGAAGGCTTGGCATATAAATCTTTGCCTTTTTTATCGGCGTATTTTTTTAACTGCTCTGCCTGTTTCGTCTGGTAAGACGGATAGGAAGCGTACACGGACGTCAACAGCTTTTGTGCGTCCTTGTAAAGCTGTCTTGCGATTTGTCGGTCGCCGGACGTTCCGTAAATATCATGAAATTCGGCGCCCCATGTTTTAGCCAGCATATCCTGCGTAAAAGCGTTTTTGTCGTTTGTTTCGTTCGTATAGGTTGTTAATAGGCTGTTCCAATCCAGAATGGCCGCGCGCGCCGCCGTAAAATGACGCCGTTTTTCGGATTCGGTCAGCTCTTTTTTATCGATTTTTTTGATCTGATCTTCTTCTTTGACTTCATAAGCCTCATAATAGCCTTGCTCGTATAACCGATAGTGTGTCAAAGATTGATAAAAACGCAGTAAAGATAATTCATACTTTTCTCCGGGATAAGCCTGCAAGCCGTCTCCCGCGATTTTTGCCGCAACGGATTTTGATACGCTTTTGGTGTAAAGTTTTTTTGAGAGCTCATGTGCTTTATCAAAGTTTTGCAACGCTTGATAATACTCGCCGTTCAGATAGTGCATACTGCCCAGTTCAAAGTAGCGCACCAATAAAGACGGTTCATCTTTATAAAAATCATCATTATCCGCCATTTTTTGAGCAGCATGTATGTTTCCCTGACGCACCATTTCAATAATTTTCGCGTGTTCTTTTCCCGTATGCCCGCATGCGCCAAGACATAAAATTAAAAAGACGGAAACGGCTATTTTGATCATCGGCGAACCCTTTAACGAAATAATGATTTATACTAAAGGATTAGCGTGATGAAAACAAGCAAAGAGATTAAAATTTGGTTAACGAAGCCAATTCGGCACGCAATTCGGCAATACCGCTTTTGGTTTGGGAACTGGTCGGGAACAAAACCGGATAAGCCGCCGTATGTTTGCTCAGACTCTCAAGCGTCTTTTTTCCCATTTCTTTTAAAGCCGTCGCGGAAATTTTATCCGTTTTTGTTAAAACGACTTGGTAGACAACGGCCGCTTTATCTAAAACGGTCATGACTTCCTGATCGGCTTTTTTTATGCCGTGTCTGCTGTCTATTAACAAACAGACTCGTCTTAAATTCGGTCGTCCTTTTAAATAGAGCGTCACCAACTCCTGCCACGCTTTAACGGTTTCGACCGGCGCTTTTGCAAAACCGTACCCCGGCATGTCGACCAAACGCAGATAACCGCTGAGATCAAAGAAGTTCAACTGTTGCGTCCGTCCGGGCGTGTTTGACGTGCGCGCCAACGTGTTGCGACCGGTCAAAGCGTTAATCAAGCTTGATTTGCCGACATTGGACGTTCCCGTAAAAGCGATTTCGGGTTCTTTTCCCGCCGGCAACTGGGATAACGAGGCCACGCTGAGCATAAAAGAACATTCTTTGGAAAACAACAAGCGTCCTTTTTCGATCAGTTCCGCTTGTTGTTTTTCGTTTAAATCGTTCATTTCGTTTCCTTTTTCTTGCCTTTGAATTTCAAGGCATACTGTTGCGCTATGGACAAGATATTGCTCCATGTCCAGTAGATCACCAATCCGGAAGCCAAATGTCCCAATAAGAATGTCATCATCAACGGCATCAGGGATAAAATCATATTTTGCGTTTTATCCGTCGCTTTGGGATTCATCTGTTGCTGCAACCACATGGTCAACCCCATTAAAACGGGCCAGACACCTATATTCAAAGCATTCGGAATCGGCCAATCCAGTAATCCGAATAACGTAAAGACCGAAGTCGGATCCGGAGCGGACAAATCGTGTATCCAACCGTAGAAGGGCGCTTGACGCAATTCCAAAGAGATATAAAGCACTTTATACAGCGAGAAAAACACCGGAATTTGGATCAGCATCGGTAAACATCCGGCCGCGGGATTAATGTTGTTGACCCTGTATAATTCCATCATTTCCTGATTAAAACGCATTTTATCGTCGCCGTAGCGTTCTCTTAAAGCTTCCAGTTTCGGCTGTAATTCTTTCATTTTCGCCATGTTTTCAAACGATTTGTTCGCAATCGGGAACATCGCCAAACGCAACAGGAAAGCAAAGAACAAAATCGCCAACCCCATATTGCCGAACAAAGAATAAAACCAGCTGAGAATAAAGAAAAACGGTTTTGTCAGGAAATAATACCATCCGAAATCGACTGTCAGATCGAACCGTTGAATGCCCAGATCCTTTTCATAATCGTCGATCAGGCGTAGTTCTTTTGCGCCGGCGAACAGCCGACCTGTCGTTTGAACGGCATCGCCCGGTTCAATGACGGTTGGCGGCATCAGGTAGTCGGCTTGATAATGTTTTCCGGCGGCGGTGTCCTGTTCGCTGAATTTTACGGTCACATTCGGCGCTTTTTGATCAAAAGCCAGAACAGCCATCCAGTATTTATCGGTTATACCTGCCCAACCGCCTGTTGTTTTAAAGGAAGCCTGTTCTTCTTTGTCCATTTTCATATAAGCGTATTCTTTTAACGAACCGTCCAGATAACCGACCATGCCTTCCAAAACGGCGCCGCGCTGAGACGGAGGAACGTTCGTTCTGCCGACGAGTCCGTAGTTAAACAGCGTCACAATCTTGGAGCCGTAATTTTCAATTCGATCCGAAATGGTAAACATATAGTTGTCATCGACGGAAATCTGGCGGATAAATTTCAGTCCGTTCTTATTATCCCAAGTCAAAGTCAACGGTTTCTCAGGTGTCAGTTCCGTGTCTTGTGTTTGCCAAGGCGTTTCCGCATTCGGCAAAGCCAAGCCTTCTGTTGACACCCAACCGAATTCGGCGAAAAACGGGTAAGCCGTTCCGACCGGAGATAATAACGTGATAAAGGGACTGTCCGCCGCCAACGTTTCACGATACTTTGTCAAAAGCAGATTATCCAGACGCGCTCCTTTTAAACGCAGTGAACCGCTTAAAGACGGCGTTTTAATCGAAATGTGACGATATTTTTCAACGGCCTGCTCGCGCGTCATTTTTTCCGACGTTATGTTGTTTTGCGTGCTGACGGCGTTCGGTGCCGGCGCATAAGATTGATCTGCTATTTGTTCCGCTGTCAATATCGGCGCTTGCGGCGCGGTACTCGCGCTTGTCGGTTGTGTCGTCGTGACAACCGGTTGCGGCGCGGGGAAAAGAGCATCAATGATAAACAGAAAAACAGCCGAAAAAATAACGGCCAAGATTAAATTGCGCTTTTCTAAATTGTTTTTTTCCATCAGTTCACCTGTGTTTACGATTTTTCGGGTTCGGGTACGGGATCGTATCCGTGTCCGCCCCATGGATTGCAGCGAAGAAGACGTTTTATGGTCAGCCATGATCCTTTAACTGCGCCAAAACGTTCCAAAGCTTGAATTCCGTAGGCTGAACATGTCGGAGTATAGCGACACGAGCCGGGAATGAAACGCGATATCTTATCCTGATATAAACGGATAAGCCAGATTAAAAATCGGGTCGAAGTATTATTTTTTTTTTGCACTTGTTGTGAATCGACAGTTTCTGTTGTCTGATCCCCCGAAGGGATTTTGGGTAACGGTTCGGTTCCATTTTCAGCTGACGCGCAATGAGGCGGTTCACTGTAAGAAACGATAAAGACGCCACTGAACAGAACCGAAGCGAATAAAGCAAAAGAGACGGCGTACAAAGTTCTTCTGCTTTTTATCGGCAATTTTGATTTTTCTTTTTTCGGCGGTACGGGATCGTATCCGGATCCGCCGAACGGTTGACAACGCAGGATGCGTTTGATCGTCAGCCATGTGCCTTTTATGGCGCCGTGAACGCGCAGAGCCTCCAAAGCGTAAGCGGAACAAGTCGGCGTGAACCGACAGCACCCCGGTTTCAAAGGAGAAAGAAATTTTCTGTAAAACAGCACCAATCCGGTCAGAACTTTCGCGGCAAAAGACGGGCGATCTGAGTTATTCTGCTGTTTTTCCGGTGTCTGTCTGAAGCTCATTCATTTCCTGTTTTATTTCTTTTAAAGCGCATTTCAGCTCTTTGTACAGTTTTTGATAAGGCTTGTCTATCGTGGTATGACGCGCGATAACGACATAATCATATCCCTCGACAGCTTCAAGAGGGAATAAAGCGGCGCATAAAGCTCTTAAACGGCGTTTCGCTCTGTTCCGACTTACGGCATTTCCGATTTTCTTTGATGCCGTATAGCCGATTCGATAAACGGACGGCGTAAACAAACGACGTGTCCGCGCCGCTTGTAAAATAAGACCGGACTTCACAACTTTATACCCGTTGCGGGTGACGTGAAGAAAATCCGGTCTTTTTTTTATTAATATCAACTTACGTGACATGCCCGCATTTATCCCGCGGGGAAAATTATACGGCTAAACGCTTACGGCCTTTGCGGCGGCGATTGTTTAAAACCTTGCGTCCTCCGACTGTTGCCATGCGGGTACGAAACCCATGACGGCGAGTCCGGACTATTTTACTGGGTTGATATGTACGTTTCATGGACAACTCCGTTCTTTAATCAAAATTGAGTAATTTCATATACCCTTTCCGTTTCTAAGAGTCAAGCAAAGGGTGTGCTTTTTTTTAAAAAATTTAGCAGTGTTCCAAAATAAAACGGCAAACGGCATCACAAACCTGATGTTCCAATCCGAAATGAGCCGAAGACGCTTGTGTCAGAAAAACGGGCAAATGATGTTCTTTGAGCAAACTGTACGAAAAGTAATCGACTGTTTTGGGAAAAATTTCATCGTATGCGCCGCGTGCCAATAAAACGGGAATGGCCGGCAATTTTTCAGGAAGCTTTCTCAGCCGGTCGGCGCCCATGATACCGGAGCCTATGGAAATAAAGCCGCCTAAAAAAGTGTTGTGTTGATCTCGATGCAGTTCTTTACAAAATAAAACCATTTCAAAAGCGGTCATGCCACCTTGCGATATTCCCGCGACAAAACAATCGGACAAACACAAATTATATTCTTTTAATCTGTTTAAAATAAATCGATTCAGCAATAGTGCGGTTTGATGCGTTTTTTCAACGGTTCGCCTGATTAATTTCTGTTGTTCGAATGTGGCGTAATACGGCATGAAAGAACAAAGCCGTCCCTGAAAGGCTTCTTCATCCAAGTCCCACCATTGCCGGTGATGAGGATCATTTTCGGGGAAAACGGCACTGATCCCGTCGGGAACCAAGATAACTGCTTCGGGACAGGCGGCCGAAAGTTTCAAAGCAAATTCCATGTTGGATTCGGCGTCTCCTCGATAACCGTGCAACAAAACAATCATTTTTTTTGCTGTTGTTTTTAACGGTTTTATCCCCAGTCCCGTCAGCGTGTCTTTTTGAAACGAAAAAAAACGATTTTGCATTTTTCCTCATATTCGTTGCGTTTAACTTTTAATCTTGGCGGCTTTCTTGACTTTTCGTGCGCAATTTGAGTATGCTTGAAAAACGAAAAGGAAAAAACCATGACAGCAGTTTCTTCTCGGCTGGAAGACTATTTGGAAGCTTTATTCCATCTGGAAACAACCGGCTGCAAACAAACAGTAACAGCTTTGGCTGAAAATTTAAAGCTGACAAAAGGCACCATTGCCACCGTTGTCAAAAAAATGGTTGAACAAGGGTTGGTTCTTCATGAATCTTACGGATCAATCCGTTTGACGCCCAAAGGACGACAAATCGGTTGGCAAATTTATATGAAACATGAAAGATTGACTTCTTTTTTTCATGAATTTTTGGGGCAGGATTTTGAACGTTCCGAACAAATCGCCTGCTTGATCGAACACCATTTGGACGGTGCCGCCGCCAATCGTTTTTTTAATTTGATAGATTTCTTGCAAACGGCTCGTTGCGATAACAAAGATTGGACGAAAGAACTTGTCCGGTCTTTGAATCATGCCGGACATTTGCCGTCTCCTTTGACGTTAAGCGATAGTAAGCAAGGTAAAGTCTGTCGTTTGACCGCTCAAGGGAAAATAAAGCAAAAAGTCGCCGATAGCGGTATAGTGTTGCACGCTTGTTTAAAACAAATTGATTTTGAACCGAAACAGGGAAAATACACACTTGTCGCTGACGGAAAGGCGATTGTGTTGGATCCGGACGTCGCTGCGACAATATGGATCGCGTAATTATTTTTTAGCAGTTGTCTTTGTTCCTCTCGAGGAAACTTTTCCTTCGGAAACGTTGTTTGCGTCTTTCTTTTGCGGAACGGATAAAAACGGCAATATGGCGGAAACAGTGTCATCATTCATTTGATACAACCATTTCTTATGCCGGTTTTCCAATTCGATCGCTTCTTTTTTTACACTTTCTTCAGCTTGCGCCGTCGCTGAAAAGGAAAGAGCGGCAAAGGGCTTTGAATCAATCAGGTATAAAAACAGATAGATATTCAATCCGTCGAAAGTTTCAATGAAAGCAGATGAAAAAGGCTTTTCATCGTTTAATTTTTCAGGCCGTTCCGCAACGTCTTTAAAATCAAAAGAAGTCAAAGCTTGTTCCATTTTTTCAATAAAATCAGATGAAATAATGAAATATCCGTCGGATAGAAATGTGGCTTGCATCGGCATATTCGGAGATTTTCTCTCGTATATGGCTTCGCGTGTTTTCGTCCCGTCCACCAAAGTCACAGACGATGTCCTGCCTTTGACCAATGGCAACAATCGAACGGTCAACCACGAACGCATATCGCCCGTGACATCAATATTTCCGCGTACCAACCATGATTGAGGATCGTTCGGAAAACGCACAAAATATCCTTGTCCGTTCCATGAAATGCCGTTCGTTCTTTTCCCGACGAGCAATCGAGTGATTTGTGTTCCTTCCGAATTAAGAAACGTAACTAAATAGGACTTTGATTGTTTGTCGACATTATCTTCGACCTGCAAATCGGGATAAAATTCCGGCAAAGCCGTTTTCGGTTCTATTTTTTCCAAATTGGCAAGGCCGATCAGAACGTTTCTGATCCGTTCTTTGTTCGCGGGGTAGCCGTTGGCTTCCATTAACTGCCACCCGTTGTTTTTTTCATCACGAATGAAAGTTTTTGTTTTTCCCCCATGTTCTATTGAAATGACTTCGATATCATTGATTTTATCCATTAGTCCGGGGATCAGGGGTTCTCCGAAAAACGTGCCGACGGAATGTTCCGGTGTCAAAATCCACAAGCTTAAAGCGAGCGCGAATGCAATTGTTGTTGTCATTAAAAGGTGATAAAAAGAACGCAGCTGCATGGTGGCTTCCTTATCTTGTCTGAGATCGTCTGGCACGTCTGCGCCATGCGACGAACAAAGCGACGATGACCAACAAAACCGGAACAAAGACGACATTTATTAAAATGATTGTCGATTGCAAAGCGAAAATATCGCGACTAAGCACGTTTTGCACGGAACGCAGAGCGGAACGCAACAGGATGATGCGTTCTTGCAAAGTTTGAATTTCCTCTTTGTCTTCATGAGAAAGAACATCGCTGTTTTCTTGAGACGATTGTTTGGTCAATGTTTTTAAACGTGCTTGAGCGTTTTGAAGTTCAAGGACGAGCATTGTTTCCTGTTCGCGATATTGTTTTCCGGCTTTTAAGGCTATATTTTCGATGACGGTGAACGGTCGACGCCACTCTGCTTTTGACCTGAGATCGATCAAAGATGCCGCTCCGCTGAGATTATCCAAAGCATTCACAATCAAATCGGCATTACCGGCAAAAGGATACAATTGCTCGACACCCAACAGATTTGATTTTGTCGTCCAGAACTTATCGGCCAGAAAATCGCTGTCCGCGATTAAAATGATGTTGACCGGATTTAACGCTTTGGGAATATGCGCCTCCGGTCTTTGTTTCAAGAAATTGCGCGTCGGCGCTTTTTCAAAAGCGCTTTTAGGACTGCCTTTAATTCTCATTCCCAAAATCATATTTTTACCGCTAGGGGTAAAATTGCGTAACATAGCCGTCGGATCCGGAGACAACCCTTCGATTGTTTTAAACAATTCGGAATCTTTTGATGAAAAAATCAACGGAGTGATTGTTAAACCGTCAACTTTTTTAGTGATATTGAGTTTGCCGGGATAAGCCAGATTGACCGTTGTCAATGCGCTGGTGATCGGATCTTCGGGGCTGAGGTATTTTTCATTGACCGCCAACCATGCGGGAAATTTCGTCTGAACGGACTTGTCTTCTTCGGTGTGTGTTACCGTTCTGGCCAAAGTCGTGTCGGCGACGAAATGAGTCGGATCAAAAGAAATGCCCCAGTTCGTCAGCAGTTTGTCGATATCCGGTCTGATAGAATAGGGCACTTCGCCCAAAGCGACTTCCGTTTCCGAAAAAGGATCAATCAAAACCAACAGATTACCGCCACGCATAATATGCTGGTCAATGGCATAAAGTGTTTCTTCATTGAATTTTTTCGGATTGACCAACATTAAAACGTCAATATCCGGCGGGATATCCAACGTTTGACGTGAAATGAAGCGAACGTTGAAAATGTCGCGAATAACATTCATGACCGCCCAACGAGGGTGATATTTCGGATAGATCGGAAGAGCGTCGTGTAGGGAAAGAGTGTAGATCTCGGTGGTCGCCGTATCATTAAAAAAAAAAA
>CALXTY010000049.1 GCA_944391535.1 uncultured Alphaproteobacteria bacterium
TGTCGTTTCCGTTGCGGTCTGAGCGACGTTTTGAGGTAAAGGCGCTAATGCCGGAACATCAAGTATTTCCGTTGTTTCTGTTGTCGTTTCCGTTGCGGTCTGAGCGACGTTTTGAGGTAAAGGCGCTAATGCCGGAACATCAAGTATTTCCGTTGTTTCTGTTGTCGTTTCCGTTGCGGTCTGAGCGACGTTTTGAGGTAAAGGCGCTAATGCCGGAACATCAAGTATTTCCGTTGTTTGCGTTTTTAGTGTCGGCAGAGATAACGTTTCTACTTCAGGTGCTGGAGCCGCTTTAGGAACAGGATGTTCTGAGGCGGAAACGGTTGTTACAGGTGCTTTTAGCTCTATCTCGGATTCTTTCTTTTCAGATTCTTGTTGATATTCTGGTAACAACTCCAAAGTTGTTTTTTGTCCGTCTTTGATTTTTGTCGTTTTCCATTTCTCTTCAACGGTTGAATCAATTTCAGGCAAAATGATAGGTTTTGGCAGTTCTCCGAAATCATCAAGGATGACGTCTTGTACTTGTGCGGTTTCTCCAGTTTCTTTGTCTTTTTCGTTTTGTTCTGTTTGCTCAGTGTTTTTAACTTGTTTTGTTTGTTTTTTTGTTTCGCTTTGTATTAACGGTTTCGCAGGATGATTTGGAACAGCTTCTTGTTTAGTCTGTTTTTCAGAAACGGGGACAAAATGTGTTGTTTTTTCTTTTTTTATTTGATTGGTATTATCTTTTTGATTTTGTTCTGTTTTATCCTTTTCAAAGGCTGGCGGGGCGACAAAACTGATTTTTGATTCTCCGGCTGTTTTTTGTTTGTTCAGTTTGATTTGTTCATCTAAAGAAGCCATATAGGCTTGTCCTCCATTTTCCAACCATGAAGAAAAGATCGGATCAAAACTGGAGGATGGAAAATAATTTTCCGCAATTTCGGACGTTAACCATAAGAGCGATTTTTCTTTTTCTTCTTGTGTGAAGTTTGAAAAATCAGGTTGTTGACATTCGTTAGATTGATTGCCTAACAAGAAAGAGTTGATTAACGTGCCGATATCGCAGGGAGATTTTTTTATTTCAGGTTTTTTATTTTCCGGTTTGTAGATCCCGAAAACGGTAGTCATATTGCTTTTGAAACGGTTGATCGCCTGATCGACACGAGTTAATTCCAGATCGTCTTGATGTTCTTTTTGAATGTCTGCTCCTTTGTCCCCATGGATAACGATGGTTGTTTTATCAAGTAAGTCAGCTTCTTTGAGGTCTTTAATCAGGTAATTGATCTGCTTGTAAGTACATAAAAGTTGTTGATTGTAGTCTTCCCAACGTTTCAACTCCCCATTAAGCTCTTTTTTGTCTGTATAAGGCTCATTGCTTCGCCACGTCAAAGGATCTGATTTTAGTTTGCAGTTTTTATCATAGACATAGGGATAATGCGGCAAATTTAGATGAGCAAAGAAAACATTTTTACCTTTTGCGGTCAAGACGTCATGGCGCAAATGCGAAAGAACCATGGGTTGACCGATCGGTAAAGAAGATGACAAAGGATTCCCTAAGAAAGGAATATCGGATAAATCCGCCATATTTTTTACTTTATCATAGATGTAGTGAGCAATTCCTTTCCCGGCCGGAGTTGAATAAAGCCAATGCCCGACTAATAGCATTAGTCTGGAGGCCGTTGTCATGTCTGTTTGGTAAAGTGCTCCTAGCGGAGCCGGATACGTAATGCATGAGCTGATTTCATTTTTTCCGGCTCCTTTGCAGAAATTAAAGGGATAAGTTTGATAAATGTTCAGGCGGAAGCCTTGTTTTTTTAATTCTTTGAACAAGTCATTTCTGGTGATGTACACCTGAGCGTTTTTTGAACCTATGTAATAAGCGGCATCATCGCGATTGAACAGATCTCTTCCGATGTCGCTCAAAGAAGGGTTCAGAATATTGCCGACATTACGATATTTATCTTGGTATCTCAAATAAGCGGACGGATAAAAAATGAAATTATTTGTTTGATAAAAAGCCGGAATGAACGTCGGACTTAAAGGTAATGCGACCGGATTTAAAGATTTTGAATGTAAAGTTTGCCAATTTTCCACGGCATTGGCGTATCCGGCATGATCCGCCAATATCAAATAAATCAGATTTTCTGTTGTTTCATTTTTTTCTGCATCACTTAAGGGGAGGTTGTCAAATTTTTCAGGTATGGTTTGTTTTGACGCCGTATTCAGCAACAAAAACAAAGCGACCAAAACGGGCAACGTCAAAAAGGCCATGGCACCGCCTTTGAAGATATTCAATATTATAAAAAAAACGATCCCTGCAAAGATTGCGATGAGCCGATTGCCGTTTTGAGCGATATAGATCAGCGAGCTTTCCGGTAAAAATGAAAAATAATGAGCAAAATAATTCCCGATATTAAAAGGAAAAATCAGCCCCAGCACATACGCTGTGATAGTTCCGGCGGCAACGGCAATGAAAAGTCGAGCCAATAACCGCCAAAAGGACAACAGAAAAAGGCTGAAAAAAGAAAAAATCAGCAACCCGAAACAAGCGAACAAGACTTCGGGCATAATTTCGTCGTTTAGAATCAGAGGGTATTTGTTTTTGTAGAGAAACAGTAAAAAAGCGTAGGAAGTTAAGAAAAAGAGAAACAACGAGGCGTGTAAATAAAAAGAAATGGAAGCCTCGTCTTTCTGTAATGCCGCTGTTTCTTGTGCTTTTTTATGCTTTTTTTCGATACGATCTGTTTCTTCCATATCCGTTTTCCCGTTGAACAAACATAGGTCTAGTATTTATTCATAGACTCGCATAAATTATAAGTCAATTTTTCCTTGTCATTTCGGAGCAGATATTTATGTCATTCGACTTCGTTTTTCAAAATGCCGTCCGCCTGCACGAGCAGGGAAAACTGGACGAAGCGGAAGCCGTTTATCGTCAATTGCTGGAGATCAGTCCCGAAAATACGGATTTGTTGCATTTGTTGGGAATGATCGCCTTGCAACGCCGTTCTTTTGATTCGGCGATTGATTTGTTGTACAAAGCCGTTCGTCTTTGCCCTGAATCGGAGGCGTATGAATTTACTTTGGCGCAGGCGCTGCAAGATGC
This sequence comes from uncultured Alphaproteobacteria bacterium, assembly GCA_944391535.1. Taxonomy (GTDB): domain Bacteria; phylum Pseudomonadota; class Alphaproteobacteria; order CAAGCB01; family CAG-977; genus UBA11549. Next base: position 3,083 of record CALXTY010000049.1, read on the forward strand.
CGGACACCCGAAAGAGGCCTTGGAACATTATCAGGCGGTTTTGGAACGCAACGATACGTTCCCCGAAACGTACCACAACATGGGGATTATTTATCGCTTTGAAGGTGAAATTGAAGAAGCAAAACGTTTGTTTCGAAAAGCGCTTGAAATGCGACCGGATTTTTCTTCGGCATATGTGAATTTGGCTTTGATCGAACGGGACGAAGGTCATTCGCAAACGGCAACGGATCTGTTGGATCAGGCAATCAAAGCCGATCCTCATAATCCCGAAGCGTATGCGCAAAAAGCCGTAACGTATCGTTTGGAAGGTTTATACGATCAGGCTTTGGATTTTTACGAAAAAGCCTTGTCTTTATCGGAAACGCCGATTTATTGGAACGGAATGGGTATTACTTACGAAAGACTGGAGCGTCTGGACGAAGCGTTTCAAGCGTATGATCGCGCGATTGAACTGGATCCGTCTTTTGCCGATGCCTATAACAATCGGGCGAATGTTTACGTTAAATTCGGTCAGCATTGGAAAGCCGAAGACGATTATAAAAAAGCCGTAAAGCTTGATCCGAAATTCGCTTCGGCTTTTAATAATCTCGGTGCGTTGCTGTACGATCACGAACGTTATGAAGAAGCGTTGGAATGCTATCGAAAAGCTTTCATCATCAATCCGAAACAAGCCGAAACGTGTTCCAATCTGGCGATGGCCGTCAAAGAAGCCGGAGAGCCCGCCGAAGCGGTCGGTTTGTATTTTAACGCATTGGCTTTAGATCCTTCTTTAACAAAAATTCACCACTATTTGGCGCAAGCTTTGTACGATTTGTATAACGCTAAAGAAGATGATGCGAAAGATACCGCCGTCAAGTTGGCGCAAAAATGGAAACAGTTTTTCCCCGACAATCCGATTGCGGCACATATTTGCAATGCTTTCGAAGGAAAGAAACCCGATCAGGCTTCTGCGGAATATGTAAAAGAATTGTTTGATTCTTTTGCCGATACGTTTGAAGCGACTCTTCATAACATTGACTATCATATTCCGCAAATATTGGAAAACCGTTTAAAATCGTTCGGTTCCGATTTGCGTATTTTGGACGCCGGATGCGGAACGGGGTTGAACGGCGCCGTTTTAAAAAAGCGCGCAAAAACGCTGACAGGAGTCGATTTGTCCGAAAAAATGCTCGAAGAGGCTAAGAAAAAAGGCATTTATGATTGTCTGGCAAAAAAAGATATCGTTTCGTTTTGTAACGACAATCCGAAAGGATTCGATTTGATTGTTTTAGCTGATGTTGTCTGCTATTTCGGAGATCTGACATCGTTGTTGCAAAGCGTTTTTAAATCTTTGGATAAAGGCGGACGTATCTTTTTTACGACAGAAAAACTTTCTTCGGATCAGGATTATTTTTTACAATCTTCGGGACGTTTTGCTCACGGCGTCAAATATATTCAATCGGAACTGGAACAGGAAGGATTTGAAAAAATCAGACTTCAAGAGGATATTTTGCGTAAAGAAAAAGGAACAAATATCTCGGGCATTGTCGTGTCCGCAGAAAAAAACAACGGAAAATTCAAACTCAAAACTGGACAATGATGACAAGAAAGACTAAAATTCTGTGCGGTGCTTTAGGGGTTTTCCTGATAGCTCTGCTTTTTTTGACACAAATATGGAGAAAACAAATGCCCCAGTATAACTGGAACGAAATTCCCGATTCGGAAACCGAGATCCTGATTAAAAAAATTAATGCTCTGTCTTCTTTTGATATGTTTACGCCGGGGCGTTCGCATTTAACGATTGCCGAATTGCCTTTTTATTCCAATTTTAAATTGCTTCAGGCGACAACGTTTTCTTCCATTCCGCCCGTCACAATGCAATACCTGATCAGCGGTCAGGGCGAACAGGCCGAAGTCATTAAAATGGACGGAACGCGTGATCCTATTTTTGAAAACAACTCACGTGGCGGGTTAATCCTAAATGAACAAACGGTTGTTGCTTATGCGACATTTGTTCTGGATGCCGTTCAGACAGAAGAAGGAACCTTGCGTTTGGTTGAAAAAGTGGACGAAGATACTTTTACCGATACGCCGACCCCGCAACAGCGTAAAGAAGTCACGCATCTGATCCGTCCGGCAAAAGTGTCGCAGACGGAAGACGGATTTAAGCTTGATGTCATCATGTTGTACGGCGATTCCGTCTATCGCGCTGATTTAGACGTGAAAAAAGACGGCTTTATCGAAATCAAAGAAGAAGAATTGTTGGCGGAAGGTTTGCCGATCCGTCCGATTTTCTTAGAGTAGTCGGTCTTTTATGTTTAATCGTGTCGCGGAAATCGTTAAACGGCTGAATCTGGACTTGGAATTCATTTCCAGCGGGAATTGCGTTGACTATTCTCCTGTAAACGGAGAACAAATAGCGTCTTTTCCGCTCAATGATGCCGAACAGATTAAAACGATCATTCAACGTTCCAAAAAAGCTTTTGAAGAATGGCGTTTGGTTTCTCCCGGCGAACGCGGGGAATTGATCCGTTTGTTCGCCGAAGAACTGCGCGCCAAACAAGAAGAATTGGCTCAGTTGATCGTGATTGAAACCGGAAAAATCTATCAAACCGCGCTCAAAGAAGTCCAACGATCCATTAAAATTTGCGATATGGTTGCCGATATGCAGCATCGTATGTCGGGCTTTTCCGTGCCGACGCAAAGCCAAAACTTGGTGGTTTCTGAAATCTGGCAACCGATCGGTCCCGTTGTCGTCATTACATCGTTCAACTTTCCGATGCGCGTTTGGATTTTAAACGCGCTTGTCGCCTTGGTTTGCGGCAATTCGGTTATATGGAGGCCGTCTCGTAAAGCGACATTGACGGCGTTCGCCGTTAACTCTTTACTGCGCAGGGCAAAGGCCCGTTCTCTCGCCAATTGTCCCGAATACCTTTCTCAATTGGTGATCTGCAATCATGAAGATTCTGTCGTTATGGCCGAAAGCAAAGACATTCCTTTGCTGTGCGCGACAGGATCTCCGGTCATGGCGCGCGGCTTGCAAAGCAAAGTCGGGCAAAGACTGGGGCGCAGCATCTTGTCCATCGGCGGAAATAACGCCGCAATCGTCACGCCGTCCGCCGATATCCCGTTCGCAATAGATCAGTTGCTGCATTCCGCAATTGCAGATGCCGGACAACGGTGTACGTCTTTGCATCGCTTATTCTGTCATTCTTCGGTCTATGACGAAGTCGTCGGTCAATTGAAAACCGCTTTTAATACCGTTTACGTCAATTCGCCGTTTGAACGGCAAAGTCAAGTCGGGCCTTTGATCGATAAAGCGGCTTATGACAATATGCGTTTGGCTTTGGAACAGGCCGAACGCGAAGGCGGAAAGATCTTTGGCGGCAACAGAATGAATATAGGGTTGTACGATAAAGCCTATTATGTCCAACCCGCCGTTGTGGAAATGCCGTCTCAAACCGATACGGTAAAAACGGAATTGTTGGCGCCGGTGCTGTATGTCATGCGCTATGACGATCTGAAAGAAGCCGTTACCGGCGTTAACGCGTTTTCGCAAACGTTGTTGTCTTGTATTTTTTCCAATGATTTAAAGGAAATCGGTTACTTTTCTTCAATGGACGGCGTGCAGTCCGAAGCCGCCATCGTCAATGCCGGTACGGTCGGTTATGATATGGCCGCCATGTTTACAACGGGAAAAGACAATCGCAGCTTTACTTCCGATGCGTGGCGTCCGTTCATGCAGTCAAAAACGTGTCTGACAAATTATAATTTTTAGACAGGTTGTTCACGTTTTGATAGATGGTTATAAAAAAAATCGGTTTGTGGTGGCGGAACGTTAAAATGCTTTTTTTTAAAAAATCAAAACGGCTTTTTTTTATGTTGGGTATGGGACTTTTGTTGTCTTCATGCGCCGGCAAAATCGCTTTGGATCCCGAAACGACACCTCCCGAAACGTTATACAACAACGCTTTGGATCTTTTAATTAAAGAGCACGAATATACAAAAGCGATTACCGCTTTTGATGAAATCGACCGATATTATCCGTATTCCCGTTGGGCGTTAAGAGCGCAAATCATGTTGGCGTTTACGTACTACATTAAACGCGAATATGATGATTCGGTCATTGTGTTGGATCGTTTTTTACAATTATACCCCGGTAATCAGTTCGCTCCGTACGCGTATTATTTAAAAGCCTTGTGTTATTACGCTCGGTTGTCCGATACGGATCGGGATCAGAAAATGACGCAGATGGCTTTGGACGCGTTAACGGAAGTCGCCCGCCGTTTTCCGGATACGCCTTATGCCGAGGACGCGCAGAAAAAGATTGTGCTGACTTTGGATTATCTGGCGGCAAAAGAAGTCAATATCGGTCGTTTTTATCTCAGGCGTAACGAACATATCGCCGCGATGAACCGGTTTTCGAAAGTGGTGCGTGATTATCAAACAACCCAGCACGTTCAGGAAGCTTTGTATCGGTTGACGGAAACGTATCTGATTTTGGGATTGGATACGCAGGCGCAAAAAAGTGCGGCGATATTGGGATATAATTATCCGTCCAGTCCGTGGTATCAACGGGCGTATGATTTAATGCAACGGTATGTGCCCGACAGTATCGCCAAACAGTAGAAGAGAAACAAACCGTGCTGTCACGTTTATCGATCCGAGATGTTGTTTTAATCGAAAAGCTGGATTTGGATTTTGCCGGCGGCTTATGCGTATTTACGGGCGAGACGGGCGCGGGTAAATCGATTTTATTGGATTCTCTGGCATTGGCGACCGGCGCGCGTTCGGACAGTTCTTTAGTGAGCAACGGAGCAAAGCAGTTATCCGACGCGGCGGAATATCTTTTACCCGAAAAGGATAAAGTCTTTGATTTGCTCAAAGAGCAGGAATTGGATTTTGAAGCGGGCGAACCGTTGTTGTTGCGTCGTGTCGTTTCGGTGGACGGCAAGAGCAGGGCTTTTATCAATGATCAGTCGGTCAGTGCTTCTTTGTTGCGTCAGGTCGGCGATTTGTTGGTCGAGATACACGGTCAGTTTGCGACACACGGTTTGTTGAATACGGCGACGCATCGAGATGTTTTGGACGGTTACGGCGGACTGGAAGACTTAAAACAGGAAACGGGGCGGGCTTATCGGGAATGGCAGGATAAAACGGCCGAAAAGCAAAAAATGCAGTCCGATTTGGAAAAAGCGCAGGCGGAAGAAGAGTTTTTGCGTCATTGCGTTGACGAGTTGCAACGCTTTGATCCCAAGGACGGAGAGGAAAAAGAACTCTCCGAACGCAGAGCTTTAATGATGAACGCCGAGAAAATCGCGGAAGGCCTGAACAGCGCGCGACAGGCTTTGTTTGACGACAGTCTTGACCGTTCTTTGCGTCAGGCGCAACGGCAGTTGGAAAATCTGTCGCGTTACGGGGAAGGGCGTTTTGAACCGATTATTGATTCTCTTAGTCGGATCATGTCGGAATTAAACGAAGACGCCGCCTTGATCGAAACGTGCTGTAACGAATTGGATTTCGATCCCCGCGCTCAGGAAGCGGTTGAAGAACGTTTGTTCGCTTTAAGATCTTTGGCGCGCAAACATCAGGTCGAAGCCGATCGTTTACCCGAAGTGCTGACGGAATGTGAACGGCGTTTAAACAGCCTTGAAAAGGGCGGGGAAGACCTGATCCGTTTAAGCAAAGAGGAAGAAGTCTGTCGTCTGAAGTATATGGAAACGGCGCGGCAGTTGTCTTTGGCGCGACAGAAGGCGGCTCAGAAACTGGATACGGCCGTTGCGGCGGAATTGGCTCCGTTAAAGTTGGGCAAGGCCGTGTTTAAAACGCAGATCGAAGCTTTGCCCGAAACCTTATGGAACGCGGACGGGGCGGATAAAGTGGTGTTCGCGGCGGCAACGAATGCCGGTCAGGCGCTGGCTCCGATTGCGAAGATTGCTTCGGGCGGCGAACTGGCGCGTTTTATGTTGGCGTTAAAAGTCAATCTGGCAAAAGCCGAAAAAATTCCGACACTGATTTTTGACGAAGTCGATGCGGCGATCGGCGGAGCGACCGCAAGCGCGGTCGGCGAACGTTTGGCTCGGTTGGCAAAACAGGAGTGTCAGGTTTTAACGATCACGCATTCTGCGCAGGTGGCTTCTTTCGGGGCGCATCATTTCCGTGTCCAAAAATCCGAAGTCGATGCGGGAAAAGTTTTGACGGCCGTTGTCGAATTGGACGATGACGAACGGCGCGAGGAAATCGCCAGAATGTTGTCAGGATCTCATGTGACGGAAGCTTCGCGCGCGGCGGCGGACGAATTGTTGAAAAATAAGAGCGAAAAAGAATGACCCAGACGCCTGTTGACCTTTTAACCGAATTGGAAGCGGCCGCCGAACTGGCGGCTTTGGCAAAGACGATGGCCGAATCCGATCGGGCGTATTATCAGGACGATGCGCCCGTGATGACCGATGCCGAATATGATGCGTTGAAACGGCGCAACGAAGCGATTGAAAAACGTTTTCCGCATTTAATTCGACCGGATTCCCCTTCCCAACGGGTCGGGGCGAAAGCTTCGGACGATTTTGAAAAAGTCGTTCACGGCGTGCCGATGCTGTCTTTGGCCAATATATTTTCGGACGAAGAAATTTATGAATTCATAGATCGCATTCGCCGTTTTTTGGGATTGTCGGAAACGGAACGGCTGGACTTTATGGCGGAACCGAAGTTGGACGGTTTGTCTTTTTCGGCGTTGTATGTCAACGGGGTCTTTGTGCGCGGCGCAACGCGCGGGGACGGAGCGATCGGCGAAGACATCACCGAAAACCTCAAAGCGATCAAAGATTTGCCGTTAAAGCTTCAGGGACGGGATTTGTCGGGATCGGATATTCCCGAACGTTTGGAAATTCGCGGCGAAGTGTTTATGAATAAAGCGGATTTTTTTACTTTGAACGAACAACAGCAACAGTCGGGTAAAAAAGTGTTTGCCAATCCGCGCAACGCGGCGGCGGGGTCTTTGCGCCAGTTGGATCCGGCGATTACGGAAAAAAGACGTTTGTCTTTGTTCGGTTACACGTTCGGGGAAGTGTCCGAGGAAAAATGGACAACGCACGCGGAATTTTTAAATCGAATCCGTGAGTGGGGCTTTCCGGTCAATCCTGAAAACAGGTTGTGTTCTTCTGCCGAGGAAATAGTCGCTTATTTTAAAGACTTGGGGGAACGCCGTTCGGGGTTGGCTTACGATATTGACGGCGCCGTTTATAAAGTCAATCGGCGCGATTATCAGGAACGCTTGGGGTTTGTCGCCAGATCTCCGCGTTGGGCGACGGCGCACAAGTTTCCGGCGGAACAGGCGCAAACGGTATTAAAGAATATCCGCGTTCAGGTGGGCAGGACGGGCGTGTTGACGCCGGTCGCCGATTTGGAACCCGTGAATGTGGGCGGCGTCATGGTTTCCCATGCCACGTTGCATAACGAAGACGAAATCAAACGCAAAGACATTCGCATTAACGATCATGTGATCGTTCAACGTGCGGGCGATGTCATTCCCCAGATTGTCCGTGTCGTTTTGGAAAAGCGTCCGGTTGATTCCGAGCCGTTTGTTTTTCCCGACAAATGTCCGGTGTGCGGATCTCATGTCGTTCGGGACGAAGATCAGGCGGCTCAACGTTGTTCGGGCGGATTGGTTTGTCCGGCGCAGGCGGTGGAAAAGCTGAAACATTTTGTTTCTCGTGACGCTTTGAATATTGAAGGGTTCGGGGCGAAGAACACGCAATTCTTTTTTGAACGCGGTTGGATTAAAACGGCGGGCGATATTTTCGAATTGGAAAAGAATCACGGATCGGAAATCAGAAAGCTTGAAGGTTGGGGCGATAAGTCGGCGGATAATTTATTCGCGTCAATCCGCAAAGTCCGAAACGGCGCGGATTTGGATAAATTCCTGTTTGCGTTGGGAATCCCGCAGATCGGGCAGGCGACGGCGCGTTTGTTGGCGGCGCATTATCTGAATATGACGGATTTATTGTCCCAGATTGATCAGGCGCAGGATCCGTCTTCGGAAGCGTATCAGGAACTGATCGCCATCGAAAGCATCGGAACCGTTGTCGCTCAAGAACTGTTGGACTTTTTCGAAGAAGAACACAATCGGGTTGAAGTGGCGCGTTTAAGAACGCTGATGACAATCCGCGATTTTGAACCTTTGTCGCAAAGCGATCATCCGTTAGCGGGAAAAACGGTTGTTTTTACGGGGACTTTGCCGACTTTGACCCGCAGCGAAGCTAAAGCCAAAGCGTTGGCGATCGGAGCGAAAGTCGCGGGTTCCGTTTCCAAAAAAACGGATTTTGTCATTTTAGGCGCGGACGCCGGATCAAAAGCGAAAAAAGCGCAGGAATTAGGTGTTTCCGTGCTTTCGGAAGAAGACTTTATCGCTTTGTGTAACAATCAGAAACAATAAGTTATTCGCTTTTGACAAAAAAGAAGCCTATTCTCTTTAAACATCAAGGGTGTTTTAAGCGTCTTTGTACAAAAAAGGGGGCAGTACAATGAAACGGCTTTTTTTATCCGCTTTTTTATTTTTAATGACCATGAACCAAGC
>CALXTY010000050.1 GCA_944391535.1 uncultured Alphaproteobacteria bacterium
ATTGTAGGCTCCGAAAAAGACCTGGGAGATCTTAGCTTGGAGCATGCGCGTGAAAATCTGGCAGGCGCGCGTGTGATCAGAGCGTTTTCAAAGCAAACAAACGAAGTCGAAGATTTTCAAAAAACCTGTAACACTTTAAAAGACGAACAGTTGATTGTCGGCAGGATAGCGAATTTATTGAATCCGGCGACATATATTGTCGTCAACGCGGCGGTGATCGCTCTTATCTGGTGCGGCGGTTTTCAAGTGAATATCGGAGATTTGAAACAAGGCGAAGTCATCGCTTTGGTCAATTACATGTCGCAGATTTTATTGGCTTTGGTTGCTTTGGCGAATTTGATCGTTGTTTTTACGAAAGCTTCGGCTTCCGCCGTACGGATTAACGAAGTTTTTGAAATTTTTCCGAGCGTTATCGAAAATCCTAAGGAAAATCCGCATATCTTCGGCGCGCCGAAAGTCGTTTTCGATCATGTGTCTTTTGCTTATAAGGGGGCGGAAGCCGAAGCGTTAAGCGATATTTCTTTCGCCGTTCCGACCGGTTCGACAATCGGGGTGATCGGCGGTACGGGATCGGGAAAGACGACATTAATCAATCTGCTTTCTCGTTTTTACGACACGACACAGGGAAAGATCATCATTGACGGGGTTGATGTCAAAGAATATTCCTTTGCCGCATTGCGTCAGAAGATCGGGATTGTTCCGCAAAAAGCCGTTTTGTTTAAAGGATCGATTCGCGACAATATGCGTTGGGGTAAACAAGACGCGACGGACGAAGAAATCGAACAGGCTTTAAAGATCGCGCAAGGGTGGGAGTTTGTTGTTTCAAAACCGGACAAACTTGACACGATGATCGCTCAGGGCGGCAAGAATCTTTCCGGCGGACAACGTCAGCGTTTAACGATTGCCCGCGCTTTGGTCGGCAAGCCGGAGATTTTAATTTTGGACGACAGCGCGTCCGCTTTGGATTTTGCGACCGATGCCCGATTGCGCAAAGCGATTAAAAAAGAAACAAAAGGCGTGACGGTGTTTTTGATTTCCCAACGCGTATCGACATTAAGGAACGCCGATTTTATTGTCGTTCTTGACGATGGTAAGGCTGTCGGGATCGGGCGACACGAAGATCTGTTTGAAACGTGTGACGTTTATCGGGAAATCTGCTTGTCTCAACTGGAAAAAGAGGAGGCGGCATAATGCAAAAGACCGGTTTGTTGAAACGCCTGCTTTTATTTACCCGCCCGTATTTGTGGTTTTTGGGCTTGTCTTTGTTTTTTGCCGTCATCAGCGTTTCATTGACGTTGTATGCGCCCGTTTTGACGGGACGCGCGATTGATCTGGTTGTCGGCGCAGGACAGGTGGACTTTGAAGCGTTAAAGAAGATCCTTGTTGAATTGGGAATAATTGTTTTGGCAACGTCATTTAGCCAATGGCTGATGGGCTTATGCACCAATAAAGTGACTTATCTCAGCGTGCGCGATATTCGTTTAAAAGCTTTTCAACGTTTGCAAAAAGTGCCCTTGCGCTTTATCGATTCCAATGCGCACGGAGACATTCTCAGTCGTGTCATCGTTGACGCGGAACAAGTCGCGGACGGTTTGTTGATGGGCTTTACGCAGCTTTTTTCAGGGATCGTGACGATCTTCGGAACGATCGGTTTTATGTTGGCGATCAACGTCAAAATAACGCTGTTGGTTGTTTTTGTAACGCCGTTGTCTTTGTTTGTTGCCAACTTTATTGCCAAAAGAACCTTTCACCTCTTTAAACAGCAATCGGAAACACGCGGGGAAATGACCGCTTTGATCGAAGAAACGGTCGGTCATATGAAAGTGGTCAAAGCGTTCGGTTACGAAGAAAAATCGCGTGAAAAGTTTGAACAAATCAACGAACGCTTAAAGACGTGCGGCATAAAAGCTTTATTCTTTTCTTCGATCACGAATCCCTGCACGCGGTTTGTGAACAGCGTTGTTTACACATTGGTCGGCATTGTCGGCGCGTTCAGTGCCGTTGCGGGCGTTTTAAGTGTCGGACAGCTTTCCTGCTTTTTAAGTTACGCCAATCAATACACCAAGCCTTTTAACGAAATTTCGGGTGTCATCGCCGAATTGCAAAGCGCGCTGGCTTCGGCGAAACGCCTGTTTGAACTGATTGACGCCGAACCCGAAACGCCGGATCACGAGGATGCCGTTGTTTTAACGCGGGCGGACGGTTCGGTTGAGTTGGATCATGTTTCCTTTTCGTATGTTCCCGAAATCAAGCTGATTGAAGATTTAAATTTATCCGTTAGAACGGGACAGAAAATCGCGATTGTCGGAAAGACGGGATGCGGGAAAACGACACTGATCAACCTGTTAATGCGATTTTATGACGTCAATCAAGGACGGATTATCGTCAGCGGCCACGAGATCAGGGATTTGACGCGCGACAGTTTACGGGCGTCTTTCGGCATGGTGCTGCAGGACACTTGGCTGAAAGCCGGCACGATTCGTGAAAACATCGCTTACGGCAAACCGAACGCTTCGGAATATGAAATCGTCAGCGCGGCTGTGGCGGCGCACGCGGACGGTTTTATCAAGCGTATGCCCAACGGTTACGATACGCCTGTTAGCGAAGACGGGGGCAATCTGTCACAAGGTCAAAAGCAGTTGTTGTGCATTGCCCGAGCCATGCTTTCTTTGCCGAGCATGTTGATTTTGGACGAAGCGACCAGTTCAATTGATACGCGTACGGAAGTGTATGTTCAAAAAGCGTTTGACGAGATGATGAAAGGCAGAACCAGTTTTGTCGTGGCGCATCGTTTATCGACGATCCGTCAGGCGGATCTGATTTTGGTCATGGATTCGGGGCACATCATCGAACAGGGCAGACACGAAGAACTGTTGGCGAAAAAAGGTTTTTACGCCGATTTGTACAACAGTCAGTTTGCGGTTTAAGTTTACATCTCTCTTTGCTGCTTTAATAAAAGCGTTTTTTGTGCGGCAGAAGCGGCAGCTTGTCTTTTTTGGCGCATCACTTGGTGTAAAGACTTGTTCTGATGTTCTACCTGATGAGGATGTTTTTTTGATCCTTTGTGGGGTTTTTTAGAATCCGTTTTATCAGCCCCTTTCACCCCGACGGAAACGCCGTTGGATTGGCCGCTTTCAGTTGTTCCCGTATTTGTTTCGGCTTCGGTTCCCACAGGTGTGTGCCCGTTTCCGTGCAAAAGATAGCTGTAGTTTCCCGCGATAAAGGAGGCGGCGCTGATTCCGACCGTCAGCATATCTCGTCCCAAGTCCTTAAAGGCTTGTTTTGTTGTTTTTTTACCGCTGATAATATCGTCAACGGTTCCTTTTAACGCTTTCATTTCGGGAATGACGATCAAAGCGGTTGCTGCCGCGCGGGTGATGAATTTGGCGTCAAGCATGCCGGCTAACCCGAACGCGATGGCGCCTGCCCCCAAAGAGGCTCCTGTCAGCGTTCTTGACGCTTCTTTGCGGTTTTTGCGCATATAATCGAACAGACCGGAAACTTTTCCTTCCCGACGTGCCATTTCAGCATTCTTTAAAAGAGGCTTCACCGCTTTTGCGGCGTTGATCGCCCCTAAAGTGATAATTCCCGGACCGCCGAATTTTCCCGCGATATAGAATTTTCCGGCACCGACCATAATATTACGGACTTTAGTGTAATTTTTCCCCAAATTTTTGGTCATTTCCTGATCGAAACGCTTGATTTCCTCACGCATCTTTTTCAAAAGAGGAAATGAATCGAGCAGTTTGTTTTTCTTTTGATTCACGCGTTTGTGAATCATCATTGCCTGTTGTGTCGCATGAGCGGCAAAGGCTTCGATCGTTTCCTGTTTTAAAGAGAGATGAGCCATTTTTTTATCCTTCAATCACTTTTAACAATTTTTGATATTCCGCCTGCAATCGGGCGACTTTTTTGTCGTCCGGCGGCATGCCGGCGTCGATGTTGTCGGCGGCGAACATTAAAACCAGATTGTTTTCCATGGAACTGCGCAACGTTGATAAATAGAGATTTTGATCTATTTTTTCTTTTGAAAGACTTAAAGCCATAAAGACCTGTAATTTCGACGCTTTGATCAAGGTATCGACAAACAGGTCATGCACGTTTTCGGCCGTGCCTTTGATTTCGATTTGATCGGTCAATCGCAATAAATCCGAAAAAACAGGAAATTTCAATTGATCGTCCGCTTTTTTTTCAAAAGGATTTAAACGTTCAAAGACGGCCAGTTGATTTAAGTTGTGTTCAATGACGTTTTCGGTTAAGTCGTCCAAGTGCGTTAAATGATGTTCTTCGTCAAACGCGTTCAACAAAGGTTGAATTATTTCAATCGCGCGTTCGCAGTTTTCTTTTAATGTCGCGTTGTCGGTTTGGGCGAAAGTTTTAAAAAAGGAATAAAACAACGGAGACGTTTCCGTTTCGGCGGCGTATTTTCCGTTCAGAAATTGTTTAACGAAATCAGAAGCTTCTTTTTCCAATGCCGTCAAAGCGTTCAAATCGCCGGCGTCGCTTAACGTTTTCCTTTGATTGAGAAAAGAAATAAAGTCCATGATGAAGCCTCTGTGACAAAGGACATTGCTTTTAAAAAGATAAAAAATTTTCAGCAAAAAAGCACTAAAAAAAGAAGCTCAGTAATCGACTTTTTCAAAATAAAGTCCTTCGGCGGCGGCGGTAGGACCACCGGCTTTGCGGTCTTTGGCTTCCAAAGCGTCAATCACCTGTTGCTTTGTCCATTTTCCTTCACCGACCAATTTCAGCGTGCCGACAATATTGCGGACTTGATGATGCAAGAAAGAACGGGCTGAAAAATAAAGGAAAATAAATTCTCCGTATCGTTCGATTCTGATTTCGTCCAGCGTTTTGACGGGTGATTTTGCCTGACAGGCGGCGGCGCGAAAAGTCGTAAAATCGTGTCTGCCGATCAACACTTGAGCGGCATCAACCATCAGCGTTTCGTTTAAAGGCTGATGCACCCACCACGCCCGATGTTCATATAAGGCGGGACGGGATCGGCGGTTAAGGATTTTATAAATGTAGTAGCGTTTTTTGGCGTCAAATCGGGCGTGAAAGTCGTCACTGACGATTTCGGCGTTTAAGACGGAAATCGGTTGAGGACGCAAATGTGCGTTAAAGGCTTGACAAATTCGGAAAGGATCCAATGTTTTTTGCGTATCAAAATGAGCGACCTGCCCCAACGCATGAACGCCGGCGTCCGTTCTGCCGGCTCCGGTCACCAGGAGATCTTCTTTTAAAAAACGAAAGGCGGCTTTTTGCAATTCTTCCTGAACGGACGGCGCTTTGCTTTGCTGTTGCCAACCGGAATAGTTCGTTCCGTCATATTCGATCGTGATTTTATAACGAGGCATTTAAAATCGTTCCTTCGGGCAAATCAAAACCGCGCAAGAACTCTTGAACAGGCATAGCTTTTTTTCCGTCTCTGCGAAGCACGTTTAACTTTAATCCGCCTGTTTTGCAGGCAATAATCAGATCTTTGCAAACGGTTCCGGGGATAACGGACGGATTCATTTCAACGGGATCGGCGTCCAAAACGCAAACGCGTTCGCCGTTATGGAAAAACCACGCCCCCGGCCAAGGCAGAAGACCGCGGATTTTACAATCCAGCTCTTCGGCGGGTAAATCAAAAGAAATCAATCCTTCTTCTTTGGCGACTTTCGGGGCCAGCGTAACGCCTTGCAAAGGTTGCTTTTCGGGCGTTAATTTTCCTTGTTCCAACAACTCCAAACCTTCCAACAGGACTTGACCGCCCAAGCGCGCCATTTTTTCAAAAACGGAACCGGAGGTGTCCTTTTTTTCAACGGGAAAGCTTTTTTTCAGCAACATATCGCCGGTATCCATGCCGACATCCATCTGCATCAACGTTACGCCGGTTTCTTTGTCTCCGGCCATGATCGCGCGTTGGATCGGCGCGGCTCCCCGCCAACGCGGCAATAAGGAACCGTGAATGTTAACGCAACCGTACCGAAACGCGTTCAGACAGACTTTCGGCAACAAAAGCCCGTAAGCCGCGACAACCGCGATATCCGCCTGTAAAGCGCAAAATGCGTCTTTTTCTTCCTGCGGCTTTAAGGTCGGCGGACAACGCACGGGAATGCCGTGTTCTTCGGCGTACTGTTGAACGGGTGAAGGCGTTAATTTATGTCCGCGTCCGCTCGGGCGGGGCGGTTGCGTATAGACACAGACGACTTCATGTTTCGAATGCAAAGCCTTTAACGCTTCCAAAGCGAAATCGGGCGTTCCCATAAAAACGGTTTTCATTATTCTTCTTCCGAATGACTGTTTTTCCAACGACGTTCTTTTTCCACGCGGCGCACGATCATGTCCCGCTTGACTTTCGATAAATGGTCGATGAAAAGCGTTCCTTCCAAATGTTCCAATTCATGTTGAATGCAAATCGCCAACAATCCGTCCGCGTTCAGAGTCTGCTTTGTGCCGTTTTCATCGGTGTATTCCACCGTTACCGTTTCAAAGCGTTCAACGGGCGCGTACTGTTCGGGAACGGAAAGACAACCTTCGTCATGAACGGTTGTTTCCTCGCTGTGCGCCGTAATGACGGGATTGATCATTTTATAGGGCTTTTTGGGCTCGTCGTCCCTTGTTACGTCAATGACGACCATGCGCTTGAGCAATCCGACCTGCGGAGCCGCCAAGCCGACCCCCGGCGCCGCGTACATCGTTTCCAACATATCGTCCAGCGTCTTGCGCAGTTGATCCGTGATTTCTTTGACGGGTTCGCTTTTCTTTTTTAAAAGAGGATTCGGAACTTCCAGAATTTTCAATAAAGCCATAACCTTTTCCTTTGTTGTTCTTTCTTTTAAATACGTTTTTCCGAAAACAAGGTCAACACTTGGCTTAAATATTTTACTTTAAAGTGTAAAAAAAGGTGTTTCTTGACGGAATTTGCGCTATAACTCACTTTCAACAGAGGACTCAACTTTTAAACAGGAAAAAAGATGATGATGACTACCGGTGAAATTCGGCGCACTTTTTTGGATTATTTCCGCAAAAACGATCACGAAATCGTTCCGTCCAGTTCTTTGGTGCCGCACAACGATCCGACTTTGATGTTTACCAATTCGGGCATGGTTCAGTTTAAAAATATTTTTACCGGCATGGAAAAGCGCCCTTACGTGCGTGCCGCTTCGGATCAGAAATGCGTGCGCGCGGGCGGAAAGCACAACGATTTGGACAATGTCGGCTATACGGTACGCCATCATACTTTTTTTGAAATGCTCGGCAACTGGAGCTTCGGAGACTACTTCAAAGAAAAAGCGATCTATTACGCTTGGAATCTGGTGACCAAAGAATTCGGTCTGCCGAAAGAAAAACTGACGACGACCGTGTATCACACCGATGACGAAGCGTTTAATTTATGGAAAAAAATCGCCGGTCTGCCCGATGAAAGAATTATCAGAATCCCGACAAAAGACAATTTCTGGTCCATGGGGGACACGGGACCGTGCGGACCGTGTTCTGAAATTTTCTACGATCACGGCGAACATATTCAGGGAGGTCCTCCGGGATCGCCTGACGAAGACGGCGACCGCTTTGTTGAAATCTGGAATCTGGTGTTCATGCAAAACGAACAACTGGCGGACGGTCGTCTGATCGATTTGCCCCATCCCTGCATCGACACGGGTATGGGATTGGAACGCATGGGCGCCGTGATGCTCGGGACGAACGACAACTATGAAACGGACGTTTTAAAAGGCCTGATCAATGCCGCGGCGGGAACGGCGGGGGTCGAACCGTACGGCGAATTTAAGATGTCGTTGCGCATTATTGCCGACCATTTGCGTTCCTCGTGCTTTTTGATTGCGGACGGTGTTTTACCGTCAAACGAAGGGCGCGGTTACGTTTTGCGCCGTATCATGCGCCGCGCGATGCGTCATGCGCACATGATGGGCTGCCAGGAACCGTTGATGTGGCGTTTGGTGCCGTCTTTAGTGCGTTTGATGGGCGATGTTTTCCCCGAATTGGTCAGAGCGCAGGCATTGATGACGGAAACGCTCCGCTTGGAAGAAACCCGCTTTAAGGAAACGCTGGGACGCGGGTTAAAATTGTTGGACGTTGAAACGGCAAAATTGGCGGACGGCGGGGTTTTATCGGGCGAAGTCGCTTTCAGATTATACGATACCTACGGTTTCCCGTTGGATTTAACGCAGGACGTGTTGCGTTCCAAACAGATGACGGTTGACACGCAAGGCTTTGAAGCCGCGATGGAACGGCAAAAAGCCGAAGCGCGCAAAGCGTGGGCGGGATCCGGAGAATCCGCAACGGAAGCCGTTTGGTTTGAAGTGAAGGAAAAAGTCAACGCCACGGAATTTTTGGGTTATGAAATGACGCAGGCGGAAGGTCAGGTTGTCGCTTTGTTGGTTGACGGCAAGGAAACGAACGAAATTTCCGAAGGACAAACGGCGGCCGTTATCACCAATCAGACGCCGTTTTACGGAGAATCCGGCGGACAGGTCGGCGATACGGGAACGATTGCGATCGCCGATACGGTTTTGTTTGACGTGACGGACACGCAAAAAAGAGTGGGGGATCTGTTCGTCCATTCGGGCGTTTTAAAGAAAGGAACGTTGAAAGTCGGACAGAATGTTTTAATGACGGTTGACGCCGAACGCCGTGCGGCAACGGCGCGCCACCATTCGGTGACGCATTTGTTGCAGGCGGCTTTGCGCAAGATCTTGGGCGAACACGTCACGCAGAAAGGGTCTTCGGTTCATCCGGACGCAATGCGTTTCGACTTTTCCCAGCCGCGTCAGATCACGTTTGAAGAATTGCGCGCCGTGGAAGAGGAAGTCAATCGCAATATTTTAAAGAATCTGGAAGTCACGACACGTTTAATGTCGCCCGAAGCGGCGGTCAAAGACGGCGCGATGGCTTTGTTCGGCGAAAAGTACGGTGACGAAGTCCGCGTTGTTTCCATGGGATCGGGCGAAAACAAGGTTTCGGTGGAATTATGCGGCGGAACGCACGTTAAACGGACGGGCGACATCGGTTCTTTCCGGATTGTTTCGGAAGCCGCTTTGGCGGCCGGTGTGCGCCGTATCGAAGCGGTGACGGGCATGGCGGCATTGAATTACGCGCACAAGCGGGACGATTTATTAACGCAGACGGCGGAAAGCCTGAAAGCGGCTGTTTGCGACATTCCCGCGCGTGTTCAGGCGTTGATTGAAGAACGTAAAAAGCTTGAACGCGAACTGTCCGACATGCGCAAGAAATTGGCGGCGGGCGGAGCTTCTGGTTCTCAGGCGGCCAAGACGATCAACGGCGTTTCTTTTGTCGGTCGCGAATTGAGCGATATTCCCGCCAAAGAACTCAAAGGCATGGCCGATGAGATCAAGAAGCAGATCGGATCGGGCGTTGTCGCTTTGGTTTGCGCCGATAACGGCAAAGTGTCGATAGTTGTCGGCGTGACGAATGATTTGACCGACAAGATCAATGCGATCGATCTGGTTCGCGCGGGGTCGGCCGTTGCGGGCGGAAAAGGCGGCGGCGGACGTCCCGACATGGCGCAGGCGGGCGGTTCCGATGTTTCAAAAACCGCCGAAGTGCTGAGCGTGATCGAAAAAGCGTTGGGGGCTTGACATGACTCCGGAACAGGCGGGCGCTTTTTTAACGGTTGATTTAAAAAAAATCGCCGACAACTGGAAAAAATTGCAAGCCCGTGTCGGTGAAAAAACACAGGTGGCGGCGGTTTTAAAAACGGACGCTTACGGTCTGGACGCCAAAAAAATCGCGCCGGCTTTATATCGGGCGGGGTGTCGGATCTTTTTTACGGCTTACGTCTTTGAAGCCGTTGAAATCAGACAGGTTTTGCCCGCCGATGCGCGGATTTACGTTTTGCACGGCGTTCTGGCGCACACGGAACTGGATTTTCTGAAATACGATCTGATCCCCGTGCTCAGTACGCCGCGTCAGGTCGCCGATTGGAATCATCTGGGGCATAAGGAAAACAGAATCCTGCCTGCGGCTCTGCATATAGACACGGGCATGACGCGTTTGGGATTAAACGAAAAAAACGTGGACGATTTTTGCGCAAACGTGCCGCCTTATCTTGATGTGTCTTTGGTGATCAGTCATCTGGCGTGCGCCGATGATCCCGAAAACGCGAAAAACGAAGATCAGCTTCACCGCTTTGATTCGTTGTGCGCCAAATTGCGTCAGGCGTTGCCGAACGGATTTAAGGAAAGCCTGTCCGCCAGTGACGGCGTTCATTTGGAAAACAAATCTTTTTATAAAGATATCGCCCGTCCGGGGATTGCTTTGTATGACGGCGCGGTTTCTTTGGAAGCAAAAGTATTGCAAATTCAAGATGTTGAGGCAGGACACACGATCGGTTACGGCGCAACGCACACGTTTTCGGATAAAGCGCGCGTGGCGACTTTGGCGATCGGATACGGTGACGGATATCCGCGTTCTTTGGCCAATAAGGGCTATGTCGCTTTTAACGGTCTCAAAGCGCCGATTGTCGGCAGGATCTCGATGGATCTGATAACGGTTGACGTGACGGATATTGATCTGAAAGAATTACGGCAGATTCCGACTGCGGAAATTTTCGGTCAACATTGCCCGATAAAAGAAATTGCAAAACTGGCCGGAACAATAGATTATGAATTGTTGACGAATTTAAGTAAGCGGTTTTATCGCATTTATACGGATTGAAAGGCGGTCAAATGAATATTTTTGCTCCCGTCGGCAGAGTTTTTCTGAACTTTTTGCGTTCTGTCGGACGATTGACTCTTTTTACGATGAAGTCTTTGTCGTATTGCGTCCGTCCGCCGTTTTATTTCAGAACATTGTTCTCACAAATGGTGGAAATCGGCTTTTATTCTTTACCGGTTGTCGCTTTGACAACGATGTTTTCGGGGATGGTCATCGCGTTGCAAAGCTATTCGGGATTGTCAACTTTATCTTCCGAAGGCGTTGTGGCTTCGGTGGTTGAGTTAACGGTGACCCGCGAACTGGGGCCCGTCCTGGCGGCGTTGATGGTTGCCGGACGTGTCGGGGCGGCGATGGCGGCGGAATTGGGAACGATGCGCGTGACCGAACAAATTGACGCTTTGACAACGTTATCGACCAATCCGTTTAAATATCTGGTCGTGCCGCGCGTGCTCGCCGGTGTAATCATGTTGCCGATTCTGGTTTTGATCGGCGATGTGATCGGTATTTATGGCGGCTATCTGATTTGTGTTTACAAACTGGACTTTAACGCGATTAACTTTTTGCATAACACATGGGATTTTATGCAGGCGGTCGATATCGTTTCCGGTATGACCAAAGCGGCCGTCTTCGGCTTTATCGTCACGTTGATGGGGTGCTATAACGGCTTTTATTCCAAAGGCGGGGCGGAAGGCGTCGGTAAAGCGACAACGAACGCGGTGGTCGCTTCGTCCATTTTGATTTTGATCAGCAACTATTTGCTGACGGAACTGTTCTTTTCCAGATAGGAGACGCCCATGGCCGATGAAATCAAAGTAAAAATGACGGACGTGCATAAGTCTTTCGGTAAAAAAGTCGTGCTTGACGGTGTG
>CALXTY010000051.1 GCA_944391535.1 uncultured Alphaproteobacteria bacterium
GTCGATCGGCAGAGTGCTGATAATGCCGATTGTCGGCCGTTTCGACCGTGTCAGATCGGTTAAATATTTGGTAATATCGTATTCCAAAAACCGTTCGCGGGTCGGATCAAGAAGAGCGATTGTTCTGCGGCGATCCGATGAATTGGAAATGGTCAGGCCGATATAGACGTATTCCGAAGAATTGCCGACGGGGATTCCTTTCAGGCCGTAAGTCAGAGCTTCGTCCTCTTTTTTGGAAAACGGTTCCGGATCGATGATTTCCAATTTGATTTTGCCGTCGGACGCCGAAGCGTATTGTTCCAACAATTCGATCACGCGAACGGCGTATGTCGCATGGGTTTGGGAAACTTTGGCTAATTTTCCGGACAAATAAAAACGGATGGTGATCGGTTCTTTGATTTGTTTAACGGCGCGCAAAGACCCTTCGGATAAAGAATAAAGTTTTGCCTGCGTCAGATCCAGGCGATAATTTTTTAACGTGAACGTCGCGATGATATTGACGCTGAAAAACAAGACGACGGCCAGAAACAAGCCTAAAACACCCAACGTATTTTTATCAAGATCGGCAAATTTTTTCATGATCAGACCGCCTTTTTATGATCCAGAACGATGACAGTGGCGAACAGGAAAACGCCGGAGAAAGAAATAAAGAACAACAAATCTCTCATATCCAAAACGCCGCGGGTCAAAGACAGGAAATGGATTAAAAAGCCGAAGGACTGAAACAGTTTCATGACTTTTTCCGTGGCGACGTCCGAAAACAGGTTGATTAAAGCGTCCGACCCGAGGAATGTCAACAAAAGACAAGCCATCATGGCCGCGGCGAAAGCGATGATTTGACTTTTGGTGCAGGCGGAAACGCAAGAGCCGACGGACAGGAATGTTCCCGCGATTAAAAAGCTGGCGAGATAGCTCATAAAAATGACGCCGTTGTCCGGATCGCCCAGATAATTGACGGTCAGCCACATCGGTAACGTCAGCAACAAAGCGATGCCGACAAAAGCCCAAGCGGCGAAGAATTTGCCCAACACCAGTTCGCCGGTGGAAACGGGCAGAGTCATCAACATTTCGATGGTGCCGCTACGTCGTTCTTCTGCCCACATACGCATGGAAACGGCGGGAATCAAAAAAACATATAGCCACGGGTGAAACAGAAAGAAAGACTGTAAATCGGCTTGACCGCGTCCGAAAAAATCCCCCGCATAAAACGTCAAAAGCCCCGATAAGGAAACAAAGATCATCAAAAAGATCCATGCGACAGGGGTCGTGAAATAAGCGGTAAATTCGCGTTTTGTCAGTACAAATAAAGCTCTCATGCGTTTGGATCTTTCAGTTCTCGGTCAGGGGAGGTAAAGGCATAGAAGACTTCTTCCAACCGCCCTTTTTCAATAAACATATCCAATATTTTTATATCTTGACGGCGTAAAGCTTCGACCACATCGGCGGTAACGGATTCTCGACCTGTTGGGTGCAAAGTAAATAAAACGGCTTTGTCGGATTCTGGTTTTGTATCCGTCAAAACGATTTGAGACATTTCATTGAATACTGTTTGCGCTCGTTCCTGCTGATAAGAAGGGATCAAAACAAATAACGTTTGATGTGTTTCCGATAAACTTAATAAGGCTCTGGGCGTATCGTCCAAAACGATTTTCCCTTTGTCGATAATGACGGCGCGCGAACACATCGCTTCGACTTCTTCCAAAACGTGCGTTGAAATGATGATGGCTTTGTCTTTTTGGATTTGGCGGATCAACATTCTGATTTCGCGTTTCTGATTGGGGTCAAGCCCTTCGGTCGGCTCGTCCAAAATTAAAACGTCAGGATCGTGCACCAATGCTTGTGCCAGTCCGACTCTGCGTTTATATCCTTTGGACAAAGTGTCGATCGGTTGATACAAAACATTGGAAAGAGAAATGCCGGATACGACTTTCTCAACGGCTTTTTCCTTTGCCGAACCGAACAGTCCCCGCGCTTCGGCGATAAAGTTCAAAAAAGCCAATACCGTCATGTCGCCGTAAGAAGAAGCGACTTCAGGCATATAACCGATATGGCGCTTGACTTCGACCGGATTTTCTTCGACATCGTAACCGCAAACGGTGATCTTTCCCTCGCTTGGCGTTAAAAAACCTGAAATCATGCGCATGGTTGTCGTTTTGCCGGCGCCGTTCGGACCCAGAAAACCTAAAACCTGTCCTTTTGGGATGCTCATTGACAAATTGTCAACGGCGACAAAAGAACCGAACTTGCGCGTAACGTTTTCCAAAGTGATCATTGACGACCTTAAAAAAATAAAACCCTTTTTTACAAGAGTATAATCCATTTTTTAAAAACTCAAGACTTTCTGCTGAAATCAAAGAATAAAAAAGTTTGACTTACTTTAAATACATTGGTTAGTATTACCGCGAACGCCGTTTTTTAAGATTGGACGGTGTTCTGTCGGGTCCGTTGCCGCCTGCGAAATGGGTTCGCAGGGTCGATGCCGCCATAACCGAACAAATAGGATAGAAAATGAAAAAAGTACTTCTTTTTTCTGCTTCAATCTTAGCTTTGGGCGTCAGTCCGTCTTTTGCGCAGACCGCAAAGTCTGCTCAGAAGGTTGCCGCGCCGCAGGCTGTTGATCAAGCAGAAGCAAACCAAAACGCAAACACTACCGATAACACTGTTTTCAGACTGGGTGAAATCGCCGTTTCCGTTGTTGACGACACAACCGAAGTCGGATCAAGAACGACCGTGACGGCCGAAGAAATTCAGGCTTACACCGATTCCAACACGTTGGAAAAGGCGTTAAATCTGTTGCCGTCCGTGACGGAAACGCAAGTCGGACGCAGAAACGAAAAATCCGTTTCGATCCGCGGCTTTGAAATGCGCCAGATCGCCGTCATGGTTGACGGTGTCCAGTCCGCCATGCCGTACGATTATTATCCCGATTTGCAGACGTACACGACCGGATCGTTGTCTGAAATTCAGGTGTCCAAAGGATTGTCTTCCGTCTTGGCCGGCCCGAACACGATGGGCGGGATCATCAACATGGTCACAAAACGCCCCGAAAAGGAAATCGAAGGCAACTTGACCGTTACGGCCAAGTTCGGCAACTCCGGAGCTTATAACGGTATCCTGACGTCGGGTAATGTCGGCACCAATCAGGGCAACTGGTATTTGCAGGCCGGCGCGACATACAACGATATCAACCGTTGGTCGGTTTCCGATAACTATAAACCAACATATAATACACCGGGTTGTCGTGGTGGTGCTTGTGCGGGCTTAGTTAACGAAAACGGCGGATTCCGTGACGGTTCTTCTTCTCAGGCCGAAGCTGCCAATATCAAACTGGGATTTACGCCGAACGAAACGGACGAATATGTGATCGCCTACAATTATTCCAACATGGAATACGATATTCCTGTCTACGCCGGTGAATCCATTGTGAATCCCGGTCCGGCATTTCAATTGACGAAACCGTTTTATCGGTCGTATCCGTATTATAAAAAGCAGACGATCTATTCTTTGACGAATACGGCTTTGGGCGATACGGGATACGTTAAAACGCGTTTGTTCTACGATACGTTCAAAAATCGTATGGACGGTATTGAGTATACTAATACGGATATGACAGCGATCAGAAATGAAAACGGTTTTCCGTCTTTGTTTAACGATTATGATTTAGGCGGCAGTGTGGAAACGGGCGCGGATCTGTTCAAAGACAATACGACCAAGATCGCGTTCCATTACCGTAAAGACGTTCACCGTTCCAAAGAATTGGGTGATGACGACTGGTCTCGTGTCGCGGACGACACCTATTCGGTGGCTTTGGAAAACACGTGGCACGCCAATGAAAAAACGGACGTGATTGTCGGCGCTTCTTATGACTGGTTGCGTGTTTCAACGGTAAAAAATGTTGAAGATCATAATGATGATCTGATAACGGATTATCGTGTCAACGATAATGTGCTTAATCCGATGGCGGCCGTGCGGTATCATTACAGTGACGAAGGAACCGTTTATGCGGGTGTGGCGCAGAAGTCCCGTTTTGCAACGCAGAAATCCCGTTTCGGGACAAGAACGGGGAACGGCACGGGTATTCCCAATCCGGATTTGAAAGCCGAAAAAGCTGTCAATTATGAAATCGGCGTGTCCGACACGATCGGCAATGTGACGTTTGACGCCGCCGCGTTTTATACGGACGTGCGCGACACCAATCTGGAAGTCGTTGTTGATGAAGGCGGAGATGAGTATTATCAGACGCAGAACTTTGGCAAATCGCGTGTTTACGGTTTGGAATTGGCTTCGGTGATCCGTATGACGGATTCGTTTGATTTAGGCTTGGCTTATACCTATATGGAAAAAGAACTGCGCAGTTCGATCGCCAAAGCCGAAGATTTGAAGCCGACAAACGTTCCCAAGCATAAACTGACGGTTTACGGGGATTGGCGCGTGGCCGAAGGGCTGAACATCATTCCGAAAGTCGAAGCGTATTCTTCACGTTATTCGACTTTGGGCGGCAACAACATGGTCAATGCGGCGGTTCGCGTGCACGGCAACGGTATCGGCACGGGGATCGGCATGCAGGACGGTACGAAAATCGGCGGTTTTGCCACGGCAGGCTTGAAGATTCAATATCAACCGACAGACGCTCTTGAAATTTCTGTCGGCGTTGACAATATCTTTGATAAGAATTATCAGCTGGCCGAAGGCTATCCGGAAGAAGGTCGTAACTATTTCCTGACGCTGTCGACCAAATTTTAAAGGTAGATCCGCTTGAAAAACAAAAGGGAAAATTTTTGTCTGATGACAGGGACGGGATTTTCCCTTTTTTTGCACGCGGGAGTGCTTTTTTTATTGTTTTTGCAGATGGAAAGAGCTCCCGAACCGGGCGGATCCGGTCTGTTAATGGACGCTTTTTTGGTTTCGGGCGGAGACGGTTTTTATCAAAAAGGCGTGCCTTGGGGCGATTTTGATTTTAAAGCCGGCAAAAAAGGAGAGCCTGTCTCGGACGAAAAAAAACGGGAAGATCCTACACCTCGTGAAGAAAAACAGGAACAGCCTCAGAAAATGGAAAAGAAACAATCGCAGTCGGCTGCGGTTGTTGTTTCGTCAAAAAAGAAAAAAACGGTTTCCGTCAAACAGAAAACAATCTCTTCCGGTAAAAAAGCGGTTTCTTCCGGCAAGTCGGGCAGATCGGGCGGACAAGGCGGATCGGGAACGCAACCCTACGGCGGTGTTGTCGGTGATGCTGCGGGGTTCGGCGCCGGTCACGGCACGGGGATCGGCATCGGAACGGGGCGAGGGGTCGGCGATATGAAAGCGGCACGGTATTTTGTGCGCTTGCGCCGTTTGTTCCAAAGACGCTTGAAGTATCCCGAAGAAATCGAAAATCAAAAGGTGTCGGGACGCGTGATCGTTCGTTTTCATGTTCAAAAAGACGGGAAACTGGATCGGGAATCCGTGTCTTTGATTACGTCTTCGGGTAATGATGTTTTGGATCAACACGCCTTAAAAACGATTACCGAAGCCTCTCAACTGCCCGCGCCGCCGTACGGAGAAATGACGATTGAAATTCCTGTTGTGTTTCGGGTCTATCATTAAAAGCTTTTTTCGTTTATGATGCGCTCAAAGGGGAGTGGGAATTTGCGCATGAAAAAGCTTTTTTCGATTTTATACGTTATTTTATTTTCTTTTCCTTGTGTTGCGGAAGAACGTCTCGCTTCTCATCAGGCGGTTTATGATATTGCTTTGTCATCGACCGAAGGCGGAGCGGCCAGTGTCGTGAATGCCAAAGGAAAGATGATGTATAAAATTCAAAAGGTTTGCGATAAATGGCAAACGGAATCCGTTTTTTCTTTGGACATCGGCTATGAATTGTCGGGCTTGGACACGACGAACTGGAAACAGACGACACGGGAAAGCGCGGACGGTTGTTCGTTTGATTTCGAAGTCTTTGTGCGTGAAAAGGGCAAAGACAGAAAAGATTTGGCGGGATCGGCGGTTTGCAAAAACGACAAGAAAGTGTTGCGTTTGTCCGTTCCCGTCCGATCCGAAGCCGTTTTTCCGAAGAATGTCGTTTTCCCCGTTGAGCAGACGCTTCGTTTGCTAGAGGCCGCGCGACAAGGTAAAAAGAATGTTTCTTCGTACGTTTATGACGGTACTCGGCCGGAATCTTTATATTCGGTCAATGCGGCCGTGTCTTATCCGGAAAAGTTTGAATCTGAAGAGGTCGCCGGCGATATCGGTTTGATCAAAGGCAAAAAAGCGTATCGTTTCGATACGGCTTTCTTTGAAGAATTTGAAACGGGAAATTTGCCTGACGGGGCGCCGTTATATGAGGTTTCCTTATATTATTACGATAACGGGATCAGCGATCGGATTGTTCAAAATTTTTCGGATTATCAATTGATCTCGACTTTAAAAGAACTCAAGAGCCTGCCGGAAAAACCATGTGAATAAAAAACAAAAGGCAAGCTTTGACAACTGGTTAAAGCGTGGTATATCTTATTAAAAACAACTTCTTTTTGCGGAGACGCGCTCTTGAATAACGAAATACCTTATATTTCCGGATTGCGTAGCATTGCTGCGGCTTATGACGCGTTTATCGTTGATCTGTGGGGCGTTGTTTACGAAGAACAACGGTTGTGCTTTGGCGTCTTTAACGCTTTAAGCCAACTGAGCGACGAAGGTAAAAAAGTTATTTTCCTTTCCAATTCTCCGTATCGTTCTTCGGATATGATTAAAACGTTGGAACGTATGGGCGTTAAACGTTACCTGTATTACGGCGTCTTGACGGCGGGCGAGATCATTTATCATGAATTACGCCGGCGGGTTGATCCGTTCTTTGCAAATTTGGGACGCAAATGCTTTCATCTGGGACCTGATGTCTTTTGGCAACCGTATGCGGATTTGGGATATGTTCCCGTTCCCAATATTGACGAAGCCGATTTCATTTTTGTAACGGGAACTTTCGGAACTCAGGATTCTTTGGAAAAGTACGATCCGTTTTTTAAAGTCTGTCTGTCTCGGCGCTTACCGATGGTGTGCGCGTGTCCGGATTCTTTTATCGTCAAAGACGGTACGCCTCATATGGCGGCAGGCGCGTTGGCGGCGCAATATCAGAAAATCGGCGGGTCCGTTTTCTGGCGCGGAAAACCCGATCCCGCTGTTTTCGCCTATTGTGTTGAAGGGTTGGAAGTCGAAAACTATCGTGTCGCCGTTGTCGGAGACGGTGTGCAAACCGATATTCGAGGAGCTAATCTGGCAGGATTGGACGCTTTGTTTGTCGCAGGCGGCATTCATGCCAAAGATCTGGGTGTCAGTCGCGGTCAACAACCGGATCCCGAACGCATAAGATCTTTGCTCGGACAACACGATTGTACGGCTCGGGCTGTATTGCCTGCTTTTGTTTGGTAAGATAATTATCCTAAAAACTGTTCGTTTAGAACGCGGTCTTCCAGATTGTATTCGGGATCGAACAGCAGGTTTAATCCTGTTTCGGCATCTTCTTTTACGGTAACTTTGATGACGTTGCGCAGTTCCGTAAAATCGGCGACGGCGCTGACCGGTCTTTTTTTGCTTTGTAAAATATCAAAAGAAACTTCGGCGTGACGGGGAATGATCGCGCCCTGCCAACGCCGCGGTCGAAAAGGACTGATTGGCGTTAAAGCCAGAACGTTCGACGTCATCGGCAAGATCGGACCGTGAACCGAAAAATTGTAAGCCGTGCTGCCGGCGGGCGTCGATATCAACACACCGTCGCAAATTAAATTAGGCATTTTTTGAATCCCGTCAATACTGATGGAAATATCCGCGGCTTGTCGGCTTTGACGCCACAAGGAAACTTCATTAAACGCCAGAGCCTTTTTTTGTTTTCCGTTTTCGGCCACAGCGTCCATGATTAACGGGTGTAAAGTAATGGAATCCGCATGATTTAAGCGCTCATCAAGATCTTCTTCCAGATATTTGTTCATCAAAAATCCCACACTGCCGCGATTCATGCCATAAAACGGAATGCCTTTGCCGATATGTTTATGCAAGGTCTGCAACATGAAGCCGTCTCCGCCCAGGACGACAAAAACATCGGCTTTGGCGCATCCGGTTGTACCGTAAAGTTTTTGCAGTCGTTTTAACGACTTTTGCGCTATTTCCGTTGAGTCCGCCAAAAAACAGATCTTTCGCATTTTCTTTACTCGAGGTTGTGGACTTTCTTTTACGAAATTTTTATAATACAAAAAAATCAAGTAAATAAAAATAGGAAAAGGCTGATGAAAAAATTATCGGGGCGCTTTTTTATTGTAAGTTCTTTACTGATTGTCGGCGAATTAATGCCGGCGCCTGCTTTTGCCGCCAAATATTCCGGCGCAGGAAGAGCTGAACGTCGTTTTTCGTCGCAATTGCCTGTTGATGAAAGAAAACCTCTGCCGCAAGAAGCGACTTTAATGCCGCAAAAAGATTTGGAAGCCGTTGCTCCGATCACGTTTGAAGAATTGCGATTATTTGCAAGGGATTGGCGTAAGTATGCCCGCTGGTTAAAATCCGACGGGAATCAATATAAAGCGGTCGCTTATTTGGGCGTTTCCGAATCCGCAGATTATCCGCCGGAAGTTGTGAGATGGATGGATTCTCATGGTTGGGTAACGGATCGTTTCTTTTTATTGGAACGGAAATTTCGTATGACTTTATCCGTTTTGGCACAAGAAGCCAAGCAGACCAATTTGTTAAATCACTTGGAATTTCAAATACAACAATTGGACGAAAACCAAAATATCGATAAAGAACAAAAAAAGCGCCTGAAGGATCAATACCTTGGAACGATTCGAACGGTTCGTGCGGCGACCAATGCGAAAGCTCCCGTTACGCCGGACGAATATGAAATGATAAAGCTTAATCGGGAAGCTTTAACTAAAATTTTAGCCGAATGATCAAGTGATTACAGAGAAATCAGAGGAATATTGTCTCTGTTTTCAGAAACGATCCACTGTGCGACGAAGAACATCATAATACCGATATACATTCCCATAACGGCATCGCTGATAAAGCATTGTGCGGTCAAAATAAGGGCTAAGGTAATTAAAGAGGCCAAGACGTATAAAAACAATTTTATTTTTGGCAGGAAGTATGCCGAAGCCGTGACGACAGCCCACAAGCTTTGAACGCCGAAATAAGGAAAAGATGTTTCCGTAACGCGGAAACGAAAAGCCGAAAAACCATATAAATGCATAGTATCCAGAAATTCTGGCGTATATCTTCCGATTAATATATTTAAAATCAAGGAAAGCAGGGAAGACAAGGATAATGTTAATAAAACAAACAAAACGGCGTGAGCTTTGATCAGGTTTTTTTCGAAGACCTCCGTAGATAAAGACAAGCCCGCGACGGCCATATGGATCAACCATAAGGCGATTAGAATTAAAAACCACCATCCTGACGGATTCAAATTCGCCAGAAAAGCAAAAAATCCGTCATTTGGCTCGGACAGACAAGCTAGAGCAAACGGTTTATCCAGAAAATTAATCGAAAAAGCGCAAAACAGGCATACGTAGATAAATGCCGCTGTTTTAGGCTGTTCTTTTGTAAAAGAGACAAGAATGTTTTTTGTTTTGATTAAACGGGAACGAAGCGAATCCCAATTTAGGAAATCAAAAATTTTGCGTACCGTTTGAAAACGATTTAAATAAGAAAAAATATTTTTTATTTTTTGTAACAAAGAGTTCTTTAAAGTGTTAATTCGTTCTGAAATGCTTGTTTTGTCGATCATAGTGTAATCCAATAAATTTTTTTGATTATGCTACTATAACATAAGAAAAAATCAAGGTTAAGAACTCTCTTTGAAAATCTCCGGATATTTGTTCGTTAAAGGCTTTTGTTGAATTTTTTTGATCGGAAATGCTAAAATACATCCGGAAAGGAACGGTATGAAAAAAACGTGCGTTTTAATGATGGCTTTGGTTGTTTTTTTTCAATCGATCGTTGTGTCTGCTCAAGTGGTGGATATGCGGGCGTTCAGTCGTCAACGCGGCTTTAAAGCGTATCAGCCTCACGCATCGGAATTGTATAACACAAAAGCGGTCAAACAAAAATATCAGTCGGCTTCGGTCGGAACGCAATCGGCGGCAATGGTCGGGCAGAATAAAGGAAACGAATCGAAAGATTCCGTTGAAAAAGAAAAAAAGAGTCAAGATCTTCAAACTCGGGAAATGCTGGAATATATTGAAAACAACCCGCACGTCAAACCGGATATCTGAAAGCGGGAGAAAAGGCAATGCGTTGGTTGATCTGGATTCTTTTTTCAGGAATGTTTTTCGGACATATTGCAAACGCTCAAGTGGTTGACATGCGGGCGTTCAGTCGTCAGCGCGGTTTTAAAGCGTATCAGGCAAAACCAAACGATGCACCGACGCCCAAAGCCGCTCCGAGTATTATGACTCACGGTCAAAATCAAACGGACAAAACAACCGAAAAACAATCGAAGTCAAATGAAAAAGACAAAATTCAGCAAACGGGTGTGAAGATTTTTCAGGAAAAAGATGAAAGCAAAGTGTTAAATTTTGATGTGAAAAATCCTGAATTTGATAAACTGAGTGATATCAGGAAAAAAGATTTAACCAGTCGGATTACTTTTGAAAAAAATACGGATTAGGTGGACTATGAAATATTTGATAATAGCTTTAGGATTGATTGTGGGATTTCAAACGCCGGCGTCAGCCGTCTGTTCCGGCGGCTATGACGGCAAAGATGCCGCTTTTTCGGGGTGTTCTGAAATGGGCGCTTTGGGGGATTTGATCTACGAACGCGATCAGACCGGCCGCGTTTTGCGCAAAAGAAACGATGCCGAAATCAAACAATATTTGGTGACTACGGTGGAAGACCGTTTGAAAAAACGCGGCGTTTCAATGAAAAATAAAGACGGACAACCGGCAATCACGATCAATGATACGAACGTTGTTTTTGATTTGTTTAATCAAAACGGGGATAAGATTTTTACGTATACGGTCGATATTGAAAAGGGGATCCCCGAAAATGAAAAAGAGATCATCGAATCCCGTGAAGCTTACGATCAACAAAAGGCGAAAAGCAAAGCCGAACGTAAAGGACGCATAGACAGAATGCAGGCTTTGGCGGATCGGATCAAAGCCGAAGAAATCGAAAAGAAGGCGGCGGCGAAAAAATGAGATATGTGATTTCAGGGGTCTTATTCTTTTTTTGTTCGGCCTGCGTCATGCAAAAAGTCCCCGACACCAAAACACCGTTGATGTTGGAAACGGCGATCAACAGCGATTTGTTGATTTTGCAAACCGAAGACGTGCGTATAGCGGAAGTCAAAGAAAAACGGATCGCGTACGAATATAACGATTATAACATACGTCTTTCCCAGCTGGCCGATCACGCGCGGCGTTTTTGCGAAGGCAAAGGACGCGACACCGTTTTAATCGATATGCGTTTAACCAATCGGGACGGTTTTCGCCGCGCCACGTTTGAATGTAAAGACAAACCGATTTTAATTCCCTGAAATCAAGGCGTTTAGGACATAAACCCGTAAAGCGGAAGACAAACC
>CALXTY010000052.1 GCA_944391535.1 uncultured Alphaproteobacteria bacterium
GCCAAAACCGATCATTGCGATGCCGGCTTTTAAAAGAGGTTCGTCAGATCCGAAGAACAAAGATCCGATCCCTGTAACCATTAAAAAAACGCTGAACAAGAAAAACGAGCGGTTGCTGATCTTTGTTAAAATAAAACTGCCCGTCAAACAGCCGATCGTTCTGAAAAGAAAATAAAGACTGGTCGCATAGCCGGCCTGTTCAATGGTCAGCCCTAATTTTTCGATCAAAATTTTAGGCGCGGTGACATTCGTTCCGACATCTATGCCGACATGGCACATGATCCCGATAAAGCAAAGCGCGATGACGGGATCTTTGAGCAAAACAAAGCATTCGCCGAAAGTGGACGCTTTATCTTTGATTTCGTCTTCGGGAATTTTTTCCTTGTATAAAAAGAGAACGGCAATAAAAGCTTCTGCCGCGAAAATGGGAAACAACAATTGCCATTTGCCGTAATGCAGGGCTCCCCATGCCGCTAAAATCGGTGCGACAAACGAAGAAATGGCTTTGATAAATTGACCGAATGTCAAAGTACTGGAGAGCTTGTCCGACTTGATTAAGTTGGAAATCAAAGGGTTAAGGGAAACCTGCATAACGGTATTCCCGATGCCCAAAAGGCAAAAAGAAATAATCATTATCGGCAGGTTATATCCGAAAACCGGTAAAATCAAAGCAAGCAGAGTGACCGCCAAACTGATTAAAGCCGTCTATTTTCGGCCGATTTTGTTCATCAGCATACCGGTGGGAACGGAGCCGACCAAAAACCAGAAAAAAACCATTGACGGCAGAATGTTGGCGATTTTGTCGGGCAACAAAAAGTCCTTCTTGACGTAATTTGTCGCAATCCCCACTGAATCGACAAAGCCCATGGCAAAAAAAGCCAACATGACAGGGATAAGTTTTAAAATAAGATTTTTTCCCGTATTTGAATTAGTCATGTTTGCTCTCCTGTTCATAAAGGGGCCATGCACCGGATCTGGTTGAAACAAACGCGGCTGTTCGTACGGCCGAAAGATGTGCTTCGTGTAAGGATTTCCCTGTCAAAATGCTATAGACAAAGGCTCCTGAAAACGAATCTCCCGCTCCTACGGTGTCCGCGACGTCCACCTTCGGTGTCGGCAGGTAGGATTTTTCCCGTTCGGTGTAGATAATGCTGTATTTTTCTCCGGCCGTGAAAATCATATAATCCAAATGATAGCGTTTGATCATTTCACGACACAAATCGTCATCATCGCCCCCGAAATTAAAAAGCTGACGGATAACCGTTATTTCTTCGTCGTTCATTTTAAAAACGTTTGCTTTCTTTAAAAGCTCCTCTATTAATTCTTTTGAATAATATGTCCCGCGCAGGTTGATATCAAAAAAACGTAAGGCTTTTTGCGGTACGTGTTCTAAAAGGGTTTCTATCGTCTTTCTTGAATCCAAACTGCGTAAAGCCAATGTCCCGAAACAAACCGCATCGGCTTTTTCAACCAGATCAAGAGATTCCGGTGTGATTTGCAGATGATCCCAAGCAACGTTTTCAACGATTTCGTATGTCGGTATCCCTTTGTTTAAAATAACGTTGACATGACCCGTAGGATAATTATTCCATGTAATGCTGTATTTAATGCCGCTTCTTTTTAATTCTTCAATAATTTCATCCCCGAGCGCATCGTTCCCGACGGCACTGATCGCATACCCTTCGGCACCGAGTTGCGTGGCGTGGTAAACAAAATTAACAGGGGCGCCTCCCGCTCTTTTGCCGGAAGGAAGCATATCCCATAGCAATTCTCCGATGCCGATAATGACGGGGCGATGTGTCTGTTCCATGGCAATTTCTCCGCTTTTTTTGATTTTTCACAATTATATCAAAAAAGAATCTATTGCCAAAAGCCTAGATTCCCATACAAAAACTTCAATGAAAGGAAAATAAAAATAATGGCGGAGAGAAAGGGATTCGAACCCTTGATAGGCTTTGACACCTATACTTGATTTCCAATCAAGCTCCTTCGGCCTCTCGGACATCTCTCCTTGCCTGACCTGAACAGGGCTAGAAATAACCGATTCATTGCTAAAAAACAACATTTTTTTCTTTTTTCTTTTAAAAATTTATTTTTTGCTTGTCTTTTTTAATAAATTTTAAAAATATTCTCTATTATTCTACTGGCTAAGAAAGAGAATAAAAGGGCTAATATGTTCTTAGGTCGTTTTTTAGGGTGGATCTTATTGTTCGTCGCGGTCTTTACGGCTTCCGCCGAAGCCGTCGCCGCTTTGGAAACAGGCGAATATATCAGTCTGGCAACTTCCGATGTCTTGACGATTATTACCGGAATTTCTCCTCAATTGGCGGATACGTTCCCTAAAACCCTTTTACTTTGGCCGGCATGGATCAATATCGGTTTGATCGGGCTGATGCTGATCTTTTTGTGCAGAAAAAAGAAATATAAAAATGCCTTCGCCGGTAAATAATTTAGTCATCCCCAATCCTTAATGCAGAGATAAAGGCTGATTGCGGTATTTCGACTTTGCCAAATTGACGCATACGCTTCTTGCCTTCTTTCTGCTTTTCCAACAATTTGCGCTTTCTGGTAATGTCGCCGCCATAGCATTTCGAGGTCACGTCTTTCCTAAAGGCCGCAATATCTTCGCGCGCAATAATCTTTCCTCCGATCGCCGCCTGAATGGGAATCTTAAACTGATGACGCGGAATTAAAACTTTTAACCGTTCGCAAATCTGTCTGCCCCGGCGTTCCGCGTCCGAACGATGCGCTAAGAAAGATAAAGCGTCCACTGTTTCTGCGTTGACCAAAATCGTGACTTTGACCAAATCTCCGGTTTGATAACCGGCGACCTCATAGTCAAAGCTGGCGTATCCCCGCGTGATCGATTTTAAACGATCGTAAAAATCAAACACAATTTCATTCAACGGAAGGTCGTAAACCAACATCGCGCGGGATCCGACATAAGTCAGATCTTTTTGAACCCCCCGGCGTTCCGTGCATAATTGTAAAACGGATCCCAAATATTCATCGGGGACTAAAATCGATGCCTTTACCCAAGGTTCTTCAATAGAGGCTATCTTCGTTACTTCCGGAAAATCGGCGGGATTGTGCAATTCCTTTAATGTCCCGTCCGTCATGTGCATTTTATAAACAACGCTCGGAGCCGTCGTGATTAAATCCAAATCAAATTCGCGTTCCAAGCGTTCTTCAATAATTTCCATATGAAGCAGTCCTAAAAATCCGCAACGGAATCCTTGACCCAACGCCGCAGATTTCTCGGGCGTATATTCAAAACTGGCATCGTTTAACTGGAGCTTACCCAAAGCGTCACGCAGATTTTCATAGTAACTGGTGTCCAAAGGAAACATAGAACAAAACACAACGGGCACACTCGGCTTAAATCCGGGAAGGGGAGCCGACGCGGGGCGTCTGTCGTCCGTAATCGTATCACCGACCTTTGTGTCT
The DNA here is from genome assembly GCA_944391535.1 of uncultured Alphaproteobacteria bacterium. Taxonomy (GTDB): domain Bacteria; phylum Pseudomonadota; class Alphaproteobacteria; order CAAGCB01; family CAG-977; genus UBA11549. Next base: position 3,448 of record CALXTY010000052.1, read on the forward strand.
CCGACCGTTTTGATCCCTGCCGTAATAAAACCTAATTCTCCGGCAGTCAGTTCGTTGATGTCTTTCATTTTCGGCGTGAAAATACCGACACGTTCCACTTCATGAGTCGTGCCGTTCGCCATCATTCGAATCTTCATGCCTTTCTTTAAAACGCCGTCTTTAATGCGAACCAGAATAATCACGCCTAAATAAGGGTCGTACCAGGAATCAACCAACATCGCTTTTAAAGGAGCGTCCTTATCGCCCTGCGGAGGGGGAAGTTCCGTGACAATGCTTTCCAAAACCTCTTGAATCCCCAATCCTGTCTTCGCTGAAGTTTCTACGGCGTTGGACGTATCTATTCCGATCACCTCTTCAATCTGTTCCTTGACCTTGTCGGGTTGAGCCGCCGGTAAATCGATTTTATTAATCACGGTTACCAATTCATGATTCGCATCAAGTGCTTTATAAACATTTGCCAATGTTTGGGCTTCCACCCCTTGAGATGCATCGACAACCAGTAAGGATCCTTCACAAGCCGCTAACGATCTGCTGACTTCATAGGTAAAGTCCACATGCCCCGGCGTGTCAATCAGATTCAATTGATACTCTTGTCCGTCTTTCGCTTTATAATTCAAACGAACGGTCTGCGCCTTAATCGTAATACCGCGTTCGCGTTCCAAATCCATCGAATCCAAAATCTGATCGCGCATCTCGCGTTCGGTTAATCCGCCGCATTGTTGTATCAACCGGTCGGCCAATGTCGATTTGCCGTGGTCAATGTGTGCTACGATTGAAAAATTCCGAATGTGCGATAAGTCCGTCATGAAAAAAACCCAATTTTAAAAATACTTGCAATAACATATATGAAACAGACTAAAGAAAAAACAAAATCTTTTTTCCCCTCTTTCTTTTTTCTTTTTTTTTATGATATCTTATTAAAAAATTTATAAAAAAAGGAATTCCGTCTATGTCTGTCTTTCTCGATTTGTTCTTACCTTCGTTTACGATGCTCTTCGTAACAATGGATCCGATCGGGAATATGCCTATCTTTATGAGCCTGACCGAAAGTCCGCGTCCGGGATATCGCTTGTTGATGGCTAAAAGGTCTGTCTTGATCGGTTTTTCCGTTATGTTGTTTTTCGCTTACGCTGGAGAAGCTTTCCTGAACTTGTTGGGTATTTCTATTCCGGCTTTCAGAATCGCCGGCGGAATTATGCTGTTTATTGTCGCTTTGCAAATGATCTTTGTCGAAGAACAAAAAGAAAAAGCCGCTGAAGAAGCTTCTGAAAATCCTTATGAAAATGATGTTTCGGTTTTCCCGTTGGCCGTCCCTTTGATCGCGGGGCCGGGTTCTATCGCTTCCATTATCCTGTTGATGTCTGAAAGACACGGCGATTTTAAACAACAGGCCTATGTTATCGGTTCTTTGGTTGCCGTCTGCCTGATTACTTATGTCCTCTTCCTGATGTCTAACCAGTTCGCCAGATTGTTCGGACAAACCATTAATACCGTTATTTCAAAGCTGTTGGGTATTATCCTCGGAGCCATGGCGGCACAATTCATCATTGATGGTGTAAACGGATTACTTGTTTAAAAAAAACTCTTGTCAAAAAAAACACAAAGGATTATATATTTTCTGAATTGTTCGTTGGGGAATAGTTTAATGGTAGAACAGCGGACTCTGACTCCGTTAGTCTTGGTTCGAGTCCAGGTTCCCCAGCCACTTTGAAAGCCAAGTCGTTGAAAACAAACGAACTTGGCTTTTTTGTGCTCGGGGAAATGTTAGCAGTGCTAACAAAACTGCTAACAAACCTTGTTAGCACGGGCGGTTGTCATGACATTGTACAATCGCGGTTATTCTTATTATGCCATACTGCGCGTTTCCCGAAACGCCTGCCACCCTTCCGGTAAAAAACAGGTCTGGATTTCTTTGCGAACGACAGACAAAAAAATAGCTCAACAACGTTATATTGTGGTAGCATCGAAAATCTTAAATCAAGAGTTAAGCAAACATCAAAAACGTGAAAAAATGGGCTACAACAAAGACGACAATAGTTTGGACTTTGACAGGCAACAGGCAGAAATCTTCGCTTATGAATGGCTGTTGAACGCCATCAATGAGGAAAAAGCCAAACAAGCGGGTAAGGTGCTGACTTCCGAACCTTATATGCAACAGTTTGCCATGTTGCGTTCGAAATATTCTTTGGCGTATTATTCGGATATGGAAAAAACGGTCAGCTTGTTTTTGTTGCGCAACGGCTACCCGTTTCCTTCGGAAGAAACTGCCGATATTTTGTTTGAAGCTTTTATGCGTGCCGTTTTGCAGTTTTGTTCTTTTATGGCCAAAATGGCCGCCGGGGAGACCCAAAATTTCCCCGAACGTCTGTTAAGCGGTGTTCCGGCGGCGATTACGTTCGGATCTTATGCATCAGGAATAACGACAACAACGGCTAAGCCGCTCAAACCCGATCTGACATTGGTTCAGTTGGCGGAAACGTATAACAACCTGGAATCCCGCAAAAATGCGACAAAGGATTCACAGGAGCGTATTTTAGCCAAAACCCGCGTTTGGCAAGAGCTGCTCGGAAAAGAAAAGACCATTCGCACGCTTACCAGTGACGACCTGCAAAAAGCGGTGGCGGAACTCCCCTTTATCACCAAAGGCTTTGCGCGGACACATCAAGGAAACTACAACGTATTTCACGACATAGCAGAGGGTCGCAAACACCCCTCAAAACGCATTTCTTCCAAGACATTGGGGGAATATATCAGCATTGTGAAAAAACTGTTGTCCTGGGCTGTGCGTTTCAAGTACCTGCAGGAAAACCCTTTTGATTGCGTTGACGTACCGGTTGCGAAAAACGATGACGAAGGTGTTAAAAGACTTCCCTTTACGTTAAATCAATTAAACGCAATTTTTCACGCGCCGATATATACGGGGTGTCGCGATGATAAATCGGGATATAACATTGTCGGGGAAGCTCACCCCCGCCGCGCACGATTTTGGGTGCCGTTGTTAGGATTGTTTACCGGAGCCAGATGTAACGAGCTGTGCCAGTTGTTGCCGTCAGACATTCATCAAACGGAGGGTGTTTGGGTTATCAGCATTAACGATGAAGGCGACAAACACGTTAAGACAAAAGCCGGCATTCGCGAAATCCCCGTTCACCCCGAGCTGATAAAGATGGGCTTTTTGGATTATGTTCGGCAAATGAGAAGGGAAAAACGACTGTTTCCGGAACTGAAACCTAATGCCCGAGGAGCCTATTCGGACGAGATGTCCCGTTGGTTCGGTCGTTTTTTAGAAACCGTCAACCGGACATTAAAAGCGAAAGACCGAATGGGGAAAGGTCATGTGTTTCACAGTTTTAGACACACGTTTCGTACCGAACTGCGCAATAACGATGCAAGCAATGAGCACGTTCTGCGCTTAGGCGGTTGGGAACGCGGTTCTTCTTTGGCTGACCATTACGGGACGATCAGCATAAAAGTCCTTGAGAAGACAATGGTTGAAAAAGTCCGGTATGACGGTCTGGATTTAAGCCATTTGTATGCGTAATCCGTTCTATCCTTTTGATCCAAGACAAGAGAGCATAAAATTTATGCGTTTTTTGTCAGACGAGATATTGATCATTTTTTTCATCTTTTTAAAACGCCTTGCTTTGGTCATCAGATGTTTGTGCTCATCGGAAGAAGCGTTCTTTTTCTTTGGATTCGCAAAAAGCATCTTTGTCTGCATTACGTCGCGCTTATTGAAGAATAATATTGCCTGAGCTTTTTTGCCATCGCGACCAGCTCTGCCTGCTTCTTGATAATACATATCGATGCTGGCAGGAACATCAACGTGAATGACGGCTCTAACATCGGGCTTATCAATGCCCATACCGAAAGCGTTTGTTGCGACAATCAAAGACGGCTTCTTAAAAAATTGCTGAACGACCGTTCTTTTTTGTTTTTTGGGAATTTGTGAATGAAAATCCAATGCAGAAAGCCCTTTTTCTTTTAAAAGATACGTAAGGGCTTTAACCTTATCAATTGTTCCGCAATAAATGATGACCGTTTCTTTCATCAGCCCCTGTTGATGATAAGGACTAAGCAGCTGCATCAGTTGTTCCATTTGTTTTTTTCGTCTTTACTTTTTCGCACAAGTCGAAATGAGATTTCCGGACGTGACAAATCACCGACGAAGAGCTTTTCATACCCGATTATTTGCTTTAAATCTTGTCGGGTCACTTTATCGGCTGTGGCTGTCATCAAAATCCGCTTGGCGTTGGGGAAGCGGTCGATAAGGTTTTTCAACTCCAAGTATTCAGGTCGAAAATCACTACCCCACAGACTGAGGCAGTGCGCTTCGTCAATCGCAATGGTACTGACTTTAATCTTGTCCAAAACCTTCTGCAGCTTTTGTGTGGCAAGCATTTCCGGCGATATAAACAGAAATTTATATTTCTCTTTACAGAGCTTTGTCAGCTTTTTTTCCTGAACGGATTGCGATTGTCCGGAATGCAGAACAACAGAAATATTTTTAATCCTGTTATTCAAATGAAAGCTTTGATCCAGCATTAATGATACGGTCGGCATGACGACGATACAGAGATGCTTTCTTGTCAAACCGACGATTTGATATATGAAGCTTTTACCGAAAGCTGTTTTTTCTACAACTAACGCAGATGAGTGGCCTAATAAATAGCGCGTAATGTTTTCTTGTTCTCTCGATCTGAAAGAGGAATATCCAAGGAAGTTCATCGCGTCTTCGAGATTGAAACGTCTATTGTGTTCAAACCGTTTATGCTCATCTTTTGCATCTTTTCGCTGTTTTGAGGCATCTACAAGGGGTTTAGATGCATCTTTCACTTTTTTCTCAATGACACTTTTTGTCATTTGAAGACCGATATTTCTATAAAATTCAGAGTATTTATGGCTATCGTAAAACTTCAAAAGTTGACAAGTTCGTGATGGATTTCGTTGCTTCTTGCCCGCTTTAATTTTTAATAGATTGATATAGTACGGACGTTCGTAAGTGCGAAATTTGCACAGGTACGTGACAAACTTCTCTGGTGTTTTTTCGATCTCCTTAACTTTAACCAGACAGATGTCGTGCGGTATGCCGTAAACCAACGGATCAACTATCCATTTATCCGAGGGCGGAATGGCTTCTTTGCTTAGAAAATAATTTTCTGTCTCCGGTGTATGTTTTGTTAGACACTCAAAAACCGATTGCAGGTCTGTATTGAGTGCGACCCCGTGGATATGAGGCAGCCACCCAAAGCGATTGTCGTATTTGATTTCCAATACCATATGCACTTTGGCTTGCGGCAAATGACGTATAAACTGCTTTTTTATGCGCTCCAAAAATGAACTGGGCTTGTAATTTTGCAAATCGTTTTCAGGAACATACTTCGGGTTTTTATCGACGTATTCATTCAGCGTGAAAAAAACGGGGGTTTTATCTTTCTTAATCAGCGGTGCAAGCCTAGCAATAAGGTTATTTTGTAATGATGCCACATAAGACGGGTTGGCTAAGGTTTCTTGATTGTCATCAATCTTCCTTGCCAAATCGTAATATGTGGCATCATTCCTAGCCTCGCGTTTTAGGCATATAATGCGCTGATCTTCTTCGGACATTTTCTTCATATCAGCTCCGATGTGTTTTTAGTGTGTTACACACCGTACTTAATCTTCTGCGTTCTTAAAAAGAGATCTATATGGCTTACCGTTTTTTGATTCTCGAAAGGAAGAAAGTTTTTCCGTTAATTTTTGAACAGCGTCTGGCTAATATGTAAGTAGCATTCTGTTTTTTTAATGCCGCTCTTACTCCGTCCGTCAAAAAGAGCATCCATTACTTTTTTCTGCTCAGGAGTAAATTTATTGACGGTAACCGTTTCGTCATCAAAGATGTTAATAATCTTGTTTTCCAAATCCTTCTGCGTAGTCTCATCCAAACCTGAAGCGTTCAGACAGTCGAGAATGTCATTTTTTACTTCTTCTTTTTTATCGTTGTTGAAATGATCGGCATCATCGTCAACCATAGTGTCTTCCAGTGGCGCAGTATCGTCCACCGCATCATTTACGGCCACATCAGACGCTGTCTTTCTCCGAGCAATTTTTTCAATCCCCTCAGAGTTCAAGCGATCAACGACTTCTTCAAAAGACAAGTCCTCCTCCCATAGTCTGTTTAACAGCATTCTGTAGATTTTTTTCCGATCGGGCAGATTGGGGTACTCCATGGCAGCTCTTTGGCAAACCAGTTCAATGACAATCCGATTTTTATCACGGCAATCGGCAATTTCTCCAACTTTTACGCCTCTTTCAGTAGCCTTTAGTTTCAATTCCTCATTTGATGCATCCCTGCTGTATCGGTACGCATAGGCCAATGCCTTGTAAAGCATTTCTCTATTTTGAAAAAGCACCCCTGAAAAATTTTGGAATTCGTTGCATGCTTTTTCCAAAAGATCGTCCGCACTATCCGATTCACACGGCGTTGCAGAATCTTCTGTCGAAGTATGCTCTTGTGATAAAATTTGATCGCTATTGGCTTGCGCCGAATCAGAAACTGATGCTGAGTTAGCTGTTGACGATACTGTTGTTTCTGTTTTGATGGCAGATTCTTGTTCTGCCTGTAATGTATAATTCTGTTCCATTTCCATTCCTCCTGTTTTGGAACTGTTAAAACTGTTCAAAGATAGGAAAAATAAAAACACCTACCTCTGAATAAGGTAGGTTTGGAATTCAGTTTAAGTCTGCGGAACCTATTAAAGTCGACTAAGGTCTTTTAAAAAAGACTCGAAGATCACGAAGTGATCTTTATATTATGGTAGAATCAAAATAAAAAAACTCAAGAGAAAAAATACGTTTTATGTCATTTCAAAGATTTTGCGCGCTTTTATAAATACGACACAGGTATCACAGATACGTTCGATGTTATGGGCAGATGCGTCGACGCCAAACAGACAACGGCTCCGTCCCCCATCTTTACGCCGGCTTTTTCCAACACGTTGAAATTCTTGATATCACCTTTGTCGGGATTGGTTTTCTTTTTGATTTCTATCGGATAGACCAAGCCGTTTTCTTCCAAAATAACATCAATTTCTTTTTTGTCTTTGTCTCGATAGAACGAAATGTTCGGTGTTCTGCCATTATGCAGGTAGCTTTTCAGAATTTCCGAAACAACAAAGGTTTCCAGAATCTCTCCGCTTTTTGCACCTGCTTCCAACGTTTCGGGGGTGTTCCATTTTGTCAGGTAGCAAACAAGCCCCGTATCCATAAAGTAAATTTTCGGCATCTTTGTCATTCGGTTGCTGATATTTCTTGAAAACGGATAAAGCAGATAAATTAAGCCTGATGTTTGTAGTATGGAAACCCAGCGTTGAACCGTTGCAACCGGTTTGCCGATATCTCGTGCAACATCAGAAAAATTCAGCAGTTGTCCGCTTCTGGCAGCTAAAGCGGTTAAAAGCGCAAAAAACTGCATTTCATCACCGCTGGTCGTTAAATCGCGAATGTCCCGTTCTATATATGTCCGAACATATGAACCGTAGAAATCTTCCCAATCGACATTATCCCCTTTATTCAAGGCAGGGTATGAACCTTTCCATATAATTTGATACAATTCCTTTAAATCGATATTTCTTGCCGTTTTCGACCGTTTGAGAATCCATTCCTGTGTGGGCAGGAATTTGTCGTAAAAGGGTTGTTTTTCGATTTCAGGTAAGGATAACCCCTCCAGATTTAAAATACCGACACGACCGGCCAGACTTTCAGAAACACCTTTCATCAAGTGAAACTGTTGCGAACCGGTAATCCAAAACAGCCCTTTTTCCTGCTTTTCATCAACAATGGCTTTGATATAAGGCAACAGTTCGG
>CALXTY010000053.1 GCA_944391535.1 uncultured Alphaproteobacteria bacterium
CCATTTTGAGTTTTTCAAATTTTACGAAGATAAAAAAGGTTTGGGTAAAAAAGGCGACTATGTCGCTTTGGAAGTCAATATGCGTCCGCCAGGTGGTTGCATGCCCGAATTGATGAACTATGAACATGATACCGATGTTTATCAGATGTATGCCGATATGATTGTGCACGATAAAGTGTATCAACCGACTGAAAAGAAATACATCGGGATCTATGTCGCACGTAAGGACTGCTTCAATTATGTTCACTCACACGAAGAAATTTGTGAAAAGTACGGCGATAATTTGATGCAGTATCATGATGTCGACGCGATTTTTGCGCCTGTTATGGGTGATCATATGTACCTGATGCGTGCGGATACTCAGGAAAAAACGGATGAAATTATCAACTTTGTTCAGGAAAAGTGCTGATGAAGATTGAATATTATAACGAATACAGCCCGTCTTTAGGGCGTCATATGGAATTGAAGGTATTCGGGCATGCGGGAAAGCCGATTTTGGTTTTCCCGTCTCAGTGCGGTCGCTTTTATGAATACGAAGGGTTCGGCATGATCGATGCCGCTTCCGGATTTATTGAGGAAGGACGTGCGCAGTTTTTCTGTGTTGACGGCTTGGACTGGGAAACGTTTGTCTGTGCCAACTGGCCGGGAGATCGTTTGTATCGTTTTGAGCAGTACTTTAATTACGTCTGTGAAGAAGTGGTTCCATGGGCATTGGATATTAATGCGATGGGCAGCAATTACCGTGCCGGAGGCATGATGACGACAGGCTGTTCCATGGGCGCATTGCATGCGGCGAACTTTTTCTTCCGCCGTCCGGATATTTTTGATGCGGTGATTGCGCAAAGTGGTCTGTACAGTATTCGTTCTTTCTTCGGGGAATGTGACGAACCGGGGATTTATTTCAATTCTCCGTTGGAATATTTGCCGAATATGAACGATCAAGGGATCATAGATCTGTACAATCGTTCGGAAATTATCATTTCTGTCGGACAAGGAGCATGGGAACACGAGTGTATCAACGATACGCGCGCTTTAGACGGCATTTTGCGTTCCAAAGGGATTAACGCGTGGGTTGATTACTGGGGCTATGATGTGCCGCATGATTGGCCAGCGTGGCGAGTCCAGTTGCCGTATTTCTTAGGGCATTTGTTATGATTGTAAAAACGGGGTCGAAAGACTCCGTTTTTTTTATTTCTTTTTTCAGTTAAAATGAGTAAAAAGGATTTGATGTCCCCGTAGCTCAACCGGATAGAGCACAGGTTTCCTAAACCTGGGGCTGTGAGTTCGATTCTCGCCGGGGACACCATTTTTTATTGTTTTTCGGGTAAGCCGATCTTATCTGCGCTGAAAAAAATGAGCGAACATAGATATACCGCAATTATTGCTACGGTTTCGAATGCGTTTTGTGATGTCTTACTGGATTATGCGGTAAACAAATACAGTTATTATAAGGTTTTGTTGATAACATCTTGTATCGCGTTTACGGGGCAAATTTTAATTGGTTTTTTTTATAGGATTTCTTGTTCTTTGTCGGCACTGCCGTATGTCGTGCTTCATGCTGTCTTGATTTTAGGGGGCTATATTTGTTTTGTCAAAGCGTTACGGTATATTCCGATCGCGTTGGTGGGACTGATAGAGGCAAGCAGTTTGTTTTTAACGTTCGCAATTGATTCGGTTTTGGGATATGTGCAAATTTCTTTTTATTTTGTGTTGATGTTATCTTTATTTGTTTTTTTTGATTGTCGGAATTTTAGAAGCGATTTATTATGTATTTGAAACTTTTAGTTTCATAAATGATACGCCGACGATTGTGATAGTTATTGAACAGGCGAGAGTGTTTTTATTATTTATTTTATCTGTTATTTTTAAAACAGACAAATTTACGATAAAAAAAGTGATAGCACTTGTTTTAGGATGTTTTTCCGTTACAGGCGTTTATTTCAGGTGATGAGAGGATAGTTTTAGTAAGAATTAATGGAAAGATTTTTTAGGAAGGAAAAGGATGATTTATCAAATTCATTTCAGTCCGACTCGGACAACTGCCGGAATCGTGAATAGAATTGCTTCTGTTTTCGATGTTTCGGATCAAGCGTCTTTAATGCAAGAAATTCAACCGGTTGCTTTTAAAAAAACGGATACGGTTGTTGTCGGAATGCCCGTCTTCGCCGGCAGGATTCCGGCATTGGCAAAACAACGTCTGATGACCGTAAAAGGTGATCAAACGCCGGCAATCGCCGTTGTTGTTTATGGGAACAGAGCCTATGAAGACGCTTTGCTGGAATTAAAAGAGACTTTAGAACAAAACGGTTTTCGAGTAATTGCGGCCGGAGCTTTTATTGCCAGACATTCATTGTTCCCCGCTGTTGCCGCCGATCGACCGGATCGGGACGATTTCAAAGTTATTGATGATTTTGCCGCCCGATGCGTTGAAAAAATTAAAAATAAAGATTTTTCGTCCGTATCCGTTCCCGGAAAGAAACCGTACAAAGAAGCTTTACCTATCCCGTTATATCCGAGTGTCAGTGATGCGTGTATTTCTTGTCTGAAGTGTGTTGAAGTATGTCCCGTTCAGGCGATATCGCAGGAAAATCCGAAAGAAACGGATTTCTCAAAATGTATTTCCTGTGCCGCTTGTGTTCACGTATGTCCTGTTCATGCGCGATGCTTTAAAGGGGAAATGTATGAAAAGGCGCAACAGTTGATCATTCCGAAATGCGCGACTTATTTAAAACCGGAGATTTTTTTGTAAGATCATGTCAAATCAGTACGACGATCAGAGCTTTTTTGACAGTTATTCACAAATGTTGCGCTCCGTAAAAGGTCTGGACGGAGCGGGTGAATGGCCGACTATGGAAAAGATGCTGCCGGATTTTCAGGATAAAAAAGTCTTGGATTTAGGGTGCGGCTTCGGTTGGCATTGTGTTTATGCCGCGGAACACGGAGCAAAATCCGTAACAGGAGTCGATATCTCCGAAAAAATGTTGCACAGAGCAAAACAACAGACAAAATCTGAAATTGTAACGTATATACAATCGGATTTGCAGGAAGTTTCTTTTTTAGAAAATTCTTTTGATATTGTACTCAGTTCTTTGGCGCTTCACTATATTGAGTCATTTGAATCGATTTGCCGTAAAATCAGTCATTGGTTAATAGCAGGAGGATATTTTGTTTTTTCAGTCGAACACCCGATTTTTACGGCTGAAGGAAAACAAGATTGGTTTTATTCTCCGGCAGGGGAAAAGCTTCATTGGCCGGTGGATCGCTATTTTTTGCAGGGAAAGAGAAAAACCTGTTTTTTAGGACAACAGGTTGAAAAGTATCACAGGACTTTAACGACATACTTAAACACGCTTCTTGAAAACGGATTTGAACTGCTGAAAGTCGTTGAACCCGAACCGACCGAAGCGTTTTTAAATCAATATTTCGAAATGGCGGAAGAATTGCGCCGCCCGATGATGCTTTTGATTTCGGCACGCAAAAAGAAAGATTAAACGAGATTGTCTTCTCCGATGTTACGCTTTAACAGTTCCAGTCCGATTTGATGAAAACGCTCTTTGGCACTGCCGCACAGATGGGTTAAAACGACAGGGCGAACGCCGTTTTCAATCAGATCCATGGCGGTTTTATAAACACAAGCGTCCGTATCAAAACCGCATAAATGCACTTCGTTAAAATTTTTCAAATCGTCAATAAAAGAACTGTAAATGTTTTTTTCAAAAACAACGGCAAAAGGAGCCGGTTGAAAAACCAAATCTTCGTTTTCGTACCCGTTCCAACCGGTCAGAGGAATCAAAGGGGAATCTTTGTTAATAAACTTGGAAACAAAAACGTGTTCATAGCTGTATTGCAGCTTTTCAATTTTTGCGATCAGGTCGGTTTTTGTGACACTGGAGGCTTGGACGTCTATGATTAATAAAGCTTTTTGCATAAACAATACCTTTTTTGATAATGATACCGATGAAAACGGATAAGAAAACGACACCGATTGTTCGGCAGAAAAAATAAATCCAACAGCCGACGGCGGAAGTCAGTAATTCTTTTTGCATACAAAGATACAAAATAACGATCATTAACGGATCGTGAAGTAAATAAACGGTCATAGTTTGCTTGGCTGATTGTCTGAAAAAAGAACTGTTACAACGATTCTTGAATAAAACTGTCAGACAAAAAGCAAAATTGTAGATCAAAAAACAGCCCGCCAGCATGAAGCCGACCGCGGGTAAGAAGTGTTTTTGCGTATCAAGGATATTCAAGAAAATCAGCAACGGGAAAAGACAAAAAGTGATTGAAAGATGCTTTTCAAAGAAAGGTCGAACTTTTTCAAAGCAGTATCCTGTCGCAAAGAAAAAGAGGAATTGCATGGAAAAAGCAAAATCGAAATATCCTTCGGGTAAAAGGTCATGAAATAGATAAATAAGGAATGTCACAAACAGAAGCAACACATTGTTTTTGAGGAGATTTTTTAATCCCCAAAAGACCAGAAAACACCAAAACAAAGACGTTAAGAACCACAGATGCCCGCTTTCGTGTCCGGTTAAAAAATTAAAAATAACGGTTGTCGCTTGTTGCGGATCAAAGAATTTTCCGATTGTTTTTAACGGAATCATAAAAAACAGTCCGATCAGCAGAAAAGGAAACAAAAGTCGATATGATTTTTTTTTCAATAAATCTTTTATGGTTTTGATCGGCTTTAAGGCATAGACGGATCCGGCCAACATAAAGAACAGAGGAACATGGAATCTGTAGACCCACGCACTGAGATAATGCCATGTTTTAAAAAAGTCGGATCTGTAAGTCGGATCGAGATTTGCGGGTAAATGATAATCAATTCCGCCGAAATTTGTTGTGATTGTCAGATATGTGGAATGCCCCAGAACAACCAGTAAAGCGGCAAGAATGCGTATAATGTCATAAGCGGTGACGTGATTTTTAGGAGCGTTCATCATATTTCCTTTGAAATCAAGGGTGCTGTAAATGTAAAGTTTTGTCAAGAACAAGCTTTTTTACAAAAACGGAAGAATGTAATGTTTCAAATCGGTTGTCATCTCTCAGTTGCCAAGGGGTTTGCGGCAATGGGCGAAACGGCTTTGAAAATCGGAGCCAATACGTTTCAATTTTTTACGCGCAATCCTCGCGGGGGTGCGGCGAAAGCGATTGATCCGTCAGATCTTGAACGTTTTTTAAAAATGAAAGGAAAAAATCATTTTGGCGTTTTATTGGCGCATGCGCCGTATACGTTGAATGCGGCCGCAAAAGATCCGCAGGTCCGCCGTTTTGCTTTTGAGGCGATGAGTGATGATTTAAAGCGCATGGAACTTCTTCCGAATAACTATTATAACTTTCACCCCGGTTCTCACGTCGGACAGGGAATTGATGCAGGGATTGATAAAATAGCCCGCTTGCTCAATGAAATTATGACAAAAGAGCAAACAACGACTGTTTTATTGGAAACGATGTCGGGTAAAGGAACCGAGGTCGGTTCTCGATTCGAAGAGTTGCAGGAAATTATCAGAAGAGTCGATCTTAAAGAAAAAATCGGCATTTGTTTGGATACTTGTCATGTTTATGATGCCGGCTATGATATTGTGAATCACCTTGATGACGTTTTATCAGAGTTTGATCGGGTCATCGGATTGGAAAGATTAAAGGCGATTCATTTGAATGACTCGAAAAATCCTTTTGCATCACATAAAGACAGACATGAAAAACTCGGGAAGGGATCATTGGGGGCGGAAGCGATCAAAAGGATTATTAATAATCCTTATTTAAAAGGGTTGCCTTTTTATCTGGAAACGCCAAATGAATTGGACGGCTATGCGAAAGAAATCGCATTATTAAAATCATACAGAAAAGATGAAAAAGAAGGGAAATAGTTGTCCTCTTTTTTAAACGGGCAGGTCAAAGATCAAAAAATTACTTTGAGCTTCCAATCCCTTCAATTTTAATATTCCCGCTTCTTCCGTAATAGCCAATCCGTCGCCGGCTTTTAAGTATAAAGAATTTGCTTCAAGTCCGCCTTCCGCGATTTGGATCCACAATTGACGGGAAGGTCGCATTTGATAATTGACGATTTGATCGGCTTCTAAAAGGCATTGAAAAATATTAACGTCTTGATGAATTTGTAGAGAATTGTTTTTTCCCTTTTCAGAAACAATCAAGCACAATCTGTTGAGCAAATCTTCTTGAGAAAATTCTTTTTTTTCATATTCCGGCAATAAATTTAATTCTTTGGGAATGATCCATATTTGTAAGAAATGAGCCGCTTTTGACAGAGACGGGTTCATTTCACTGTGAATAATACCTGTTCCGGCCGTCATTCTTTGCACTTCTCTGGGAGCGATTGTATAAACATTTCCCAGATTATCTTTGTGTTCCATTTGACCGCTGATGATTACGGTGACGATTTCCATGTTGTCATGCCGATGCGCGCCGAATCCTTCCCGCGGAGCAACAATATCGTCATTGATAACGCGCAATTCGCTGAAGCCCATATGTCCGGGATCATAATAGTCCGCGAAAGAAAAAGTATGACGGCTGTCCAACCAACTGAGCTTTGTTTTGCCGCGATCGTTTTTAGCTCGAAGTTCCAACATATTCTTCCCTTTCATTTTTTATATGTTCAGCATAGAACGTTAAAAACAGAAAAGACAATCTGGGAAAAAGTCGGGGGATTTAAATTTTTATTGAGATGTGTGTTAGAAAGTTAGCATGGCTCACCGGTCAAGCCGGCCGCTCGGACAGACGTCCTGCGCGTCGTTCGCCGTTGGCTCACCGAACCCTCTGCTCGGGTTCTCTTCCGTCCCCCCCCGCAAACCAAAAAAAGCCCCGTGCGGGGCTTTTTCTTGGAGCGGGTGAAGGGAATCGAACCCTCGTATTCAGCTTGGGAAGCTGCTGCTCTACCATTGAGCTACACCCGCGATCTTTATTTATCTTTCGATAAATTCGTTGAAACTTTGCGTGGATAATTCTTCTTCCAACTGAATCGACAACTGTTTTAACAGATCGTATGTCAATCCGATCCAAAGTTTTTCACGCGCTTCTAAAGAAGCTTCCTGATCTATGACCGTATATGTATCAGGAAAATCTCGGCTGTCAACAGCTTTTCTTGTTTCGCTTAAAACACGTCCTTCATTGTCGGTGATTTGCAAAGAAATTTCAAAGCGACCGACATATTTATGTTTGGCCGACTTATTTAAAGATCCGCCCGTGTAAATTCTTTCTTCAACGATACTGGCATCAATAATCAAAAAACGAACATGACGATCGGGAGTCTTGTCTACACTGAAACGGTTGACCGCCCATTTGTGAATGATTTGTTCCGGATACACCAACATCAATTGATCAACGTTCGGCGCTCTGGTCGGCAGGTTATAACTGGAAATGAATTTGATGTCTTCTGCTTTTAAACGGATTTTTTTGCCTAACGGGACTAAAGGATGAGAATCTCCGGGAGCTCTTTGAACATAAGGCGTTTCCGAATAGGCTTGCGGCTGATTGTACTGAGCCTGAGGTGCGGCAACATAATTTTGTGTTTGCGGATCATAACGATAGGTCGGGGCGGAAGAACAAGCTTCGGTTAACAATGCGCAAACCGCCAACGTAAAAAGGCGTGAATATTTAAAAGACATCTTGACTATTTCCCTGCATCTAAATCCTTTAGAGTTAAAGTATAACTTTTCCCGCAGAATTGGCAATCTACTTTTATTTCTCCGTCAACAGCCATTTCTTGCCTGTCTTGTTCGGGAAATCTTTTCAGCATTTCTATTACCTTTTCTTGCGAACATCGACAACCGAATTTTATCGCCTTTTGGATAAAAAAGTGTAAATTATTTAAGTGGTAAAGACGATAAAGTAATTTTTCAAGCGAAAGATTCGTATCTAACAATTCCTGTGGAGAGGCGGAATGCAACAAAACAACAGCCGTTTGCCACAAATCGTCGATTTCTTCTTCTTTTAATTCACGAGCGATTTGACGATCCATCGGCATACGTTGCAACATGACGGCGGAACCGATCCATCCTTTTCCCGTCTGTTGCGGAGTCGCCACTTCGATTTTTATAGCTGTTTCAATTTGCTCGGATTGTTTAAAGTACTCCAAAACGCACTGAGGCAATGTTGGTTGATTTAATGCGACAATTCCTTGATAGCTTTGGTCTCCCGTTTCGACGTTAAAAGACAAAGTGCCGTCTTTAAAAAAAGCCTGAACGGGAGTTTCAGTGCCTTCTTGAACATTTTTGTAAGCTTTTTCAGCCGCTTTTTCATCAAAACGGGCATATCCTCGGATTTGTCCGTCCGTGGTGATGTCGGTGGCTAAAAGAGAAACGGAGCCTTCCCCTTGAATTTGAAGCGTAAAAACGCCGTCAAATTTTATCGTTGAAGCCAACAAAGCCGTTAATACGGCGGACTGGGCGATTAAAAGACCGATCGATTCGGGATAATTATGCTGAGATATAATCGTATCCAATGAAGACGTTAAACGAACGGCCTGTCCTCTGGACAATCCCGAATCAATTAAAAAAGGGCAAATTACGTCTGTTGTTGCGTCTGTCATTATTTTCCTCGTTGCATTGATGATGTAACAACTTTCTTTAAAAAGCTTTAAGATTCATATATAACCGACATACTTGATATCTGAAAGGAAAAAGCCGGTGGTCGAAAAAAAATCGAAGCCAAAGCCGATAACGCAAAAACGTCTGATGAATATAGCATTACATTATCTGGGGCGTTATGAAAGTTCGGTTGCAAATTTACGTCAAGTGCTTTTGCGCAGGATCGCAAAAGCGAAATCCAAAGGCATTGAAATTTCCCCTCAATCGGATCAATGGATTGAATCCGTCATCAAACAAGTGCGGGACTTAGGATATGTCAATGACGAACGGTTTGCCCGATCTGTTGTCGAAAAGTATCGGCAATCCGGAAAATCGGAACGTTATATCCGTTTGAAGTTAACTCAGGCGGGCATTAATCGGGATATACAAGACGGAGTCTTTCAATCCGATGATTCGGTCTTTTTTGAAAATTCCGATCTTGAGGCCGCGTGCCGTTTGGTTAAAAAAAGAAAATTGGGGGCTTTCCGATCCGTTGAAGACAGAAAAAATTATTATAAAAAAGACTTGGCGGTTTTGGCGCGGGCGGGGTTTTCCTTTGAAATCGCCGTTCAAGCTTTGAATGTGGAAGGAAAGCGGGCAGACGATGAAGACCGATTATGATTTGATTATCTTTGATTTTGACGGCGTATTGGTGGATAGCGAAACGATGGGCTGTCAAATCTGGTCGGACGTTTTTAAAAAACACGGCATGAACGTATCCGCCAAAGATATCATGGAAAAATATACGGGAAAAACAGGGACTCTGATCTGCTCTTTGGTCGAACAAGAATACGGATATCATATTCCGGACGGTTTCTTGGACGAAGTTAATGAAACCACCGAATCGATCATGGCAAAAGAATTAAAGACTGTTTCGGGAGTAATGGAAACCTTGCCTCTTTTACCGATTCAGATGTGTATAGCTTCGGGCAGTCGTCCGAAAAGGCTGAATTTATGTTTGAACGTTACGGGGTTAAGGAAGTTTTTCCCCGATGATACGACCTTCAGCTCTCATTTCGTCAAAAACGGAAAGCCGGCTCCCGATTTGTTTTTTTATGCGGCCGAAAAAATGCAAGTCGATCCGCAAAAATGTCTGGTTGTTGAAGACAGCACTTCGGGAATTATCGGCGCAAAAACAGCCGGTATGAAAGCTTTCGGTTTCTTGGGCGCCTCTCATTGCACCCCCGAACGCGCGAAGGCCTTGAAAGATAACGGTGCCGATTTACTTTTTGATGATTTTACAAAATTGCCCGATTTGTTGACCGGTTTTTAGCCGTCTTCGCGATGCAGTAACATAGCGATACTGATAAATGCGAAAATCAAGGGCGGACTCCACGTCGCGAATCCGACGGGCAAAGCGGTGGAAAACCCCAAAGCGTAAGTAATTCGCGTCATAAAATAGAGCAGAAAACCGCTGACGATGGCTCCGGATATTTTTAACGCTCCTCCTCCTTTTCTTTGATTCGGATCGACAGAAAAAACGGCGGCGATCAGAATCATGGTCATCAATAAAAACGGGGAGACGAATAAAGACTGTAAATGAAGCCGGTGCGGATGAGCCGAGAACCCCGAGTTTTCAAAAAATTGAATGATTTCCGGTAAGTCCCAAAAGGAAATCGTTTCCGGAGAAGCGAAATTTTCTTGAATTTTTCCCAAAGTCAATTCGGTCGGTATTTTTAAAAGATCGTGATACTCGATGATTTTACCGTTTTCATAAATGCGGACGTTACCTAATTCAAAGAATCCGTCATGCAATTTAGCTTGTTGAGCATCGATTCGTTTTAGGAAGGCGTTTTGATCGGAAAAGATCAGAATACTGACATTTTTCAGTGTTAATTCAAGCTTTTCCTGACGGATTCCTCCGGCGTGAACAACGTACATTTTGCCGTCTCGGTGTTCTCTAAGCCATAGCCCTTGAGAACTGGAAATATGAGGTTGTCCGCGTCTGTCATCGTCCATTCTTTGAAATTTGGCATACATTGCCGCCGAAAAAGGATTAAAAATCGTAACTGAAAAGACGCCTATTATAAAAGAAGTCACTAACAGAGGTGTTACAAACTGCCAGACAGATTGTCCTGCGGAACGTATAATCACCAATTCACTGCTTTTTGTCAGTCGCCAAAAAACAATGATGGAAGCGATCAGAACGATAAAGGGGAGAACTGTTTGCAACATATTTGGTAACTTGAGCAATCCCAGAGCCAAAACATTTGCGAATCCGAAAGAAGGAATCGATTCTTTTTTCATCAACTCAATGACATCAAACAATAAAATAATGGATCCTAAGGTCAACAAGACGGCAAAGAAGGACATCAGGAACTGTTTAATTATATATTGTGTGAGAATTTTAGGCGCGGACATCAGGCAAAACCTCAATGAAATTGTTCTTTAAAAGGAATAACATAGAACGGAATAAAAAAAAGTATAAAAAAATGAAAAAAGTTGTTGACAGAAGAGGGCGATAAGAATTATAACCCCCCTTGCCCTCAAAAAACGGGGGATGAAAAAAGAGGTCTTAGAGAGAGTGAATAAGAGAGAGAAGAGATGTACAGGCGGTGGCTGTTAACGAGTGATGGTCAGTGCTG
>CALXTY010000054.1 GCA_944391535.1 uncultured Alphaproteobacteria bacterium
CAAAAAACTCAGCGTCTGTTCATACAAAAGCAAAAACCAGAACGGCTGTCATAAAAAATAAAAAAGCCAAAGCCGTTAATTTTTTCATACATTTCTCCTTATTCGTCAAATTCTTCATCCAAAGAAAACTCGTAAGACGGTTTGCTGTCCTCGTCGGTTTTAACACCTTTGGCGTTTTCGATGGCTTTTCTTCGATACTGTTGATACATGGAACGCGTATAAGCGTAAAAATCCAAAGATGATTTTCGAGCTTCATCGAGCAAATCCAAGCTGTTTTCATAAACGGCGATCGCTTCTATGACATCGGCGGTATAAAAAGCTCTGGTAATATCTTTATTGTCGTTCTGATAGGAAATATAAGTAAACGGATCAAAAACCACATTGGCGGCAATACCTGTAAAGTCGCGTATGTTTGACGGGCCTAAAAACGGAACGACCAAATACGGCCCCGACGGTATTCCCCAAACGGCCATTGTTGTTCCGAACCCTTGATAATTCGGTTCAATTCCCATTTTTTCGGCGACGTCAAACACACCGAAGAAACCCAATGTAGAGTTGATCACGAAACGGGACAAATCCAGACCGGCATTTTTAAAATTTAATTGCAACACATCGTTTACAACGGTCAGAGGCGTTTTTAAATTACTTAAAAAAGAGCGCACTTTTGTTCTGAAACCCGGAGTCGTTATAGCGCGATATCCTTTAACGATCGGACGCAAAGCGTACTTGTCCGCCGCCATGTTAAAAGCGAATATCTTCCGGTTCATCGGTTCCAGCGGATCGTTTGCTTCACGATAGGCCGCCAATGCGGCCGGATCCGTAGGAACGCTGGCGCACCCCGGCATTAACAGAACGAAAAATAAAAAAAGGATCATTTTTGTTTTTTGTGTCATAGGTGCAGATTAACCCCGAGAAAAACGCCAGACAAGTTTTTTTGATCATTTATTCTCTTTTTTACTCTTTTTAAAAAATATCCGATTATCTTTTTTTTCGGAAAAAGTTGAAAAACGGGAAAAAAATGACTGCGAATGCTGTTGATAAAAAGGAAATATCTGCCGGCGCGTTAGTCGATACTTTGTTCGGGCTTGAAAAAATGCCGGACAGAACGGCGCGTCATCAGGCTATTGCCGATGAAGAGTTGCATCATTATCTGTTTGATGTTGGGCAAGATCAAAATCAAGCCGCGTTGCCGCTAATCAATGTTCCCCACTATCGATCCAAAGTGATCGCGAAAAAAACCATTGTCGATTTGGTTCCGTATCTAGATGAATTGGCTTTGTTTGAACAACAGTGGGGATTTGTCAAAAAGCAGGGTGATCGCGAAAGTTGGTGTCATCAGATGAAAGCGGATGCCGTTCCTATATTGGAAAGAGTGATCGATTTGTGTCAAAAACAGAAATTGTTGCAACCTAAGGCCTTATATTCGTATTTCTTTTGTGCGGCGGAAAAAGAAACATTGTATTTGTATAAAAGCAATAAAGCGGATGTTTTTTTGACGATTGATTTTCCCCGTTTGAAAAACGGTGTTTGTGTCACGGACAAATTTGTTCAAACGGGAACGGGAAAGTTCGACACGATTGCCGCCGTTGCCGTTAATATGGGAAGGAATGCCACGGAAATGGCAAAACGTTGGTTGGCTGTGGGAAAAGATCTTGATTATCGCTATTTTCACGGTTTTGTTTTGGAAATGTTGAATGCGATGACGCGGTGTGCCGCCGCAACGCTGGCCAAAGAAGAATGTTGTTTGGGAGATGTTTATTTTCTGGGAACGGCAAAGCAGGGAAATGCAAAAGTACAGTCGGCTTTAATCAAAATGCTTGACGCTTCTTTAATAGATATCGCGTTTAGCCGCAACTATCTGATGATGCCTGAATATTCCTCTTTGGCCATCGTGTTTCCGCATTGATCAACCGGCTTTGGATTTTTGTTCGCTTTGTGAGATTTCAGCTTCAATGGCGGGTAGGATGTCTTCGATACGATCTACGTAAGTTAATAATTTTGCGTGTTCCGGACGAACATAGCCTTCATTGATCAATGTGTCAATGACCTTCCTTAAAGGTTCCCAAAACCCTTCGGCATTATACATGATAATGGGTTTGTGATGTTCTCCGAGCTGTTTTAACGTCATGACTTCAAAAATTTCATCTAAAGTCCCGATCCCGCCCGGCAGAACGCAAAAAGCGTCCGACGATTCAAGCATGGCGTCCTTGCGAATGTGCAAAGAAGGCAAGATTTTTAATTCGCTTAATTTTAAAATTTGTTTTTCGCGATCCTGCAATAAAGTATTGATGATGCCGACAACCGTTCCGCCTGCATCCAAAGCGCCTTTGGCGACTGCCCCCATCATGCCGACGTGACCTGCGCCGTAGATCAGTCTTATATTGTTTTCGGCAAGGATTTTTCCCAATTTTAAAGCATCTTTTACGTATCTGGGATTTTTCCCGTCGGCGGAACCGCAGAAAACCCCCAGAGATTTTATTCCATACATTTTTTGCATTCCCGTTTAAGAAAAAGTAACGATATACGGCTATTATAAAAAAACATTTATTAAACATTTCTTACGGTACGGACAATGAATCGTATTTTTCTTTTTATTTTTTCGGCGTTGCTTTTGGTCTTTCCCCGTCAAACGGTGGCGCAGCTTTTTGACGATTTGTTTGAAGAAGAGGATTTCCAGTCTTCCGAAATAGATAAAATGCAACAGCGGGAAGCCGAACGAAAAAAAGCCGAAGAAAAAAAGAAAACCGAACAGAAAGCTGCCGAAAATTCTGATCAAACCTTGAAAGAACCGCTTGATCAACCCCCAATGTTTAAAGAGGAACCGCCTTCTTCGCAGCCGGTCATTGAAGAAAAAAATAAGGAGAAAGCGACTTTTTTATTAAATACAAAACCTCAGGAAATTACAATTCCGTCATTGCCTCAAATCGGTTCTGGAAAAATGCCGGATCTTCCTGATTTGGGATCTCAGGCGACAAAGAAAAAAGAGGATGAAAATTTGTCTTTGTTTGAAATGCGTTCCAGAAAGACAGGATCTTCGGATACTGATGTTTTAAAGTTTGATATCGCCGGAATCCGTTTAAAAATGACCCCTCAGGAAGTTATGCAACAGGCTTTGGCAGCCGGATTTTTATTGAAAATTCAAGATCGCAAGATCCCGACGCTGAACGAATGGAAATATCGTCGCTTGTGTATGCAACAGATGTTGTTCGCCTATGAACATAAAAAACGTTGTGTTCGGGAGATTGCCCAACACAACAACAGTGAATACACCAGCCGTCTTGTTTTTGAAAATAAAAGTCGCCGAGAAACGTTGACGGTTGAGTTTGCCAGCAGTTTTGCCGAAAACAGAGCTTATCGGATACGCTATGTCAGCAAAGGGGATCATTCTTTGGGCACAACCGACGAAGCGCATTATTTTAAAACCAAACGCCGTCAGGAATTTTTAAAACTTTTAATCACAAAATACGGCGTCCCCGATGATGAACAAACGCTTTTATGGGGCGTGTCCGGTCTGGGAGCTACGTTGCAAGCCGAAATATCCGATTCGTTTCTGGACGCGTCGTTAGTTTTGGAAGATTTATCAATCGAGACCGAAGATTTTGACAATATGTCCGTTCAAGACGCTAAAGATCCTTCAATCGAAAAATTCAGTTTTTAGTATTTTCCGAGATAGATTTCCCCTTCTCCCAAAAGGAGGGTTTCTTGCTTGTCAAAAGATCCCGTGCGCCGTACCGCTTTGATCGTGATCGAATAACGCTGTTTTTTTTCGATGCACGGCGGCATATAAGGATAGGGTTTACTGGGATTGACGCGGCTGGCTTTTTCTTCAAAAGCGAATGTGGGCAGAATGTATGTTTCTCCCGGTATGGGTAATAAAACGGCCGTTGATTCGCCGTTATGATAAAAACCGACGGATCCCTGTCCGCCGCCGGTGGCCAAAGACGGGACATCCAAGTTGTTGATTTCCATAATCAGTAAATTTGTCTGCGGCGGAATACGAGAAATATATAAAGGAGGCGTACTGCCTTGTCCGCCTTGAGCTCTGCATCCTTGATTTGCAGGGACGGCTTTTCCGTTCCAATCGGACGGATGCATGAATTTAACGGACAATAATGTTAACGGCTGTCCGTTTTTGTAATAAGCGCAACCGCTTAAAAGAAATAAAGGCAAAAGAAATAAAAAAAGTTTTTTCATCGGTCGTTTTCCGTTATTTTTAAAACAGTATGTTTCTTTATAACATATTTTTATTTATTGGATAGAGCTTTATGTTTTTAGACGCGGTGCTTAACGCTTTTTTCCCGCCGGTTTGTCCCGTCTGTTCGCAAAGAATTGAAACGGCTGGAGCCTTGTGTCCCGAATGTTTTTCAAAATTGCAGTTTCTTCACGATCACGAAGACGGAAAAGCTTCCGCCGTTGTGTACGACGATATCAGCAAGCGTTTGATTTTGGCGTTGAAATACGGCGATAAAACGGAACTGGCTTTTCTTTTGGCTCGTTTAATGGTGAATGCCGGTCAGGATTTACTAGCAGGGGCGGATTTGTTGACGTGCGTGCCGATTCATTGGAAAAGAATGCTGACCAGAAAATATAATCAGGCGGCACTGTTGGCAACCGGCGTTTCAAAAATATGTGCCGTTCCGCTTAATCCGTGTGTGCTTAAAAGGGTCAAATCAACGCCTAAACAAGGATCGCGCGAACAACGATATCAAAATGTTAAAAACGCTTTTTGTTTTAATCCGAAATATTCGGTTAAAGGAAAAACGATCGTTTTGATAGATGATGTCGTAACGACCGGAGCAACGGCAGACGCCTGCGCCCGTTTGTTATTGAAAAACGGAGCCAAAGAAATCAGATTGTTGACTTTTGCCAAAGCGATCGGAAAAAATTAAACGCGACCGTAAACGTCTTCGTAACGGACAATGTCTTCTTCGTCCAATGTTTCTCCGGTTTGGACTTCAATGAAAATTAAATCGCTTGAACCGATGTTTTCAATGCGATGCTTGGCTTTTGCCGGAATGAAAATCGCCGTGTTCGCCGGAGCCGTAATTATTTCATCTCCGTTGGTTACTTCAGCCGTTCCTTCAGCGATAATCCAATGTTCGTCCCGAAATGCATGGCTCTGCAAAGACAATTTCTGTTTCGGACGAACGACAATCCGCTTGACCGTATAATGATCGCCGGTGGCTAAAATTTCCCATGTGCCCCAAGGACGAACGTCCGAAGCCCCTTTTTCATATTTCACAACCATTTTTTTTGCCCTTTAAATGAGTTTTCTTTTTTGTAACCGATTTTTTATAAAAAATATACCTTAATTTTTTAAGCTTCGCTTGCTTTGTTATTTATATTAAGGTATGAATACTCGGTTTAAATAGTATCAACAAACTTGGATAAAAATTTTTATGGGACTTGTTGTACAAAAATTCGGCGGGACGTCCGTCGGCGATACGGATCGCATTAAAAACGTTGCGTTAAAGGTAAAAGAAGAGGTCGATGCCGGAAATCAAGTTGTTGTGGTCGTTTCGGCAATGGCGGGAGTGACCAATCAACTGGTCAAGTATTGTCAGGATATTTCTTCTGATTACAGCTTGGAAGAATACGATGTTGTCGTGTCAACGGGCGAACAGGTGACAATCGGTTTGTTGGCGATGGCTTTGCAGGCTTTGGGAATACCGGCGCGTTCTTGGACGGGTTGGCAAATTCCCGTTTTGACCGATTGCGCCGCTTCAAAAGCCAGAATCAATCAGATTGACGTCGAAGGACTGCAAGCCTGTCTGGCGGCCGGAATGGTGCCGGTCGTGGCGGGGTTCCAGGGGATTAACGATCAGGGACGCATCACGACATTGGGGCGCGGCGGATCGGATACTTCGGCAGTGGCTTTGGCAGCCGTTTTAAAGGCTGATCGCTGTGATATTTATACAGACGTGGACGGGGTTTACACAACAGATCCGCGCTTTGTCAAAAACGCCAGAAAATTGGATCAGGTGACATATGAAGAAATGTTGGAAATGGCATCGCTCGGAGCGAAAGTTTTGCAAACGCGCTCCGTTGAGTTGGCAATGAAATACCGCGTTAATTTGCGTGTTGTTTCCAGTTTTGAAAAAAATCCGGTCGGAACGACCATTTGCGATGAGGGGGATATCGTGGAAAAAGAAATTATCAGCGGCATTACATGCAGTCGTGATGAAGCGAAAATTACACTGGTCGGCGTACGGGATAAACCGGGTGTGTCAGCTGCGGTTTTCAACGCAATGGCCGAAGCCAATATTTGCATTGATATGATTGTTCAAAGTGATTCTCCGGACGGAACGCATACGGATATGACATTTACTCTGCCGGAATCCGACTTGCCCAGAGCGTTGAACGTTTTAGAAAAAAACAAAGAAAGTGTCGGATACAACAATGTTATTTCCGATTCGGATTGTGCCAAAATTTCTTTGATCGGTGTCGGCATGCGCACGCATACGGGCATTGCTCAAAAGATGTTTCAGGCTTTGTCTGAAAAAGGGATCAACGTGCAAACGATTTCAACTTCGGAAATTAAAATCAGTGTGTTGATCGCGGCCGAATATGCCGAACTGGCGGTTCGCGCTTTGCATAACGCGTTTCATCTGGAAAGTAAGGAAAAATAAAATGCTGTCAAATGATGAAATTCTGGACGCTTATTGGAAAAAAGGGCGTGAGTTTTTAAATGCGCGTTACGCTATTATGGGCGGCGCAATGTCTTGGATTTCCGAACATAATCTGGTGGCGGCGATTTCAAATGCCGGCGGGTTCGGAGTGATTGCCGGCGGCGCAATGCCTCCGCAAATTCTGAAAGATGAAATAGAAAAAACAAAGGCTCTGACAAAAAACAGTTTCGGCGTCAACTTAATCACGATGCATCCGCAGCTGGACGAATTGATTGATGTTTGTATCGAAGCCAAAGTGTCGCATACGATTTTGGCGGGAGGAATCCCGACGGCTCAGTCGATTAAAAAGTTGAAAGACGCCGGTATCAAAGTCATGTGTTTCGCACCGGCGCTGGTGTTGGCAAAACGTATGGTCAAATCCGGAGCCGACGCTTTGATTTTGGAAGGAACGGAAGCCGGCGGTCATATCGGTCCCGTTGCGACAAACATTTTGGTTCAGGAAATTTTGCCGCACGTTAAAGATGTTCCCGTTTTTGTCGCCGGCGGTATCGGATCGGGCGAAATGATGGCGGCCTTTTTGGCGATGGGGGCGGCCGGCTGTCAGTTGGGAACGCGTTTTGTTTGTACGACGGAATGTATTGCGCATCCGAACTTTAAAAAGGCTTTCATTCACGCCAATGCCCGTGATGCCGTTCCGACGGTGCAAATTGACGCCCGTTTTCCGGTTATCCCCGTTCGTGCGATCGCCAATGAGGGAACTCGCCGTTTTATGGATTTCCAAATGGAAACGATCCAGAAATATCAGCGCGGTGAAATGGAATTAAAAGAAGCGCAAATGGCAATCGAGCATTTCTGGGGCGGAGCTTTGCGCCGCGCTGTTATTGAAGGGGATATCGAAAACGGTTCTTTGATGGCCGGCCAAAGTGTCGGATTGGTTAAAGAGGAAAAGCCCGTACAGGCGGTTATTGATGAATTGGTTACACAAGCAGCCGATGCTTTGCGTCAACGGGGTCAATTGTCCGCGTAATCAAAAGGAATGGAATTATGGCGCAAAATAAAAAAGAAGAAAGCAAAACGGAAAATGTTTCGGATTCGGAAAAACAAGAAACGGTAGGGGCTTTGTTGCGTAAAACGCGCTTGGCGAAAAAACAGGATTTGCGGGATATCGCTTCTTACTTATGTATTCGCTATCAGTTTTTGGAAGCGTTGGAAGAAAATCGTTACAAAGAATTGCCCGGAGAAGCCTATGCAAACGGTTTTATCCGTAGCTATGCCGCTTATTTGGGGTTGGATCCGGCGGATATCATTTCTCGCTACAAACAGGAATTCTTTGCGCAGGTTCAAGACGAAAAAAGGACTTTGAACATATCTGAGGAAGAAACCGAAAATATGATACCGGCTCCTAAGGTGTTGTTGTTTTCTGTCGTTTTATTGCTGATTGCGTACGGCGTATGGCAGGCTTCTTCGGATAACGAAGGCGTTATCCCCGTCGAACCGGTCGCTTCAATGGAATCAATTACGGTTGTTGAACAATCTTATCCTTTGGTTGAAGAAACGATGCCGACACAGCCTGCTATCATTGAAAATAAAGCACAGGAACCGTCCGCGGCTCTGCCTCCGGTTCCGCCGGTAAAACCGACCTATCCGGAAGAAGACGTTTCCGTTTCAACGTCGTCGGAACAAACAAATCCGGCTGTCGCGATCGGAGAAACTCCGGATGTTCGGGAACAGGTCGCCGCGGAACCGCAAACCATTCGTGTTTACGGGCAAAAAAATTATAATCCTCGACTGGTGCTGGTTGCTACCGAAGAAACCTGGATCGAAATTACGCGTAACGATGATGTGATCTTTTCCCGTTTGTTAAATGCGGGTGATCGTTATCAGGTTTCTTCCAACAAGCCGGAAGAACTGTTCTTAAAAACGGGAAACGCCGGCGGATTGGAAGTTTATTGTGACGGACAGTTAACGCAGTCTTTGGGGGCTCACGGGGCTTTGCGTTCCAATATCGCTCTCATTCCCGAAGACTTTGCCGCCAAAGTCGTCGAAGACATAGAATAGGTGAAAAATGAAAACGCCTGAAATCAAACGCCGTCCGTGCAGACGGGTGTATGTCGGTTCCGTTGCCGTCGGAGACGGTGCGCCGATTTCCGTTCAATCCATGACCAACACGCCGACGGCCGATGTCGCGGCGACAGTCGCGCAGATCCGTTCTTTGGAAGCGGTCGGCGCCGATATCGTGCGCGTGTCCTGTCCTGACGAAGAATCAACCAAGGCTTTAAAGGAAATCGTGAAACAAGTCAAAGTACCGATTGTTTCCGATATTCATTTCCATTATAAACGCGCCATTGAATCCGCTCAGGCCGGAGCGGCTTGCCTGAGAATCAATCCGGGCAACATCGGTTCCGCCGAACGCGTGCGCGATGTCGTGCAAGCGGCAAAAGACTATAACTGTTCGATGCGGATCGGTGTCAATGGGGGGTCTTTGGACAAGCACCTGTTGGAAAAATACGGCGAACCGTGCGCCGAAGCGATGGTCGAAAGCGCTTTGGAACACGCCAAGATTTTAGAAGACAACGACTTCTTTAATTTTAAAATTTCCGTGAAATCTTCCGATACGTTAATGACGATGCAGGCGTATCGTCTGTTGGCGCAAAAATGCGATTATCCGTTGCATTTGGGGGTAACGGAAGCCGGCGGTCTGCGTGCGGGAACCGTTAAGTCCGCTTTCGGCATCGGTTCTTTGCTGATGGACGGGATCGGCGATACGTTGCGTGTTTCTTTAACGGCGGACGTGACCGAAGAAATCAAAGTCGGCTTTGAAATCTTGCGTACGTTGGGGTTGCGTTATCACGGCGTTCGTCTGGTGTCTTGCCCGACTTGCGCGCGCAGAGGCATTGATGTCGAAAAAGTCATCAAGGCGTTGGAAGTGCGTTTGGAACATCTTTCCGAACCGTTAAAGATTGCCGTAATGGGGTGTGTCGTTAACGGCCCCGGTGAAGCCAGAGAGGCCGATATCGGTGTTTGCGGCGGCGGCAACGGCAAAGCGTTGCTGTTCGTTGCCGGAGAACAAAAAGAACCGATCAACGCCGAAAACGCCGTTGATATCATTGCGGATCTGGCGGAAAAAATGGCAGCGTCAAAAGCGGGGGAAACAAAATGAAATTACAGCCGGCGCGCGGAACGCGCGATATTTACGGAACAGATTTATCCGCTTTTTTATTTGTGGAAAATACGGCCAGAAACTTTGCCAAACGCTACGGTTTCGGAGAAATTCAAACGCCGATTTTCGAAGCCACAGAAGTCTTTGCCCGCGGTGTCGGTGAAACTTCCGATATCGTTTCCAAGGAAATGTACACCTTTACCGACCGCGGCGGAGAAAGCTTTACGCTTCGTCCCGAAGGAACCGCAGGCGTTGTGCGCGCCTTCATTTCCGAAGGTATGGAACAAAACCAGCCGGTGAAACTGTTTTATGCGGGGCCGATGTTCCGCTATGAACGTCCGCAAAAAGGGCGTTATCGTCAATTGCATCAGGTCGGTGTCGAAGTCTTGGGCGCAACCGCACCGCAAACCGATGTCGAAGTGCTTTGTCTGGCATGGGATTTTCTGTCGGCCTTGGGACTGCAACCCTTTATCCGCCTGGAGCTTAATACGTTGGGCGATGCCGAAAGCCGCGCCGCTTACCGGGAAGCTTTGGTCGCTTACTTTGAACAATATAAAGACAAATTGTCCGAAGACAGCCGTGTGCGTTTGGAAAAAAATCCTTTGCGCATTCTTGATTCCAAAGACGAAGGCGATAAAAAAATCGTGGAAAACGCTCCGGCGATGATCGACTTTTTAAACGAAGATTCTCGCGCGTTCTTTGAAACCGTGAAAAACGGCTTGAAAGAAATGGGGATCCCCTTTGTCGTCAATCCTCGTCTGGTGCGCGGTCTGGATTATTACCGTCATACGGTTTTTGAGTTTATTACGGATTCTTTGGGGGCTCAGGGAACGGTTCTGGGCGGCGGACGCTATGACGGTCTGGTCGAAGAATTGGGCGGTCCGAAAACCGCCGGTATCGGTTTCGGCGCAGGAATCGACCGTTTGTCGTTATTGTTGCAGGAAACGGGGAAACAACCTGTCGAACCGCGCCCGATTGCCGTCATTCCGGTCGGAGAAGACACGCTGCTGCCGATTATGCGGATTGCGCACGAATTGCGCCAAAACGGTTTTATCGCGGATATGGCGTATTCGGGAAATATGGGCAAGCGTATGAAAAAAGCGAACAAGATCAATGCGTGCGCGGCGGTGATCATGGGCTCTGACGAACACGAAAAAGGTGTTGTGACCGTGCGTGATCTGGATACGGGGGATCAAAGCGAAGTCGCTTTCGACGAATTAAGCGCGTTTATGCA
>CALXTY010000055.1 GCA_944391535.1 uncultured Alphaproteobacteria bacterium
GACGAAGTGGTTTCCACTCGTGAAAAACCGACAGAAGAAAAATAAATCAACATAATCAGTCTGACTTAAAAAGGATTTTGACGACTATGACAAAGACACCGTCCAAAGAAGATAAAAAAGGAACGCTTTACTGTTCTTTTTGCGGGAAAAGCCAGCATGAAGTAAAAAAACTGATCGCCGGTCCGAATGTCTTTATCTGTGATGAATGCATCAGCTTGTGTAGCGATATCATGACCGAAGAACATCAGGAAAATACCGCAAAAGAAGCCGGCAAAATGCCTTCCCCAAAACAGATTAAAGATGTTTTGGATGATTACGTCATCGGTCAGGAACTGGCCAAAAAAGTCCTTTCCGTCAGCGTTTACAACCATTATAAGCGCTTAACGACCAAAGATGACAAAAAAGCCGATGTGGAAATTTCAAAGTCCAATATCCTGCTGATCGGTCCTACGGGATCGGGTAAGACTTTGTTGGCGCAGACTTTGGCACGCACGCTGGACGTCCCGTTCTGCATGGCGGACGCAACCACTTTGACCGAAGCGGGCTATGTCGGCGAAGACGTCGAAAACATCATCTTAAAACTGTTGCAGGCGGCCGACTATAATGTCGAAAAAGCGCAACGCGGCATCATCTATA
Source organism: uncultured Alphaproteobacteria bacterium (assembly GCA_944391535.1). GTDB lineage: Bacteria > Pseudomonadota > Alphaproteobacteria > CAAGCB01 > CAG-977 > UBA11549. Next base: position 637 of record CALXTY010000055.1, read on the forward strand.
TCGATGAAATCGACAAGATTTCCAGAAAATCCGAAAATCCTTCCATTACCCGTGACGTTTCGGGCGAAGGCGTTCAACAGGGTTTATTGAAAATCATGGAAGGAACGATCGCTTCGGTTCCGCCCCAAGGCGGTCGCAAACACCCGCAGCAGGAATTTATTCAGGTGGATACGACCAATATCCTGTTTATCTGCGGCGGCGCCTTTGCCGGACTGGAAAAGGTCATCGCGCAAAGAACCAATAAATCCTCCATCGGTTTCGGCGCAAACGTTTCCGGCCCCGATGAACGCAAAACCGGCGAAGTCCTGCGCGATGTCGAACCGGAAGACTTGTTGAAATTCGGCTTGATCCCCGAATTTATCGGTCGCGTTCCCGTCTTGGCGACTTTGGAAGATCTGGACGAAGACGCTTTGATCACCATTTTAACAGAACCGAAAAACGCTCTGGTCAAACAATATCAGTCTTTGTTCTCGATGGAAAACGTCAAGCTGACTTTCACCGATCAGGCTTTGCGCGAAATCGCCAAAAAAGCCGTTGAGCGCAAAACCGGCGCCAGAGGTCTGCGCGCCATTATCGAACGATTGCTGTTGGAAACAATGTTTGAACTGCCGTCAATGGAAGGCGTATGCGAAATTGTGGTCGATGACAAAGTCGTTCTGGGCGAAACAAAGCCTTTGCGCATTTACAAGAAAAAAGGAAAAGAAGCCTCAAGCGCGTAAGGATTTTTTCATTCCTCCCTTGTAGTTTACTTTTTACGACCTTATTTATAAACCGATTTAGGCAACCAACAAAAATGGAGAGGTGGTTATTATGGACGCCCCGGCTCAAGAAAAAATATACCCTTTGTTACCCTTGCGGGATATTGTTATCTTTCCGCATATGATCGTCCCTTTGTTCGTGGGCAGGGAAAAATCCGTCAAAGCTCTGGATAAAGCGATGAACGACGATCGTCAGATCGTGTTGCTGACACAAAAAGATCCGGCGTTGGACAATCCTAAAGCCGAAGAAATGCACACGGTCGGCACTTTGGGATCGGTCGTTCAGTTGCTCCGCCTGCCGGACGGCACCGTTAAGGCTTTGGTGGAAGGCTTAAAACGCGTCAAAATCAAAGATTTTGCCGACAATGACGGTTGCTATGAAGCAACAATTGAAGAAATGGCCGATAAACTGAACGCCAAAGACGACATCAACGCCTTTATGCGCTCTTTGATGACGCAGTTTGAAGAATATGTCCGCCTGAATAAAAAAATTCCGCCGGAAATTCTGCTCTCGATCGGTCAAATCGAAGATCCCTCGAAATTAGCGGACGTGATTGCGTCTCATTTATCTCTAAAATTGGCGGATCGTCAAAACTTGCTTGAAACGCAAAACGTTTTCACCCGCTTGGAATTGCTGTTCGGCTATATCGAAGCCGAAATGGGCGTGTTGCAAGTTGAAAAGAAAATCCGCAGACGCGTCAAGAAACAAATGGAAAAGTCTCAACGCGACTATTATCTGAACGAACAGATGAAAGCCATTCAAAAAGAACTGGGCGATGAAGACGAATCCGCCGAGCTTGACGAGCTGGAAGCCAAAATCAAAAAAACAAAAATGTCGGCCGAAGCCAAAGCAAAAGCAAAATCCGAATTAAAGAAATTGCGCCACATGAGCCCGATGTCTTCGGAAGCCACAGTCATTCGCAACTATCTGGATTGGCTGTTGGATCTGCCTTGGGGCAAGAAATCGCCGATACAGACGGATCTGAAAAAAGCCGAAGAAATTCTGGATCACGATCACTACGGTCTGGAAAAAGTCAAAGAACGGATTTTAGAATATCTGGCGGTTCAAAAGAAAACAAAATCCGTTAACGGTCCGATTTTGTGTCTGGTGGGGCCTCCGGGGGTCGGAAAGACTTCTTTGGGAGAATCGATTGCTCGCGCGACCGGTCGTAAGTTTGTCCGCGCTTCTTTGGGCGGCATGCGTGACGAAGCCGAAATTCGCGGCCATCGCCGGACTTATGTCGGATCCATGCCCGGCAAAATCATTCAAAGCATGAAAAAAGTCAAGACCAGAAATCCCTTGTTTTTGCTTGATGAAATTGACAAGCTCGGCGCAGATTGGCGCGGCGATCCGTCCTCCGCTTTGCTGGAAGTTTTGGATCCGGCTCAAAACTCGACCTTTAACGACCACTATCTGGAAGTCGATTACGATCTGTCCGATGTCATGTTTATTACAACGGCAAACTCTTTGAAGATGCCTCGTCCGTTATTGGATCGTATGGAAATTATCCGGATCGCCGGCTATACGGAAGACGAAAAAGTCGAAATCGCCAAACGTCATTTGATCAAAAAACAACAACAGGCGGCGGGGCTGAGCGAAAAAGAATGGTCAATCAGCGATGAGGCTTTACGTTCTTTGATCCGCTTATACACGCGTGAATCAGGCGTTCGTAATCTGGACAGAGCTTTGGCGGGATTGGCGCGCAAAGCGGCAAAAGAACTGATGACGACCAAGAAAAAGACCGTCAGCGTCACGGAAAAGAATCTGAAAAAATACGCGGGCGTTCCGGTTTACACTTACGGTGTTGCGGAAAAACAAGATCAGGTCGGTGTCACGACCGGTTTGGCATGGACGGAAGTCGGCGGAGAAATCCTGTCGATCGAAGCCGTCATGATGCCCGGCCACGGGCGCGTTACGCAGACGGGACAACTGGGCGATGTGATGAAAGAATCGATTGCCGCGGCCAGATCTTTTGTCCGCTCTCACGCGGTCGCATTCGGCATTCGTCCGGATTGGTTTGACAAACGTGACATTCACATTCACGTTCCCGAAGGTGCTACGCCCAAAGACGGCCCTTCGGCGGGAATAGCGATGTGCACCTCATTGGTTTCGGCCATGACCGGCATTCCGGTTTCCAAAGACATCGCCATGACCGGAGAAATCACCTTGCTGGGTAAGGTTCTACCGATCGGCGGTTTGAAAGAAAAACTGTTAGCGGCGTTAAGAGCCGGCATTAAAACGGTTTTGATTCCGAAAGAAAATGAAAAAGACTTGGAAGAAATTCCGGACAACGTTAAGACGGGGCTGACAATCATTCCCGTATCTACAGCCGAAGAAGTTTTAAAACGGGCTTTGATACGTCCTTTGATTCCGATTAAATGGAATGAAGACGAAGAAGATCAAAAGTCAAAATCGACTCTGCTGGATCAGGAAGAAGATTCGGAAGAAAAAGTTCGCTGTCATTAAGAAAGGCTCTATCAACAATTGAAAAAAGAGGGAGATTTCCCTCTTTTTTTTATATATTCCCCCAAAAATATGACAAAAAGAGGTATCTTTTTTTGTTTTTTCCATTTTTAGCGTTTTTTTTAAGATAAAAAATGAAAAAAAATCAGCCAATCCCTTAATCTTCTATTGACCAAAGAAAGCTTAGCGTTTTAAACTTTTCCATAGATTCGATATTGAATCTGAGTTTTGTCTTTTAATTTTAATAGAGGGAGCCCTCAAGTGAATAAGAACGATCTCGTAGCTGAAGTAGCTAAGAATACCGGCCTGTCCAAGACGGACGCCAGCAAGTCTGTTGATGCTTTTTTGAATGCCGTTACCGGTGCTTTGAAGAAAAACGACGAAGTTCGTTTGGTTGGCTTTGGTACGTTCAGCATTGCTCAGCGTGCAGCAACCGAAGGCCGCAACCCGCGTACGGGTGCCAAAATTAACATTCCGGCTTCTAAGCAGCCGAAATTTAAGGCCGGCAAAGGTTTAAAAGACGCTGTCAACTAATAGCGTGCTTTGTTCTTGAAAACAGGCGGTTTGCGATTTGCGACCGCTTGTTTTTTTTGCTTGTTATCTTGGAACAATTCCTGTATAAGTTTTTTTGTTAACGGGCGACTAGCTCAGCTGGTTAGAGCATCTCGTTTACACCGAGAGGGTCTGCGGTTCGAATCCGTAGTCGCCTACCATAAAAAAAGAGGACATTGAAAAATGTCCTTTTTTTTGTGGTTAGAAGACTTGGATGAGAACCGCAAGCGGTTCGGTGAGCTTCGCGAACGACGCGCAGAAAAACTTTCCGAGCGGTCGGCTTGACCGACAAGCGACAGCTTGCTATCCGTAGTCGCCTACCATAAAAAAAGAGGACATTGAAAAATGTCCTTTTTTTATGGTAAGAAGACTTGGATGAAAACCGCAGGCGGTTCGGTGAGCGTTAACCAAAAACCGAACTGATGGAAGCTTTTTCTTTAAACACCTTTTGCCCTGTGATAGCCTGATATCATCATTATTACAGAAAGGTATTTTATATGATCTGAGCCTGCCAGGCTGTATTTTAGGAAAGAAGCCAATGTCTGTTATGGCTCTTTCATTGATGTCACCATAATGAAACGACACATTTCATCAATTACCTTAATTTAATAAAAGAAGCGGCAAAAAATCCGTCCGTCTGATCAACAGACGGCGACAGGCGCACCGTTTTTGTCGTTTCCTTTCTGCCCGTCAGGCGTTCCAAAACAACAGACAGATCCTGCAGTTGAAATTCCTGATGTCTTTCCAAAAAACCGCGCGCCTGTTCCTCGTTTTCCGCCGAATCCAAAGAACACGTTATATAAAACAGTTGTCCGCCTTTTTTGACATAACGGGCGGCTTTATCCAAAATCTCTTTTTGCGTCCGAATAATCGACCGGGACTGTTCCGGCGTCATGCGCCACTTGGCGTCAACACTGCGCCGCCATGTCCCCGTCCCCGTACACGGCGCGTCAATCAATACCAAATCATACGTTTTCAAATGATTGTAATCGTTTAAAACGATCACGTTGTTCGCCCCCGCCCGACAGGCTCTTTGAGGCAAATCCCGCATACGTTTGGGATCGTTGTCAACGGCGTAAATCGTTCCTTTGGCCTGCATCATGGCGGACAGAGCCAACGTTTTGCCGCCCGCGCCGGCGCACCAGTCGATAACGGTCTGTCCGGCTTTCGCCTGCGTCAGCAAAGATACGATTTGAGAGCCTTCGTCCTGCACTTCGATCAAGCCGTCCCGATAAAGCGGCATTGAAGAAAGATTGACCCGTTCCTTAATTCTGATTCCGTTGGGGGCAAAAGGCGTCTTTTCGGCTTTAATCCCCGAGTGAGTCAACAGTTCCAGTACCTGTTCCCTATCGGTTTTCAACGTATTGACGCGCAAATCGAAAGGAGCCTCGTTACTCATGGCGACAATATCGCGAGGAGAGATCTTATTCCTCAGCCAGTCGGGGCATTCCAGTTCGGCCGAAGGAAAAACCGGCGGCAAAGTTTTCAGAAAAGCCTTTTCTTTGACCTCCGGTTGCGCCGGAGCATACTTTTGCCCGTCAAACAACGTTTCAATATCTTGCTTTTCATAAGAAAGAATCATCATTACGGCCGCCCTGCCCGTTAATTTTTCCGCGCTTAAAAAGGACAGGCGTCCGTAACATCTCAACGTCCGCCAGACAAGATCGGAAATCACGCGTCTGTCCGTTCCCCCGATATAGCGGTGAGTCCGGAAATACGCATTGATCGCGTTATCCGCCGGTTGACGAAACTCAAACAGCAGATCCAAAATTTCTATCGCGGTTTGTATTCTGGCAGAGTCTTTCATTATTCGCCTTTAAATCCCGTTGCCACGACATAAAATTCGGAAGATTCCTTACGGCTGGCGGGCGGCTTGGCGTGCTTGACGGTTTTAAAGCGTTTTTTCATTTCTTTTAACAGGTTTTGTTCCGTCCCGCCCTGAAAGATCTTTGCGACAAAAACGCCGTCCGGATTAAGAATCTCGCACGCAAAAGCGTAAGCCGTTTCCAACAACCCCATAATCCGCAAATGGTCAATATCCTTCATGCCCGTAGTATTCGGAGCCATATCGCTCAAAACGACATCGGCTTTATGCCCGCCCAGCATTTCCTTTAACACATCGGGAGCCGTATCGTCCAAAAAATCCAGCTGAGTCGTTTTTGCCCCCGCGATCGGAGCCATTTCCAACAAATCCAGCCCGACAACCAACGGATTTTCTTGTGAAGATTTCACCCTTTTAACGGCGATCTGCGTCCACCCGCCCGGTGCCGCCCCCAAATCGACGACTCTTTTTCCCGGCTTTAGAAAATGAAACTTATCGTCCAGCTCGATCAGTTTAAACGCCGATCTGGCGCGATAGCCTTCCTGTTTTGCCATGGCGACATACGGATCGTTTAACTGGCGTTGCAACCACTGAGTTGACGCGGAAGATCTTTTCTTGGCCGTTTTGACGTGCGTTTTTAACATATGAGTTGTCGGTTTTTTCATTTTCTGCCCGTTCCCGCATTTTCTTTGCGTATCAGATCAAGAACAATGCCTTCCCGCAATCCGCGATCGGCAATCGTGACTTCTCCGATCGGCCACATTTCGCAAATGCCCTGCAAAATCGCGCACCCCGGCAAAGACAAATCCGCCCGTTGCGGACCGATGCACGGATGCGCCTCTTTTTCGGCATAAGGCAGTTTTTCAAGCTTTCTTTTGGCTTTGGCCAGATCGTCATAGCTTAAAGACATACCGTCAACGACATTGCGATTGTAAACCGGCAAACCCAAATGAAAAGCGCCGATTGTCGTCACCGTTCCCGACATGGCGATCATTTGCACATCGCCCTGTTCGATTAAATTCAAAATGCCGTAACGGTGTTCAAACGGTTGAAGATAAGACAGCACTTTTTTAACCACCGCTCTGTACGCCGCGGAAGACAATCCTTTTCCCGTAAACGCTTCGGACACCGTAATCACGCCCAACGGAAAAGACAACACGCCTTCTATTTTCGCCTGACTGTTTTGATCGATTTTCGCCAAAGACACTTCCGTTGATCCGCCACCGATATCGAACACCAAAGCGTGACGGATATTACGGTTGATCAAAGGCACACAGCCCGAAACGCCCAATCGGCATTCTTCTTCAAAAGAAATGATTTCCAGATCAAGTCCCGTTTCCTTTTTCACCCGTTCGACAAAAGCGGCGCCGTTTTTTGCCCTGCGGCACGCTTCCGTTGCCACAAAACGAGTCTTAACGTTTTTATATTTTTCCAACCGTTTCACACACAGTTTTAAAGCAAAAACCGTTCTTTTGATGGCACGATCGGATAAAACGCCGTCACTGATCAATCCTTCGCCCAAACGGGTAATTCTGGAAAACGTTTCTTTAACCGCAAATCCTGTCGGGGTCGGTGTGGCAATCAACAACCGGCAATTTGTCGTCCCCAGATCAATCGCCGCGAAAACAGGCGTTAAAGACTTTTTATCTTTAAAAGAGCGATGCTTTTTATATTGTTTTCCGACTATTTTATTCACGCATCACCCCAAATTAAAAAAACACTTTTTAAACTATAAAGGATTCCCCCCTGTAACGTACAGTCTTTTTTAAAAAAAGCTGTAAGGATCGATATCCGTCTGGATACGAACCGAAGAGGGAAAAGAAACCTGAGAAAGCCAACGGCGCAAAACCTCTTGAATTTTGATTTGTCGTCCCGTTTGCAACAACAAGCGGTAGCGGTATTTGCCCCGCAATAAAGACAAAACCGCCGGTGTCGGTCCCAAGACGCGCACGCCGTCCGCCTGCGGAGCGCAACGCCCCAACAGCGAAGCCGCCTTTTGCGCGTATTCCTGAGACGGACTGCTGACGACAATGCCCGCCAACCGACCGAACGGAGGCATTTTCAACAATTCTCTTGCCTGAATCTCGGCTTCAAAAAAACGATCCGCATTCCCCGTCTTTAACGCCTGCATGATCTGATTTTCGGGATCAAAGGTCTGTAAAAAGACTTTTCCTTTTTTATCCGCGCGTCCGGCTCGCCCCGAGACCTGATGCAACATCTGAAACGTTCTTTCCCCCGCCCTTAAATCTCCGCCGATCAGCCCCAAATCCGCATCAACCACGCCGACCAACGTTAAATCCGGAAAATGATGCCCTTTTGTTAAAATCTGCGTTCCGATAATCACATCGACTTCATGATCGTGAATTTGGCGCATCAGATCCGCCATCTGTGCAGCGGTCGCGTTTAAATCTCCCGAAACAACCAACTGTTTGGCCTTAGGAAACAGAACGGAAATTTCTTCGCTGATCCGTTCCACCCCCGGACCGCAAGACGTCAGTTCCCCTTCCGAATCGCAAACGGGACACTTTTCGGGAACGGGAATATGATACCCGCAATGATGACATTCCTAACGCCGCCCGTTCTTGTGTTCCACCAACCACGCCGAACAATTCGGGCATTGAAAGCGATGACCGCATTGACGGCACAGCACCAAAGGCGCGTAGCCGCGTCTGTTTAAGAACAACAGCGTCTGTTCTTCGCGTTCAAGCGTTTCTTCGATTTCTTTAATCAGAACGGGGGATAAAAAGCTTTTGATCCCTTCTTTTTTTTCAGGCGGGAAACGGCGCATATCAATCAAATCAACCGCCGGCAGGACAGCCGATCCGAAACGGTCGGGCAAAACGACTTCTTTGTATTTGCCGGATTGAACATTGATTTTTGTTTCCAAAGACGGCGTTGCGGAAGACAGTACAATCGGAATATTTTCAATTTTCGCTCTGACGACCGCCATATCGCGCGCCTGATAAATCACGCCGTCTTCTTGTTTATAAGAACCGTCGTGTTCTTCATCGACAATGATCGCGCCCAACTGCGAAAACGGCAAAAACAAAGCGGAACGCGCGCCTGCCAAAACGCGGACGTCTCCGTTCAAGACGGCTTTCCATGTTTCTCTGCGCACTCTTGCAGACAAATCGGAATGCCATAATGCCGGCAACACGCCGAAACGGCGCTTAAAACGTTCGAGCCACTGCCCCGTCAGACCGATTTCGGGCAACAAAATCAAAGCTTGTTTGTTTTGCTTTAAGGCTGTGGCGATCATATCGAAATAAACTTCCGTTTTTCCCGATCCCGTAACACCGTCCAACACCGTCCCCCCGAACCCTTTGCCGACAGAATCGGACAACCTCTTTGCCGCTTGCGCTTGTCCCGCAGATAATTCAACACCTTTGAGATCCGTTTTCGGGCGTTCAAATAAAAGCGGCTTTATTTTTTCACGCTGTAAAAAGCCCGTTTCCGCCAATCCCTTAACCACCGAAGACGACACTTTTGCCAGACGCGCTATCTCCGCAATCGTCTGCGGCACGTTTGTAACAACGGATAACGCCTTTTGACGCGCCTGCGTCAGGCGGACATCGGGAAAAGATCGGGAACGCACATAGCCTGTCACATTTCCGATACCCTGAAAGACATCATCAACGCTCATCGCCATTTTTAAGACGGAGCCCAAAGAAGACAATGTATAATCAGCCACCCAGCGAATCAGCTTTCTGTTGTTTTCGCTTAACGGCGGAAAGTCATAAACGTTTAAAATGTTTTTGATTTTAGAGTCTTCCAAAGACGATTCCCTCCCGTCGTCCCAGACGACTCCGATCATCGTTCTGTTGGAAAACGGAACGCGGACAAAGCTGCCGACCGCCGGAAACGCTAGATCTTCGGGGCAAGCGTAATCGAACGGTTCCGCCAAAGGCAGAGGCAGTAAAATCCGCAAACGTTTTTTATTTGATTGATTCTTGTCCGACATTTCCTTACACTCAATGCTTAGTTTCAATTTACTAACTTTAGGGTGAGATACTCAAATGAAATTTTTTATTGATACAGCCGATTTAAACGAAATCAAAGATTTGGCAACCACCGGCATGGTTGACGGCGTCACGACAAACCCGTCTTTGGCGGCCAAACAGGGTATGAATTTCAAAGAATTGATCGCGGAAGTCTGCAAAGTCGTTCCGGGTCCGGTTTCCGCCGAAGTAACGGCTTTGGACTATGAAACCATGATGAAAGAAGCCGAAGTTCTGCGCAAGATCGCCCGCAACGTCACGATCAAAGTTCCTTTGACGCAAGACGGTTTGAAAGTCTGCCGCGCTCTGTCCGCCGAAGGCACGATGGTCAACGTGACTTTGTGCTTTACCTGCGGTCAGGCGATTTTGGCGGCCAAAGCCGGCGCAACGTTTGTTTCTCCGTTTGTCGGCCGCTTGGACGACTTGGGCGTCAACGGCATGCAGTTAATCGAAGACATTCGTATGGTCTATGACAACTACGACAACTTCAAAACACAGATTTTGGTCGCTTCCGTCCGCAGCCCCGAACACGTCATCAACGCCGGCAAGATCGGTGCGGACGTGATTACGGCTCCTCCGAAAGTCATTCGTCAGCTTTATCATCATCCGTTGACGGATTCCGG
>CALXTY010000056.1 GCA_944391535.1 uncultured Alphaproteobacteria bacterium
CGGGGACGCTGGTCTGAAAATTCTCGTCGGTGAGGATGCGGCCCCGCTCCATATCAAGGGAAAAGCCCTCCCCGAAAAGACCGGCGGTGTTAGCCCGGCGGCCGATGGCGCAGAGGACTGCCTCGCCCTGGGCGGCGTTCTCCGCTCCCTTGTTGGTGTAGCGGACGGAGAGTGTACCGTCCTCCATTTTCTCCACGGCGCTGACCATGGAGGAGGGGTAGATCTCTACGCCACGCTTTTTCAGGATCATGGTCAGATTCTGGCAGATCTCCCGATCCATGTTGGGCAGAATTCGGTCCATGGCCTCCAAGATTGTCACATGGCAGCCCAGTAAAATACTTGAAGAAACAACCGCGGGGCGTTTGCCACAAAAAACACGCAAATCAACGCCGGCGGTTTCGGCGTATTCGATGTTTTCGATTTTTTGCATTCGACATTCGGCGCTTTGTGTTACGCTATGGACAGCGAAAGATTCCGCCGCATCGGCTCCGGATTTTTTTGCTTCTCGGATCAAAAAATCGACGGCATCGCAAAGATTGAGTATTTCAGTCATCAATTATCTCTTTTGTTGGACGAAAGGAAAGAAAACAAGCTGTTCCAGTGCAGTACTCTGTTTAGGCAGAATAATGATCTTTCCGTTTGATTTATTGGCTCTGGTGTCGAAGCCGACTAAAATATAATTGTTTTTCTGGGCGCTGACCAGTGTGTACATTTCTCCGTTGATGGAAGCGATGTTCTGATAAGCAATTTTAGCGGCGGCGATTCCGCCGTAAAAAGCGGTGACAACCAGAATGAGAATAAAGGCGGCCGTTGTAAACATATGAGCAAGAGAGCTTTTTTTCGCTTTGAAATGAACGGCAAGGACGCAAGCGTATAAAAAGACGATATACAGACATTCGGACAGGAATTGTCCCGTTTTTAACGCATGAACCAAAACGGCGCACAGATAGGCTGTAAATCCCAAAGTGGTTAACAACGAAAAAAAGTAGCTGATTTTCTGAGAACGGCTGAGAATGCTTTTAGGCGTATCTTCGGTATTTAAAGTTTTTTGTAAAACCAGTCCCGCCAAAACGGCCAAGAATAAAAAACACCCCATGCCATAAACGATACCCGCGGGAAATTCCATTAAAAACAAGGGGACTTTATATTCGATAAAACGACCGGCTTTTAACGCGATCGACAAGATGCAAGACAGGCAGACGCCGAAAATAAAAATCAAAAAAGCGATATAGGTAAAAGAAAGAGGTATCTGGGAGGTGTCTTCCCGTTCATCGGCCGGCGGATTTTTTTTATCGTTGAAGAAAGCCATGCTGTCCCTTTCATCTGTCTCAATAAAATTTTTTTTATGCTACACCAAAAAAGGTTTCTCTTCCGTTAAATTTAAGTTACATACCGTCATAACCGTTTGTTTTGCTCGGGCGACACGTTTTGATAAGCTTTTGACTTTATTGATCGAAAATGAGATAATACCTTGAACAAGGATTGAGGTCGGATATGGTAAACGATAACGGAACCGATGATTCCGTTTCCTTGTCGGCGGAAGAACTGGATCGCCTGTTTAATATCGGCATCGCTCTTTCGGCCGAGCAGGATATGGATGTCTTGCTGGAAAATATCCTGACCGCGGCAAAAGAATTCTGCTACGCGGAAGGGGGGACGCTGTATCTGATGGATCCGGCGCAAAATCAGTTGGTCTTTTCCATTCTGCAAAATGACAAACTCGGCATTAAAATGGACGGAACGTCCGAAAAAAAAGAAATCCCGTTCCCGCCGCTGTACTTGTATGATCCGGAAACCAACGAACCGAACTATTCCAATATTTCGACCTACGCCGCTTTGGCCGAAGAAATCGTCAATGTTCCGGATGCTTATGATTCGACACGATTCGATTTTTCGGGAACGCATAAATTCGATAAAAAATCGGGTTATCGGTCAAAGTCCTTTTTAACCGTTCCGTTAAAAACCAGAACGGGGCAGGTCGTCGCCGTTTTGCAGTTGATTAACGCCCGCGCGCCGTCCGGTGAAACGATCAGTTTTTCAAAATCGATGCAAAGGTTGGTGGAAGCTTTGGCTTCTCACGCCGCCGTCGCCATTGATAATCAGCTGTTGCTGACATCGCAGAAAAACGTCTTGGAGGCTTTTCTCGAAGTGATCGCTCAAGCCATTGACGATAAATCACCTTATACGGGGGCGCACTGTCAACGCGTGCCCGTCATTGCCCGTATGATGGCTTTGGCCGCCGTCATGGCTCAAGAGGGGCCCTTTAAAGATTTCGAAATGTCTGATGATGAATGGTACGCTTTTCATTTGGCATCGTGGTTGCATGACTGCGGAAAAGTGACAACTCCCGAATATGTTCTGGATAAAGCGACAAAACTGGAAACGGTCAATAACCGTATTCATGAAATCCGCGCCAGATTTGAAATCTTGCGTCGCGACGCGCATATCGACTATTTGAAAAAACGTCTCGCCGGAACCGAACCCAAAGACAGTTTGTTGGCTGAATTTAACGCGCGTGTGAAAAAATTGGAAGACGATTTCGCTTTTTTGGCAAAATCGAATATCGGGTATGACGCTTTGTCCGATGATGAAGTAAAACGCGTTCATGAAATCGCCAAACAAACGTACTATCGTTACTTTGATAAAACATTGGGGTTGTCTTGGGACGAAACGGAGCGGATTAAAGATCATATGCCTCCTAAGACAAATCCGCATGAACCGTTGTTGGAAGATCGTCCGGATCACATTTTCGGCGGCTATGATCGCGGGGAAATTCATAATTTGTCGATTGCGCGCGGGACTTTAACGCCGGAGGAAGCAAAAAAAATCAACAGTCACATTGATATGACGATCGAAATGTTAAAGGCTATACCGTTTCCGGCGCATATTAAAAACGTGGTCGAATATGCCGGAGGTCATCACGAACATATGGACGGGACGGGATTCCCCAATCATCTGAAACGTTCTCAAATGTCGATACCGGCGCGTATTTTAGGTTTGGCCGATGTGTTTGAAGCTTTGTCCTCCAGTGACAGACCGTATAAAAAAATCAAGACTTTGTCCGAAATTGTCGGAATTATGTCAGGCATGGCCAAAGGCGGACATATCGATCCGGATTTGTTTAATTTATTCTTGACTTCGGGCGTGTATCAGGAATATGCCGAGCAATATATGAAAGAAAGCCAGATGGATCAGGTGGATATCCAACAATATTTGGTTCCGGTAGAAGCTCTTGAAGAGGAATAAATGCAGATCAGACTTTTTATTGATCAGCCGTTGGCTGTGGGCTTAACCGTTGCTTTGCCGGAAAATCAAGTTCATTACTTACGCAATGTCCTTCGAGTTGAATCGGGGGTCGAGTTATTTGTTTTTAACGGGAAAGACGGTGAATTTTCAGCTGTTTTGTCCGTTTTGAATAAAAGAGGGGGGCAAATTCAAATATGCCGTCAATTGCGTGAACAACCGAAAAAACAAGATGTGAGGCTGTATTTTTCTCCGTTAAAGAAGGATCGTACGGAACTGGTGATTGAAAAAGCGACCGAGTTGGGGGTGACGCGGATTATTCCCGTGATAACGCAATATACGAGTGTAAAGCGGGTGAATGTCGAACGGTTGAAGACGATAGCGCTTGAAGCGTGCGAACAATGCCGACGTTTGGATGTGCCGGAAATTTTTGAACCTGTCGCTTTGACGGATTTGTTAAAAGAACAGGATGAAACGAAGCCTTTGCTGGTTCATTTGGATGAAACGGGTGCGGGCAAAAAAGCGCGAGAGATTTTTAACGGTCTGGATCGGGTCTCTTTTTTGGTAGGTCCCGAAGGCGGTTTTTCACAACAGGAACGAGATCGGATCGCGCAGACGAAAAACACTCTCGGCATGGATCTCGGGGAACGGATTTTAAGGGCGGAAACGGCTACGATTGCCGCTGTCGCTTTGTTTATGTGTCAATAATGTCAGGGTAAAAGAATGAAACACGAATGCCATTGCCACGAACATCATCACGATCAATGTTCTTGCGGACATCACTATGCGGATCATTGTGACTGTGATCATGAGGAAAAAGAAGAAGATTATTCGTCGCTTGACGCGATGTTCGGATTTAACGAGGACGTTCCCACCGATGCTTTGTCTTTGTTGCAGGCGGAAATGGACGAGTGTGACGAGTTAAGCGAGTTATTGGGATTGGGAAAAAATCCGGACGTTGAGGATATTTTAAACGAAGCGATCGCGGAATTGTCACCGAAAAAGAAAAAGACGTTAATGAATCTGGCGGTGATTTTGCACGATTATCTGCCTGAAGACTGATCAGACGAAAAGTTGTCTTTGAAAAACAAAAAAAGTTGATTATATTTCCCTTTTTAGCGTGAAAAAAAGGGGGATATGGTGGATTTACAATTATCTTCTGAATTGACCAACCTGATTGTGATCGGGTCGATTTTTCTGGTTTCTTTGATTTCTCCGAAACTGAGCCTGCCCGTTGTCGTAATGGAAACGCTGTGCGGTGTCGTTTTGTCTTGTTTCGGGGTAAAGCCGCAAGATTGGATGCTGTTTTTTGCTTCATTGGGCGGGGTCGTAATTACGTTTCTGGCGGGAACCGAAATGAATGTGCGTTCTTTTCGTAAGAATGCCGTCCCCAGTTTGCTGATCGGATTGTTTTCCTTTTTCGTCCCGTTTGCTTGTCTTGCCTGCTATGCATACTATGTCGCGGGGTGGAGCTTGAATGCTTCTCTGATTGCGGGTGTGGCTCTTTCAACGACGTCTTTGGGCGTTGTTTATTCCATCTTAATGGAAACGGGTATGAATAAAACAAAGTTGGGAACAATTCTGATGTCCGCCACTTTTGTTACGGATATCACGACGGTTCTTGTCCTGAGTGTGTTGTTCGTCAAGCCGACAGTTTATACATTGGTGTTTTATGTGGTTTCGGGAATAGTTATCTTTACGGCGTATAAATATTCCAAAAAGCTGTTTCAAAGCTCTTTTTATCGCAATAATCTGGCTGAAACGGAAGTCAAATATATTCTGTTTTTGCTGTTTATTTTTATATATTTCGGAGAGCTCGGACACGGACACGCCGTTTTGCCCGCTTTTATTTTGGGCTTTTTAATGTCCGACTTTTTTGAAACAAATGACGGTGATTGTGAATGCGAAACGTCGGCGAACGACAGATTGCGCAGCAGCGCCTATTCTTTTATCACGCCGGTCTTCTTTATTGTCAGCGGGCTGAAACTATCCGTTCCGTTGCTGATCAGCGCGTTGGGATTGTTTTTTATATTGTTGCTGATCCAAACGTCCTCAAAGATCGCAGGCGTTTATTTCTGGGCGAAGAAGTATTTAAAAAAGGCGCCGATGTATTCAACTTTGTTAATGACGACCGGATTGACGTTCGGAACAATTGCCGCTTATTTCGGGTTGGATTCCGATATGATTGACGTTCGGCAATATTCGGTATTGATCGGCGTGATTGTTGTTTCTGCGGTCGTGCCGACGATTGTCGCGCAAGTGTTTTTCAAACCGGACATGAATGATTAAAAAAAAGCCCCTCGAGAAGGGACTTTTGAATAACGTTAAAACGAATATTTAACGCCCAAAGACGGCATAGTTTGCAATTTTCGATTCGTAGTTGTTTTTCAGCTTCTTGCTCCAATGATCGTTAAAGAGACGTTGCGCGCCGATGTTGAATCTGAAAAGCGGCATTATTTTCGTGTCACTTATCACTGCAATCGTTGTCGGTGATCGGACGGGGCGGGGTGTTGTTTTCGCCTCATTCACCGCCGTTGATCGACTCTTCTGCAAACAGCGCTTGTTGTGAAAAATAAATCTCCGGATAAGAGGTGACAAAGAGGCGGATTTTAAATTAAGACGGCTTGTTTTACGGGAATAAATCTCGTGCCGATCTGCTTTTAAAATCAGAAGATCGTCCGGTGAAAACATTTATTACATTAGCGAAAAATATTAAAAAAAACATAGGTTTTATATGAATTGTTTTGTTTCGACTGCGTTTGGAATGATGCGATGCAACAAGTTGATAATCAAAAGAAGTTGTCAATATATAACAAGTGGTGTACAAAAGAATAATATTTAATAGATATTTTTCAGATAAAGGCGGCTGATACACATGATTTTCGGGTTTGTTCAAGGCAACGCGTTTGCGGACATTGCTACCCGTCAAAAAGGGACGACCGTCGCGCACGGCAAAACGTCTGACCGAATTTTGGCGCACGGCTTTCTGCGAGTAAGGGGGCATACGTTTGTGCGTATTGTCGATGCGGTCTTGTCAAAAAAAAACGAAAGTCCGCTTGGGACGGGAATGATGCAAGGAAGCGCCGTACGCGTTAATAAGAACATAAGTAAATATTCGCTTTATTTGAATCCGTTTTGCCAAGCGCTTGAGGTGATCAATGATTAAGAAATATGATTTGGTTTTTGGAATAGGTTCCGCTTGTTTGTGTTCTCAGATGTTACGTAAGCTACATTTGCAATTCAGTTCGTATCCGCTTGATTGGCTTTACGGGCGTGGTTTTTCATATCGCGTGGAGTTGCTTGTCAGCGAATTTAGGGATTTTATCAATCAAGAAGATTTGATTTTTGAGAACACTTGGAACGGCGATCGTAAAAATCCGTGCGATGTATATAAAAATCAACGTACTGGCATTGTTTTCAATCACGATTTCCCGCAAGGTGTTCCTTTGGAAAAGTCTTTTGATCAGGTTCGTCAAAAATACGACCGCAGGATCAAACGCTTGATTGGCAAGATAAAGCAATCAAAACAGGTTTTGATAGTTTACACCGAGGTTCCGGGTAATACAGAGGACATGGCTGAACAAGATTTGGGCGCTTGTTTGCAAAAGATCAAGGATCACTTTCCTGACCAAGAGATTGACCTGTTATATATTTCCTGTTGTTCAACAAGCAGTGACGAACGATACGGAGAACATATTCGCAAACTCAGTTTTGATTATAAGAACAAAAATGCGTATCCGTTGCATGACGCCCGTTTGCTCAGAAAAAGAATAAAAAACGATTATGTTTTAAGACGAACCTTTTCAGAACGATTTCGCGGCGGATTATTTCGCTTAAAGAAGCATTTAAAGGGATTTGCTTTCCGTTGTTGCGCAAAGAAGGTCGGACAATGATCAGCCGGTTTGTTTTTTTTCATGAACGGGGAACTTTGGTTATGCCCAAGGTTTTCAGCCTAAAAGCCGCAGAAGATGTCATGAATACATTTTTCAGTATTTTCCCGTTCGCCTGTTTCAGATGTAAAGTATGATTTCATTTCTTGATCTTTCAAAGATAAACAACCGCTTTTGTGAAGCGACGGAGGCTCGTTTTAAAAAGATATTGGACATCGGCAAACTTGATGAGAGCATTTATTTGGAAGATTGGTATATGTATCTTCAGCTGACCAAGATCGGCAAATATAAATATATACCCGAAATTTTGTTTTCTTACCGTTGGCACGGGAACAATAGGGTTTCCAATCCAGAGTTTAAGGCCGGAACATTAGAAATTTATCGGCAAATTTACGAACACGAAAAAGCATATTGCTTTGCCCGCGGGTATAAAAACCAGTGGAGGCGGCAGTGGTGTAAACGTTTCGGTTGGCGCGCCAAATGGAAACAATTACGTGATTTTATCAGAGGTAAAAAATGACAGCGAATGTTGATTTGATTGCGCTGAAAATCCACGGAGACGAGCGAGGATCTCTTGTTGCTTTGGGAAACGGACATCATTTACCGTTTGATGTAAAACGTGTGTACTATATTTTTGGCACAAAAGAGGGAGTTTCTCGCGGATTTCATGCTCATAAAAAATTGACGCAGCTTTTGGTCGCCCTTTCCGGCAGTTGTCGGATTATATGCGAGTATAACAATAAAAAAGAAGAATACATTCTTTCCCGTCCGGATGAAGGATTGCAAATTGACGGTCTTGTTTGGCGGGAAAAGCACGATTTTTTATCAGATTGTGTATTGCCGGTTCTGGCGTTTGATTATTATAATGAAGCCGATTACGTACGGGATTACACTTTTTTCAACAGGAAAACAGACGATGACTTTTTTTATACACCCTCTTTCCGACGTTCAAACTAAAACTATTGGAGACGGAACAAAAATCTGGCAGTTTTGTGTCGTTTTGCCGAACGCTAAGATCGGAGACAACTGCAATATTTGTTCTCATTGTTTCATCGAAAACGACGTTATGATCGGCAATAATGTAACAGTGAAATGCGGTGTTCATCTGTGGGACGGCACACGCATTGAAGACAATGTCTTCATCGGACCGAATGTTACGTTTTGCAACGACAGATATCCGAAATCCGGTAATAAAAATTTCTTGTGCGAACCTGTTGTCGTGAAAAAAGGGGCATCGATCGGTGCGAACGCTACGTTATTGCCGGGCGTTGTTATCGGTGAAAACGCTTTGGTCGCCGCCGGCGCCGTCGTTACAAAAAATGTTGAAGCAAATACGGTTTTTAAAGGAAAAAATAATGTCTAACCGACTGTTAACAATAATTACCCCTTTTTATAATTCAACGGATTTTTTAGAAACGCCGATGAATTCCGTTTTGAACCAGACATATCAAAATTGGGAATATATTTGCGTTGACGATCATTCTACGGACGGGACACTGGAAAAGTTGCGCGAATATGCGGCAAAAGATCCGCGCATAAAAGTGATTGCAAAGGAAAAAAACGGTGGAAATGCCATCAGCGGATTTAATGTCGGGATTGCGGTTGCCAAAGGAGAATATATTCAGCTGTTAGGGCATGATGATGAATTATCACCTGACTTATTGGAAAACATCGCCAAAAGAATAGATGAAACACAGGCTGACGTTATTATTCCGGATGCGCGTATCGTCAGTAAGAATATTTCGGAAAATATTGAAACGTATGACTTGATCGGTGTGCGCTCGGCGAAGAAAGTCATAGATGGCATTAAAACGGGTGATCGCAACGTTCTTTTATCCGCAAGACAGGCTTTTGCTTTATCACTCAACTGGCAAATTCACGGCTGGGCGTGTTTTTCGATAGATTTAATTAAAAAGGTTGGCGCAATCAGTGAAGAAATGATGAACGGCGACGAACTGTGGGTTCGAATGCTGTTTTTGAATGCCGATCAAATTGCCTTTTGTTCGGGAAGGTACGTCTATCTGCGTAGAAAAGAAAGCATTTCGAATAAAATAAATGTGAAAAGCTTTGATGTTTTTAGAGTTCAGCAAAAATTGTTGGAATTATTAAAAACATGTAAATTTGGTAAACGTGAATTAAAAATATGGAAAACAGATACTCTTTTTAAGATTCAGTATCACACCTACAGATATGTTTTTAACAAATCACAGCTGAATCCCGATGAACAAAAAAGGATAGAGGATACTTTGCGGTTTGCATGGAAAATGGTCTTTCGCGAAAGTTGGGCTGATATCATGTTCTACAGAACCGTTTTAAAAATCAAACACAATATCCGCAGATATAAAAAGTATCTTTTTTTGAAGAAAAAACTGGAAAAGAAAGGAATGCTCTGATGATAAAAAGTTTTTTGATCTTTTCTGCAGTCTCTGGATCGAAAAATACAGGGCTTTTATTTACAGGACAGGAACTATGCAAATACAATAGGATGGGATGATCTGTATTATAACAGTTGTGAATATGCCGCGCGTACCCATCTTTTTTTGCGGATAAAGTTGCATTTTGTCGGACGAAGTTTTTTTATCGCCAAAATAATCTCGCATCTATTATAAAAACAGCGGTAAAACCCTTTAAAATTGAGGTCTGTAACACGGATTTACATCTGATCCAATTTATGAAAGATCATAAAATCAAAGCTCAAAAGGAATTAAAACAACAAGAGCAGAATATAAATTCTATTCGTCTTTTAAAGTTTTTAAGGATTTTTCGGATCACGAAAAAATCATCGCGACAAAAATGTTGCGCAAAATTCGTGCACAGTTTTTGTTCTGCGCTTTGAAAAGCGTAAACGTTCGCTTTATTTGTACCGCTTTATCGTTATTTTTCAGTTCGATCGGGAAAATGAATATACAAACATATATACGTTTTCTTATTTGGAAAAGTCTCAGGGATAAAAAGGCGTATTTGAAAGGGAAACACGAAAAACTTTTTTATAAGCTGACCAACAAATTGCGCTCAAATGGTGCCGATATTTGGGATTTTTACCATACTTGTAGAACGGCTCGTCGATTGAATTGTTCTGTCGGTTTTGGAACATATTGCGGTCAAAATGTGACGGTCGGGTCTCCTGATACCAAAATCGGCAAGTTTTGTTCCATTGCCCAAAATGTTATCATAGGCGCAGGTGAACATCCGCTGGAGTATTTATCGACATCTCCGTTTTTTTATGTGGAATCATTGGGCTATCAAAAAAGGGGGCGGTGAAGTTTATGAAAAACCTGTCCGGATAGGAAATGATGTTTGGATCGGTGATAATGTTTTTATAAAGGGAGGGGTCGTTGTTGAAGACGGTGCTGTGATCGCCGCGGGCGCCGTTGTGGTCAAAAACGTTCCTGCATATGCGATTGTCTGCGGAGTCCCCGCAAAAATAATTAAATATCGTTTCCCCGAAGAAACCATTCAAGGACTGCTTGAAACAAAGTGGTGGGATTTACCAGACGAACAGATTAAATCGTTACCGTTTAAAGATCCTGTACGTTGTATTGAAATATTAAAAACCAGCGAC
>CALXTY010000057.1 GCA_944391535.1 uncultured Alphaproteobacteria bacterium
CTAAATCACCGACACGAATGGCGCGACGGGCGACCTTGTCTTGATACGCCGGACCGATCCCGCGTCCCGTCGTTCCGATCTTTCCTTTTCCGGCGGCGGCTTCGCTCATCTGATCCAGTTCGCGATGCAACGGCAAAATCAATGTCGCCTGATCCGATATTTTTAAAACATCGGGCGTTACTTGCGTCCCCAGATCGGCAATGCGACCGATCTCATCGCGCAAAGCCCAAGGATCCACAACAACTCCGTTGCCGATGACGGACAGTTTCTTGCGAACAATCCCCGAAGGCAACAATGACAATTTATATGTCACGCCGTCAACTACCAATGTGTGTCCCGCGTTGTTTCCGCCTTGGAAACGAACGACGACATCGGCTTTTTCACTCATCAGATCGACAATTTTCCCTTTGCCTTCGTCACCCCATTGAGCCCCGATGATTACAATATTGGTCATATTTTTGCTCCCTACAAAATCAAGCTATAGCGGTTGCACCTTACCGCCGATATAAATACAGCTGCATGACAGCCGCCGTGCTTCTTCGCGTTCGCCGGGACGAACCCCGCAAACGGTTACATATCCTTCCTCACGCAACGCCGCCGTTTGATGAAAAGGCACTGAGAACGGAACATAAACGCGCGTCTTGTTTTCTTTCTTTTCCAAAACGGATAAAATGTCCGACATAAACAATGTCACCCCGACCGCCGGTTCGCATAAAGCGCCGGCAACACCGGCGATATAACGTCCGCCGCGCCCCAATTCATGATCGCTGCGCTTTGAAAAAACAGAAAAACAAATCCCGCAATGATATTCAAAGCCCCGATTTTCCAAAACATCTATCGTCAAAGCAAGATCCGGTTTTTCCCGTTTTAACATAGAAACCACCTCAAACAAACGACCGCGTTCGGCGGCGGCTTCTTCGGGCAAAGACAGACTTTTTAAAAGATCAAGAACGCGTTCGTATTCCCCGAATGCTTGAAACAATGAAATAAAAACAGACTTCGCTTCACGCGCTTTACGGTTTGTCGTTTCCAGAACAACCTCGGCGGCGGAAAAATCTTTTTGATTAAGAAAAGCCGTCATTTTTTCCCGATCGTCCCGATCAATACCGTAAGCGGCACACAAAGCGGGAAACAGCGTCGGCAAATTCAAATCAAACACAAAATCGCGGACGCCCGCTTTTTCCAAGGCTTCCGCCGCCAACAAAATAATTTCCGCGTCGGCTTTCGCACAATCGGTTCCGATTAATTCGGCACCGACTTGCAAGATCTGACGAGCCGGATTTAATTGGGTCGGAAACATCCGGACAACATGTCCGCTATACGCCAAACGCAACGGGCGCGGTTCTTTGTTCAACCGTGTCACCGCAATTCTGCCGATTTGCGGTGTCATATCGGCGCGCAATCCCATGATTTTACCGCTGACGGCATCCGTCAAACGAAACGTCTGAGTTGAAAGATCGCCATATTTTTCCGATAACAACGTTTCTTCGAATTCCAATAAAGGGGGAGAAACTCTTTGATATCCGAAACTTTCAAAAACGGCTGTCACTTTTTCGACAGTTTCGGATTCACCGTTGATAAAAGGAGGTAAAACGTCGGTCATTCCAACGGGCAACAGCCCGCAACCAGAAGCTTTTGTCATATTAAAACCGGATCCGTCGAAAAAAAACACTTGTCTTGTTTTACCTTGAATCCGTTTTAAAAGAAACAAAAAAATCAATGTTTCTTTTTCATTCTTTTTTTATATCCGGATTCTTTCCACCCTTTGCAAGAAAGATACGCTTCTTTTAAGCGGTAAATATATGATTCCGTTTCAACGTTGATTAAAAAATCATAAATTCCTTTTGTGACGTCTTGCACAATTAAATCGCGTTCATGGAAAGAAACTCGACAAGTCTGACACCATGTTGTTTGTTTTCCTTCCGCATCGGTAACAAAGACATCCGTATAATCTCCTGTTTTGGAAACAGGGTTTTTGCCATTATGCAAAGGTAATTTAAAATGTTCGTTCAAGCATAAAAAAGCCAGAGCTTTTGCCATCTTTTTTGCGACAAGCCGTTCATCAGCAGTCATACGGTTCTCCTTGTTTTTTGTTGCCCCAAAACTAAACGGTACACAAAAACGACGAAGAACGATATTCCGACATTAGGCGAGCCTGTTAAAAGATTTAGTTAGACCTGAACATTCGGTTATATGAAATCACTCTTCCTGCAGTCTGTTTCTGATTTCCTGAAGCGTAAAGCGTTGTTCTTTCAATTCCTTCAATCTTTTGATCCGCGGAAAGATTTCAGATGAATATAACGTATAATCCGCCGACGTTTTCCCCGCCGTTTCCAACAACCCTAACGAAGTCCAATAACGCAACGTGGAAACGCGTTCCCCCGTTTCTTTTGCCAACTGCCCGATCCGCAGGAAATAAGGGTCGTGATCCGTTTCTTCAAATCCCTGATGTTGCGCGGCTTTGATATATGTCTCCAAAGATCTGTTGACGGCGCGACAGATCAGCTTGTCATACCCGACGCGATCGTTTTTAAAGACTGCTTTTTCCAAAGTATCCCAATATTCTTTTTTTTCTCTTCTGGAAAACAGAGCCGGCGGATAATCGTAACGCATCAAAATCAGGTTCATTAAAAATCGAGCCGTACAAGCGTTCCCCATACCAAAAGGCTGTATGGACATCAACCGCAGATGCGCTTCCGCGGCCAAAGCGGCGGGATGCAAAGTCCGCGCGGCAAACAACCACATTCCGAAATCATCCATCATGCGTTGAACACGTACGGAATCGGGCATTTCATGTCCGCCAACAGAAAAATTTCTTTTAAAACTGCGATAAACACCCCCATTTTTATCATCCAAATTACGGACAACAATTCGATGAATATTTTTAACGTCGCTGTCATCAATTTGATGATTAACCTTATGCGCCAATTCGGAAATCATCTCAAAAACTTTTGCGGCGTTAAGAATCTGGATATGTTCGGTCAAAGAATGGTTTTCGACCGTTTTATCTTCATAAAGGATCATTGCCGCCTCTTTACGTGTCAATGTCAACCCGTCGAAGCCGCCGCCGACATAAGCAATTTCCAATTCGATTTTTTTTCTCAGCTCTTCTTGAGCTTCCGCAGACAAGGCCGGCAGTTTATCCAATTCATTTTTTTTCGCCGTCAATTCCTGATAGATCATCTTTTTATTCCTTAAAATTCTTCGTCGTGGCGCAAATCAAGCGGGACAAACGGCGTTTCGACAGGTCCCTGATATAATTGACGCGGTCTTGCCAAACGGCGTGTTCCTTCGTTGCCTTCCCGCCAATGAGCGATCCAGCCGGGAACCCGTCCGATCGCAAACATCACGGTGTACATATTCAAAGGAATCCGCAAAGCCCTTAAAATCATGCCTGAATATAAATCCACATTAGGATAGAGATGACGTTCTTTAAAGTAATCGTCGTTCAAAGCCGCTTCTTCCAATTTTAAAGCGATATCGATCAACGGATCATCGACACGTTCCGTTTCCAACAGATCAAAGACCGCTTTTTTCAATATTTTGGCGCGCGGATCAAACGTTTTATAGACTCTGTGACCGAACCCCATTAAACGGACTTGTTTGCGTTTCACCCGTTCAATGAAATCATCAACGCTTTCATCTCCTTTTGCCAAACGGGACAACATTTCAAAAACCGCGACGTTCGCACCGCCGTGCAACTTGCCCCATAAAGCGCAAATTCCGGAAGCCACCGAAGAAAACAGATTGGTTTCGGCGGAACCGACAATGCGCACCGTGGACGTCGAACAATTCTGTTCATGATCCGCGTGAAGCATTAAAAACAGGTTTAAGGCCTTCACCGCTTCGGGAGTCGGCTGATGCGGTTTATGAGGAATGGAAAACATCATATGCAGAAAGTTTTCGCAATAGCTGCGCGCGGGATCGGGATACACAAACGGCAACCCCATGGCTTTTCGATACGAAAAAGCCGCGATCGTTCTGACTTTTGAAATAATGGCGGCGACGGCGTTACGCATGGCTTCTTCGTCCGTCGTGTCCATAATTTCCGGAGAATAACAAATCAGCGAATTGACAACGGCCGATAAAATCGACATCGGCTGACCGTTCGGCGGAAAAGCGTCAAAGTGATGCAACAATCCTTCATGCAACAGTTCGTTATTCGTCAAACGCGTGCTGAAAGCTTTCATTTCCGCCATTGTCGGCAAACGTCCGTAGATCAACAACCACGCCGTTTCAACAAAAGTCATTTTTTCGGCAACCGTTTCAATGGGAATGCCGCGATAACGTAAAATGCCTTTTTCACCGTTCACGTATGTAATCTTACTGACGCAAGCCGCCGTGTTTCCGAATCCCGGATCAAGCGTTGTCAGTCCCGTTTTCGCTCTCAATTCCGAAATATCGATACAGCCTTCCCCTGTCGTCGAATACAGAAGCGGCAGTTCGATTTCTTTTTCGTCGTATGTCAGTTTTACCGTTTTTGGTGTCATCTGATTTCCTTTAAAGTTCTTTGCAATTCTTGCTTTTGCGTTTCAGCTTCTTCTTTTAACCCCAAAAGTGTTAACAATTCCACCCTCACCGCTTTAACAAAAGAGGCCGTATCCACGCCCGTTTTTTGTTCGGCTTTCAGTTTCGCGATCAAATCCGGCGTTGCCACGCCTTTTTGCAAAACATTGATATAAGCCTGATGCATGGCAAAAGCATACTCTTTAAGTTTTAAATTTTGGTTTTCAATGAAAGCCGCCTGAGAAAAACCGATCGCCAACGCTTCAATGATCGGGATCGGATCATAGCGCAAAAAGCCTTCTTTTTTGAATAATTCCATTAAATCCGGAGCCGTTCCCGCTCCTCCCATTTCAGGCCAGACACGCCCGTCGGCCAGCAAAATGACGGAATTCACCGAAGCAATACTGGCGCCCAGATCCATCGCGTCGGAAACAATATCCCCCCACAAATTATCATAGGCGTAACACGTTCCGCCCGGCAAAGGCGCCGTAAACATCATCACCGCGGCCGCGTCGGGCTTCATAATCAGGAAATCGTCCCCTTCGACTTTTTTTAACTTCAGCGCTTCCTGCCTGACGGCTTTAACAACAGGCACGTCATACAAGTCCGTTTCATCAAACGCGAAAATGACCCGTTGATATTTTTTGACCTGCGCCTGACGGAACACCTGCGCGACATAGCGAACCGCGTCGGCATAATCATAATGCATTTCTTCAAACATATCGCCGGTCTTAACGGGAATACGAATCTCGTTTTTACCGATAAACAACCGATATTCCCCGTCTTCTTGAACGACTTGATTTAAACCGCCGTATTCGCTTTTACCCGCCGAAAAACGACATACGGAAAATTCTCCGACCGGTTTCTTTACACCATACGCATACACGCTGTTTAAAACGGCGGCGATTTTGGGGCCGTAAGACGGATCGGGAACCAAAACTGTCGTATCCGTCGTCACGGGCTTTGCCAATAAACGCGCAAAGGCCGCATCGACAATATCACCCTGATTGCCTTCCAAACGCTTTAATCCGTGTTTTTCGCGCCGATCGTTGTAAATTTTCTTTTTTTCCCCG
Organism: uncultured Alphaproteobacteria bacterium; assembly: GCA_944391535.1. Taxonomy (GTDB): domain Bacteria; phylum Pseudomonadota; class Alphaproteobacteria; order CAAGCB01; family CAG-977; genus UBA11549. The sequence goes on from CALXTY010000057.1 coordinate 5,580, forward strand.
TCCAATTCGGGGCGAACCGTATATTTCGACATAAAAACAATGTCATTGTTCTTGGCAATCGCCCGATCGCACAAAGAAATCACGTCCTGACGACGGGTCACTTTGACATAAACGGCGGAACCGGCCGATAATTTTTCGGATTCTCTGACGGTTTTCCGGTTAAAGTCCACCCGAACGTCCGCGTCCGTTTCCAAAACGAAAAATTGCCCGTCCTTTTCCCGACCGCCTTCCAAAAACATAACGTCTATTTTTCCGGCTTGATCATAGTTCGGCAAAGAAAAAGAAAGCAAATCCGACAATCCCGGATTTTCATAACGTTCCAGATTGCCCTTGACCAGCCAATGTCCGCGCAAATACCCGTTTGGGGTACCCGTTACGAGCTTGCTTAACTCCTCGGGTTTTCGATTGTCGTGAAGTTCGTCGAGAACGCTTTGCGTTTGTTCTTTGGTCGGCGTGATGCCCGGACCTTTGACGAGAACGGCTTTTTTATCGCCTCCGGCCATTTCGATCGTTTCGCTGATCACTTCGCCGTTTGTTTGAATCCGTCCTTTCAGGCTCCAGTCGTGTTCGCGCAGGCGTTTTTCTCCGACAAAATCCGAAAAGGGAAGCACCAGTTCGTTTTTAACGATTTCATATGCCGCTCCGGCGGCTTCTTCGGGCAAAGCGACATCAACAAAGGACTCAATCATTTTTCAACGCCTCAAAATATTCTTCAACACTCGGGAAACGTCCTAAGACGGCCGCCACGGCTTCCAGTTGGGCGGAAACCAGATAAACAGACGCTTCATCTCCCATACGGGCTTTAAAATTACGCGTGGACGTCGTCAAGACATTTTTCTTTCCCTGCACGCGTTCCTGATTTCCCATACACAACGAACAGCCGGAAATTTCAATCCTTACGCCTCTGTCGGCCAAAGCTTTCAATATCCCTTTCAATTCCAGATCTTTGGCGATTATTCTGGTCGGCGTCGCGATCCAAGTCGGCGTCGGCAAAGTTTTGACGCGGCGCGTGAGACGTTCAAAAGCCTGAAAGTCTTTTTCGCCGGACATACAAGAACCGACGAAACAAAATTCGGCGGGCGTTCCGGCGATTTCGGACAACGCTTTGACATTATCCGGCGTATGCGGACAAGCCACGTAAGGCTGATCGATTTCCGAAAGATCGATCTCCAACGTATAAGCATAAACGGCGTTTTCATCGGCGACGACGCCCTCGGGATTGTCAAGATATCTTTGCAAGGCTTCGATTCTGTTTTTCAAAGCATTTTTATTTTCGTACCCTTCGTCGATCATTGCGCGAATAACGGGCAAAGAATGAGAACGCACATATTCGGCGACAATTTGCGCAGACTGTTCAAAATAGGCCGCCGCCGCCGAACGTTCCGCCGAAGCGTTTGTCATTTTAAAGATATCAATCATATCGAACGGTTTGCCCGAACGGCGAAATTCGATCATCGCTCCTTCGAAAATATTTTTTCCGAACAGTTTTCGGGCTTTATACGGAATATAGTTGACCAGATCGCGCACGGTGATGCCGTCTTTAAACTCTCCGCTCAAACGCACCAGAACGCTGTCGGGAACGGTGATTTCGGTAATGCCCGTCGCGGCGGCTTCGGCAATGCCGCCGGAGCCCAAAGGAAAGCTTAAAGCGGTGGGCGTCCGCGTATGAGAATCGCCGCCGACGACAATCGTGTCGGGAACGACCAGTTCGTTTAGCCACGAATGAATGATCCCGTCCCCCATATTCAAACAGATGCCGCCGATACCCCTGACAAAGTCGGTCAATTTTTTATTGGCGCCGACGACGGCTTCTGTTCGAAAGCCCAAAGCCGCGTTATGGCACTGAGATTGCAAAAACAGATCGACCGACAAAGACATGGCCGCCAACGTGCCTTGCAATTCCTGAACGGTCATACCGCCCGTCGTGTCCTGAGACGCCACCGTTCCGACTTTCGCATAAACGGTTTGTCCCGCCGAGACGCTTTTCAATCCCGCCGCTTTGGCGATAATTTTTTGCGCCGCCGTCATCGGACGTTCAACATCTTGAATTTCTTCCGTTTTATAAGGCAGTTTGAAACTTTTTCCCAAAATCTTTGAGGCCGAACGCGTCAGGATTTTCCCCATACGCAACATGGTCGCTCCGCCGGCGCGCAAGCAATCCAGCTCGTTTTCGGTCAACGGGGGAAAAGAAGCGATTTCCTCTCCCGTTCGAGACAAAACCTTCCCACTGTTCCAAAGCACGCGGATTTGATCGCCCGTCTTAAACGCGTCGGTATCCACCCGAACGATCACGGATCCCATATCCTGCGCCGTCTTTGCAAAAATCGGTCCCAGAACGCGACCGGCGAAAATAACGGCGCGCGTTCTTTTGTCGGGCTGAAAACGCGTGTCTTCGTTTTCAATGCCGATATTCCATTCAACGTTATTCATGCCCGATTTACGCGAAGAACTCGTCCCGATTTTATCGGCGACCAACACAACGGGAGTGTGCGGATTTTCGGCTTTCAATCTTTCCAGATCCGCCAACAGTTCTTTGTTCATAAAATAGTGCTTGGCGTGGAACGGAATGTCCGTGCGCGTATGTCCGCCTTTGGAATGAGACAAAAAGTCGGTGGACGCTTCAATCTCGTCGGGAATTTTAAAGACGACCAGATCCGTTTGCGCCTCCATCGGTTTGCGGCAGGAAAACCAATCCGCTCTGGCCCACGCTTCCAACAACGCTTCGGCATACTTGTTGCCGTTTTCATACAAGGCTTTGACATCGTTGATCGCCTGATGAATCAGAACCATCTCCGACAAAGCCGCCACGGCCTCGGGCGCCGTTCGATCGTTTTCAAGCAAAGAAATCAAGACGGAAACATTATGTCCGCCTTTCATATGCCCCAGTTGTTCGACGGCTTGCTTGGCGGACAATCCCGACACGACGGTTTTTCCCGAAGCGACGCTTCCTAAAAAAGCGGCCTTGACGAAAGCCGGCTTTCCGGTTCCGGACGCGACGCGATGCAACAACAGATCCAGCATTTTTTCACCGTGTTCGTTTTTTTCCAACAACTCGATACAGGCTTTGACCTGCTCTTCGTTTAACGCCGACGGCGGCAATCCGTCCTGTTTTCTGGACAACGTTCCGTCTTCGGGATGTTTCGGATCAAACGGACGCGGCGCATCATAGGCCGCTTCATAAGCCTGCAATATCTCCTGAGCAGTCATTTTCAAGTCCTTTGCTTAAATTTTAAGGAATAATCAAACCATACAAGCCGGGATCCGGCATTTCGATCAATTTTAAGCCGTCTTCGTTTTTTTCAAAAGTCAAAACGGTTTCTCCGCTTTGATTATCGACACCGTAACGCGGCGATTTGGCGGATCTGAAATAATAAACCGACGCCCGATAAACGCCCGTCTGCGGATCGATCAAAGTCTGAAAAACGGAAGTCCTGTAATCCACATCGGAAAATCCGGCAAAATCATTTTCGACGGCAATCCGCAATTCATCGCGCTTTCCGTCATAATCGGATCCGATAAAAGACATGAATTGTTCGATATTTTTATCTTTATACGCTTGATTCATTTGATTCAGCGTCCGGCTGACCTCAATCGAGGGATCAATCATGGCGCAACCGGAAACAAGCGTTAAAAACAACAACAAAAATTTTTTCATGCCTTTTCCTTCAAGCCGTTCGGGCTACTGAGCCACCGGCGTTTTTTGAGCCGTCGCGAAATTATGCAACGTCACGAAAACGGTGCGTGTAAAAACGGCGTGCTTTTTGTTTATTTCCGCCTGTTTGGATTTGGGATACGTATAACGAATGCGCACGAATGTCATCAAATCTTTATTCGCCCCCAAGACCAATAAAGATTTTTTGGCTTCTTCGCGCTGAGAAAACTGGGCTTCGGCTTCCAACACATGATAACTGACGCCTCGCCAACGAAACGTACGCGGTTTTTTGTTTCCGATCTTGACGTCGGTGTACAGTCCGGAATCCTGCATCGCCTGAATTTCTTGCAAGTGCTTGTCCATCAAGGCTTCCATATCCGGATTGATTTCATCGGGAATACCAAAGTTCTGGTTATTGTAAATAAAGACGGTCGCGACGATATCGTCTGCGGTATACGCGCGCGTAAAGCCGGCTCCGCGTTGATTTTTTTCGCGATCGGCGACGGGTTCGACGGACTTCAATCCCGCGATTTCGTCGGGAAGAGCCTCCGTCACGCTTTTTTGCATTTCGACCACCTGAGCCTGAACACGATCCGTCAACGACATTTTAAATGCCGACTGACTTTCTTTGCCGTCCGTCGTTACGCAAGATGTCAACAAAAGAGTTAAGCAAAAAATTTTAAAAATCGTATTCATGGATATCCTCATTATTAGCCGATTGCCCGCATTCTAGCAAAAGCGGCGCAAAAAATCAAAAGCATCTTCACCTTTTCGCTTTTGCCCGCGCAACACTGAAAACAGGCAGTTTTTCTCGAGCGTTTCGCCCTAAAAAAGCATTCGGGATAAAGATACTCTGCCCGATCCGTCCGGGCGAAAGAACAGGTACCTCTTTTTTTGAAAAACCGTCAATGACTTTGGACACAACAACGTCAACGGGATCAAAACCGTACGGCGATAAAAACGATAAAACGTCCCCCGTTTCGACCTTTTGATAAATAATGACGTCCGCCCCTTCGTCCGTCCACGAAGAAATCACGCCCGCGTTACGCCAATCGCTCAGACTCTGCACCGTTTCATAATTCTGCGCCGATCCGTCCGGCAAACCGTCAAAAAAGCCCGTCGTATAGCCTCTGTTCTGCAACGTGTCCAACTGTTCCTGATATTTTTCAAACCGCCACGATTGCGGATCATCAAACCAGTCGTCAATCGCTTTACGATACGCGCGCGCCGTCTGCGCCACATAATACGGCGATTT
>CALXTY010000058.1 GCA_944391535.1 uncultured Alphaproteobacteria bacterium
GTTTCCCCCGGAGCCGTCGCCGATGTCGAATCGATAAACAAATAATCGACCCCCTTCGCCGCCACATCGGCAAAGCTCTTATCGTCAAATCCTTTGCCCAGCGGCACTTTTGCCGTTTTAAAATCCCCCATCGTCATCATACGCGTTCCGTCCGGACTTTCGACAACGAAGCCCACAGCGTCGGGAATGGAATGCGAAACGGCAAACGGTTCGACTTTAAAACCGTTCACCTCAAACGGTTTTCCCGGTTCGATCAAATGAAAATCGGGGAATTCCTCCTTGGGGATCCCGCTGCTTTGCAGATTGTTCTTAATCATCTTTTCGGCAAACGGTGTGCAGTGGATCGTCAGATTTTCGCCTTTTGCCCGTTTGGCCGCAAATTCCGCACGCTTTAAGTTCATTAAATGCGCCAGACCGCCAATGTGATCCGCATGACCGTGCGTAATGAGAATATCGTCGCTTTCGGGCATTTTCGGAATAAAACAATCGTATCCCGTTTCCGCTTTATCGCAAAACAAAGACCCGTAATCAATCTGAATGGATTTTTTTTCATATCCCGTTTCATCGACATAAGAACACTCATAACCGTTTCCGCCGATATGATCGACATTATTGCCGCCTGCGGACTTCCATGATGTATAAGCTTCAGCCATGCGCGTTCATCCTTATCAGTCTATATCTTCCGAATTGATTTTTTCGGGTTCTTCGGGGAATTGAATATTGATCCAAGCGTTTATCACCGCTTCCAAATCATCGTCATCCGGAACGGATTGATCCTTAAAGCCGTCAACACTTTCGGCCATTTGACGCAATTCTTCATATTCCAAAACGGACAAATCGGTCTGCGGATAAAGTTTTTCCAAAGCTTGTGCCAATTCGTCAACATCAGACCATGTTAATGCCATTTTCAATGTATCCTTTTTCAACCGGATCAGATCAATTGGATTTATAGTAACCAAGGCGGAAAAAGGACGCAAGCTTTTTTCAATTTTTTTGACAAAAAAAATTTCTCAAGAAAAATAAAATTCATTATTTTCAATAAAATAAAAGATTTGTTATTTTTTTGTTTATTTTCAGGCTCTTTAGTATTTTGTCTAAAAAGCAATAAAAAAAGCAGGCTCCGGAAACCGGAGCCTGCACTCAGAAAGTACCTTTAAAGGGGTTAAACGGTACCTTCATAAGCTTTAATGTAAAGATCTTTGATTTCCGACATCAGCGGATAACGCGGGTTAGCGCCCGTGCACTGATCGTCAAACGCCATTTCGACCAATTCGTCCAATTTGGCATAGAAATCTTTTTCCGAAATACCGTAGTCTCTGATTGACAAAGGAATGTTGACTTCTTTTTTCAGGTTTTGAATGGCTTCGATCAACAATTCGACTTTTTCATCATCGTTCTTTCCGCCCAGTTTCAACTGGTTGGCGATCTGACCGTATTTTTCTTTGGCATTCGGGTATCTGTACTGCGAGAACGCGGCTTGTTTCGTCGGCGCATCCGAAGAGTTGAAACGAATGACCTGACAGATCAACAAAGCGTTGGCGATCCCGTGCGGTACATTAAAGGCCGCGCCCAGCTTATGCGCCATGGAATGGCACAAGCCCAAGAACGCGTTTGCAAAAGCCATACCGGCGATTGTTGCGGCATAGTGCATCTTTTCGCGAGCCAAAGGATCGTTTTTGCCTTCGTGATAGGAATGCGGCAAATACTTAAAGACCTTCTTTGCGGCTTCCAACGCCATCGAGTTCGTAAAGTTGGTCGCCATCACGGACACGTAAGCTTCAATCGCGTGAACCAAAGCGTCGATACCGCCTGCCGCGCACAATCCCGGCGGCATGGAATCGACCAGATCAGGATCGACGATCGCCATGGTCGGTGTTAAGGCATAGTCCGCAATCGGATATTTGATATGCGTCTTATCGTCCGTAATAACCGCGAACGGCGTGACTTCGGACCCTGTACCGGATGTTGTCGGGATAGCGACCATATCCGCTTTTTTGCCCAAAGCCGGCAAATCGCAAATTCTCTTACGAATATCCAAGAAGCGCATCGCGACGTCTTCAAATTTGATATTCGGCTGTTCATACATCAACCACAAAATCTTGGCCGCGTCCATCGGAGAACCACCGCCCATGGAAATAAAGACATCGGGTTCGTACGTTTTAACCATTGTAAAGGCCGTATTGATGGTTGACAGATCCGGATCGGGTTTGACGTCAAAGAAGATCTGGAAGTCTGTTCCGATATCTTCCAACACGTTTGTGATTTTGCTGACCATACCGGAATCGAACAGGAATCTGTCGGTAACGATAAAGGCTTTCTTTTTGCCTTTCAGTTCGCGCAGAGCCAGATCAATCGCTCCGCGTTTGAAGTATACTTTAGGCGGAACTTTGAACCAGAGCATATTTTCTCTCCTTTCTGCGACGGTTTTAATGTTCAACAAATGTTTCGGTCCGACGTTTTCGCTGGTCGCGTTATCGCCCCATGAACCGCAACCGATCGTCAAGGTCGGTTCCAATCTGAAGTTAAACAAGTCACCGATCGCGCCTTGAGCCGCCGGCGTATTAATTAAAATACGTCCCGTATGGATCTTGTTCCCGAAAGCTTTGATGCGATCGTCTTTTCTGGGATCCGTATATAAAACGGACGTATGTCCGGCACCGCCGTGATCAACCAGTGTATAAGCTTTTTCCGTCGCGTCTTCAAAGTTTTCAGCACGATACAAAGCCAAAACGGGCGATAATTTTTCATGAGCGAACGGTTCGGCGGTCGTCACGTCTTCAACTTCACCGATTAAGACTTTTGCCGTTTCAGGAACTTGCAATCCCGCCAAAGCCGCAATCTTATATGCCGGTTGTCCGACGATTTCGGGGTTGACACCGCGCGGCGTTAATAAAATATCGGCGACTTTTTTCTTTTCTTCGGCGTTTAAAATATAAGCTCCGCGGTAACGCAATTCGTCTTTGACTTCGTCATACACATCGGAAACCGCGATAATGGATTGTTCCGACGCGCAAATCACGCCGTTATCAAATGTTTTACTTAACAAAATCGAGGAAACAGCCATTTTGATGTCCGCCGTTTCATCAATGACAGCCGGCGTATTCCCCGGACCGACACCCAAAGCCGGCTTGCCGGAAGAATAAGCGGCTTTGACCATTCCGGGACCGCCCGTCGCCAAAATCAAATCAACATGAGGGTGCTTGATCAACTGGTCGGACAATTCAATCGACGGTTCGTCGATCCAAGCGATAATCCCTTTCGGAGCTCCGGCTTTAACAGCAGCGTCCAAACAAATCTTCGCCGCTTCAATCGTGCATTTCTTCGCACGCGGATGAGGTGAAAAAATAATGGCGTTCCGCGTTTTTAAAGCGATCAAAGTCTTGAAAATCGCCGTTGATGTCGGATTCGTCGTCGGAATAATACCGGCAATCACACCGACGGGTTCGGCAATCTTTTTAATTCCGTTGCCCTTGTCTTCTTCAACAACTCCGCAGGTTTTCATATTGCGGTACTTATTATATATATATTCGGAAGCAAAATGATTTTTAATCACTTTATCTTCGACAACACCCATTCCTGTTTCTTCCACGGCCATCTTTGCCAAAGGAATACGCATTTTGTTTGCCGCCAAAGAAACGGCTCTGAATATTTTATCAACCTGTTCCTGCGTATATGTCGCATAAACGGCCTGCGCTTCGTGCGCTTTAGAGATGATCAGCTCTAAATCTTCTGCTGTTTTAACTTCGCTTACCATGATCCTTACCTTTTTCAAGCTTCATGCGAGTTGACTAAAAAAATCCGACCCAAGGACGAATGTTTTCCAATCGTGATTTATTTCACAGTTAGGTATATAAAACGGTTAGACACAAAATGCAAGCCTTTTCTACAAAATATTTCATTTTTTTTTGCTCCTTGAAGAACCCCCTTCAAAGCCACGGCTTTACTGAAAAAGAGAGCCAATCGTTCTTTTTTGTGTGAAAAAAATCACGAATACATAAAAAATAGTTATGCCCCCAAAAAAAACTTTTTTCTCGTCTTTCTTAAAAAAATATATCTTTATAAAAATCCCTTTTTAAGGGTATCGCTAAAATTACTGTAAAACAAAACATTCTCCGCAACACTAAAAAAACATAAAAGTTTTAAACGGTTAATTGTTACAGTTTTATGACAAATATACCCCCACCCCACCATGTTTTTAAAAAAAATTGTTTTTATTCGCTAAAAAATAATACAACATTCCTTTTTAAAAGTAATGTTAAAATTAACTTAAAACAAAAAAATTTCCCCAAAAAAAAAAAAAAAAAAAAGTTTTAAACGGTTTTTTTTTACATTTTTTTGACAAATAATCCCCCCCCCCCCCCATGTTTTTATAGAAAATGGTTTTTATTCGCTCAAAAATAGTAGCACATTCAATTTTAAATCCATGGGAGGGAATGATGAAAAAACACTTTTTTTTCACATTATATCTGTGTCTTTTACCTTTTGTCGCCTTTGCCGATATATGCCGTAAGAGCTGCACTGAAATGGCAGATAAAAGTCAATGCGAAAAAATCGGAAGTTTTTACTATTTTTTCTATGACTCAAGATACGGCTGCGAGGTAGATGATGATTTATGCATCAATAAAGAAGGCCCCTGCTGTCCACAATTCAACAGATTATGCGCTCCGGGGTTTAAATTAGAAGGCAGTTCTCGTTGTTGGGCACCGACAAGTAACGGAACATCGTGCATGGATAATTCAAAATCCTGCAATAATAACTATTTTTATAATCCGTCCACAAAAGAATGTTCACCTTGTCCCGAAGGCTATGCGACCTGCGATTTAATGGCTTACGGTGCGGGACAAACGGTATTTACAAAGGACACCGCTTCTTTTGGAAATATCACCTATTGCAGTGCCGCCACCGGAAACGATCTTTGCAGAGCCTGCTCTTGGGGATCAGGAGACGCAACATGTACCGCCTGCATGGCCGGTTATACTCTTGCTCATTATGGGACTCCCGGCACATGCAGTCCTTGTCGATACGAAGGATGTTTAAATTGCGATAACGATATTAATTCTTGTAGCGAATGCGCGCAAGGATACTCTCTTGGCGCAGACGGCGTTTGTTATTCTTTGTGCGAAGAAAATTGTTCTCTTTGTTCTGCCGGAAGATGCTCGCAATGTAAAAACGGATACAAACTGTTAAACGGAAAATGCGTCTCGAACTCTGTTGATTCATGCCCTGAAGGATTAGCGAAATCCGTCGACGGATGTTGTTGCTTTAAATAAGGAGAATATTGATGATAAAAATCTTACTCGGGCTTATATTAACTGTTGCCTGCCCTTTTGAAACAACGGCTCAAAACTTCTTAAATTTATCGGATTCCTTTATGCTGGCAAAAGCGGTAAAACTCGGACGGGGAAAAACGTATTCTATTGTGTCCGCAACCGAAATTGATCGCAGTCAAATCAATCAGGACAAATCTTGCTGTCAACAATGCGCTAATTGCGACAAAAAAACAGGACAATGTCTGGCTTGCAAGCAAGATTATTACTTGAATAACGGTCAATGCGTCTCTTGTCCTCAAAACGCTTCCTGTGATAACGGAATTTCTTTCATTTGTCAGGACAATTATTACAAAGTCCAAGAAACCTGTGCGGCCATTTGCAATCAGGTTGTTTGTAAAACAGGATATAAAACCTCTTCACAAACAAACGGATGTTGTTGTGTTCCTTGATTTTTTGACAGCGAGCTAAAACCTCGCTGTTTTTTTATCTCCTCTTAGGTAGATTTATAATTAAAAAAACGCCCATATAATAGGCTTTTTTTTAATCCATACCGCGGAATAAACGCATGACACAAAATCATCAGGAATTTTTGGGACACCCCAAAGGGTTGTTCCTGCTTTTCTCTTCGGAATTATGGGAACGATTCTCGTTCTATGCTCTGCGAGCCATTTTGGTGCTGTATGTCACAGATCTGACGATAAACGGAGGATTGGGCTGGAACAAATCCGACGCCTTACGCCTGTACGGCATCTATACGGGATTGATTTATATCACTCCGATCATCGGCGGGTGGCTTGCCGATAATATTTTAGGGCAAAGAAAAGCCATTATTCTGGGAGCCGTCTTCATGGCTGTCGGACAATTCATCTTATCCGTTCCGAATGATTTGTTTCCCGCTTCCGCCAACGCAAATTTGTATCTGGGATTGGCTTTTTTAATTTGCGGAAACGGCCTGTTTAAGCCCAATATTTCAACAATGGTCGGAGATTTATACACACCTGACGATCTCAGACGTGACAGCGCGTTTACGATTTTCTATATGGGAATTAACATCGGTTCCTTTTTAGCAGGAATCGTTGCCGGTTTTGTTTCAACGCAATATTCTTTTAAAGCTGCTTTTTTCATCGCCGGAATCGGTATGTTAATCGCTCTGGTTCTGCAAACATTCTTTGCTCAACGCTATCTGGGAAATATTGGTGTCCTGCCAAACGCAAAACAAAAAGCCGTTCAAAATAATTCTGAACAAAAATTAAACACGCAAGAAATCAATCACTTGAAAGTCATTCTGATTTTAGGATTGTTTACCGTTATTTTCTGGGCGGGATTTGAACAGGCCGGCGGACTGATGACGTTATATACTGAAGAATACACGGACAGAACAATCGGAAATTACGTGATACCGACAGCGTTTTTTCAGTCTTTAAATCCTTTGTTCATTATTGTGCTGGCACCGGTTTTTGCATGGTTCTGGATCAAATTAGGCACAAAAGATCCCCACTTCATAACAAAATTCGTTTTCGCTTTGTTTTTTTTAGCTCTGGGCTTCCTTTTTATGGTCGGAGCCGTTCTTCAAACCCGACACACCCAAACAGAACAAGCCTCCATGCTTTGGTTGGTCGGAGCTTATCTTTTTCACACCATCGGAGAACTCTGTCTGTCACCCACAGGATTATCCATGGTCACCAGACTGGCTCCGTCACGCTACCTGTCCCTGATGATGGGCGTATGGTTCGGATTTGCGGCATTGGCCAACTTTATCGCGGGATTAATCGGTTCTTTCGTCGAGAATCTCGGAGCTTTGGCAATCTTTTCAGGCATCAGCGTCGTCGCCATTCTTGCCGCCGCCGTTTTATGGTTCCTGTCCGATCAGTTGTTCCGAGGGGAAAAAAGCGACTAACGCTTTAACGTGTTCTTGATCAATTTCAAGCCGAAAACAAAATAATTCTTTAAAATACGCGGTTTAAAAGCCGCATGCCACAGCTTGCGCAAAATATATGACGGTCTTAAGTGATATTTTAATATGACCTTTTTGCGAAAACGTTCCACTTCTTCAATCGACAAATATTTTGTGCCGATCGTCGGCGCGTTGAAATAATCTTTGCCCAAAACACTTTCGTCAATCAATCCTTCCTCTTTTGCCATTTCATACAACCCCGTCCCGTAAAACGGTGTCGCGATATGCAGTTCAATGAAATCGGCGTCTATGGCAAACATCAAATCCGCCGTTTGCCGCAAGTTTTCTTTCTTTTCCCACGGAAAGCCGATCAAATAAAAACCGTACACCATCAATCCGGCTTTTTTCGCCATTGCCGCGGCGGCTTTGTTTTGTTCGACCGTTGCCCCTTTTTTCATTTTTTCCAAAGATTCCGGACTGCCCGATTCAAAACCGAACGCCACCAACCAGCAGCCGGCTTTTTTCATTTTAATCAATGTTTCCTGATCGATCGGATTAACCCGAGAATTCGCCACCCATTCGATTTTTCCGCACAGATCCGAATTGATGATCAAATCGCACAAAGCGATCGTCCACGCCTTATTAATCGTAAACGTATCCGATTTAAAAAAGAAGTTTCTAATCCCGAATTGTTCGTAGCACTGTTTTATTTCCGCAAAAATATTTTCAGGAGAACGAAGGCGCAATTTTTTGCCGGAAATATGCGGTGTCAAACAAAAAACACAATTTGAAGGACAACCGCGCGACGTTGCGATCGTGGCTTGTTTTTCCTGCGTGTCGGGACGCAGATAAAGCGCGTTATTCATCAAAGAGCGATCAGGAAAAGGCAACGCATCCAGATCATCATGCCATTGTGAAAAATCCGTTTTTACCCACTGCCCGCCTGCCCTATACAGAATACCGCCGATTTGTTTGATTTTTGTTTTGTCATAAAAATGAGCCTGTGCCAAATCCGCGATAATAAAATCGGATTCTCCGCCGATCAAATAATCGACGTTTATTAAATCCAGCTGAGCCAACAATTCATCTTCGGGATCAAAGAAAATAGCCCCTTTTAAAACGACAGAGATCTCGGGAAACTTTTCTTTGATCAACTTGACGATCTGCAGATCCGAAAACACTGTCGCATTTGTCGTACTGAGCATCAACATATCACCGGAATTTTGTTCAAGATCGTTTTGTAAATCGTCAAGGCTCAAGCGTTCCGTTTGATAATCTTTCAGCCAGACCTCAAAGCCTTTTTGTTTTAAAGCCGCAGCGGCATAGCCCAAATCATTGCAGGCACGCATAGATGTTGCGGTAGAAGAATCGATGTTGGATTGGCATCTGTCTTCACCGCGTTGAAACAACAAACCGGGAGGATAGATCAGTGAAACGGTCGGCATATTTTTCTCCTGACAAAACGGATAAGTCAGTATATCAGGATTAAAGCAAAAAAAAAGCCTTCTGAAACAGAAGGTCTTTTGGTGCGGCCAAGAAGACTTGAACTTCCACTGCGGTTAAGCAACAAGCACCTCAAGCTTGCGTGTCTACCAATTCCACCATGGCCGCACATCAATCAAAGGTAATAACAGACTTATATCGGTTTCGCAACCGAAAAATCGTTTATTCGTCGCCCTTTTGAGGATGCCGTTCCAAATACGCCGCGACATAAGAACACAGCGCGACGACCTCATAGCCGTTTTGACGGGCATACGCCAACCCTTCTTTGACCAAAGCGGCCGCAACGCCTTGTCCCCGATGTTCGGGCGCACAATACGTATGCGTGAACAAGATTTTCTTATTTTCTTTTCCCTTTTGGATTTCATAATCCAAATGAGAACGCTTTCCGTCAATCATTGTTTCAAACGTCTGATTTTCCGGATCATGAACAATTTGCATCAGACCGTCCTTTTTTGATCAAAGACACCGTCAACGACTTCTTCCATAACGGCGTCGGGAGCCAACTGATATTCCACTTTTGTCACAAAAGCTCGCGGAGATCCCCTCTTACACGCGTTAACCATATCCGCGATAACGTCCGTTTCGCCTTTAAAAACGGCTTCAACCGTTCCGTCAACGCGATTTCTGACCCAACCCGACAAGCCGCGCGCACGCGCTTCGGTCATTGTCCATTGACGATAAAACACGCCCTGCACCCGCCCGTGAATCCGAATATGTACGGTTTCTTGTGCCATCGCTCTATCCTTTCAATTTCTTACACGCTTCCATAACCGCCTTTTTACGGTTTTCTCTGGCCGTCACGGCTTCTTCGTCAGCACTCCAAAATTGATTTTGGTACGTTTCTTCCAAAACCGACAAATCAAAAGCCTGATCGGCTGATAAAAAACCTTCCAAAACGCTTAAAGCCAAAATCACCGATTTACAACCGCCCGACGCCACGCAAAACGCGTCAAGCGATTCGTCCGTTAACGCCCCCAGTCTTTTTTCCAAAAAAGCGTTTGTTCTTTGCGACAAAGGGCTAACGTCCAATCCGTCCGAAACTTTAAAATCACAGCCCAACCCGTTCACTTTTTCTATAACGGGACACCATTTTTTTTGCTGTAATTTTGTTAAAGCCGCAGGAAAGGGCGCAAAGAAACAAATCGTATCCGCCGCGGCGAACGCGATTTGCTCCCGTATTTTTTTTATTCTGCTTTGATCACTCATTTGTCCGCCGCCAAAGCATCCGCGCAAACGTTTTTCAAAGATTCCTGACGCACCAGTTCTTTGGCCGCTTCTTTTCCGCCCATAAAGAAAGCCATACCTAAAGACAAAGCCCTGTCAAACGTCTTTTCCGCATTCACACTTAACGTCGGAGAAGACAATGTCCCGCCAATTGTAACCGAATTAAAAACAGATTCCAAAATTCCTTCCGAACGCGGTGAAACATCCAACTTCACATCAACCGTTTCACTGCCCAGATTAATGTCCCCATTAAGCTGCATATCAAACAGACTGCTTTCCATGCCGATTTTCTTATTTGAAGACAAAACTCCGTTTTTCACCGGAACATTGACAACGCCGCACGATACCGTCACCGGCTGCGTTTTATCCGCCGGAGATAAAAAGGATAAAAATGACGGCAATTCAACTAAACGAAACGAATTAATATAAATGTCTCGCGCATTTAAAAAAATCTTCCCGTTTAACGATGAAGCTATCGCATTTTCAGATATTCCTTGACCGTTCAGATGAATCGAACCGGATAAAGTCCCTTTTT
>CALXTY010000059.1 GCA_944391535.1 uncultured Alphaproteobacteria bacterium
TGGCAATGGCTGAAAAAGGAAGGCATTGATCGGGCGCAAAAAGAACAGGATCGTCGAAATCGTTTGGTTGAAGAAGCGCAGGCGGCTTCTCAACAGGAAACAATGCTTGACGATGAAATTCAACCCGATGTCGAGGATCCCGAAGAATCGGAACGGGAGGAAGAGGAATGAGTGTTTCAATGCCTTTTGCCGTAACGCTCGGTTTGTCGGTCGGTCTGTTGATGGGCGGATTTTATTTCGGCGGTCTGTGGTGGTCCGTCTTAAAAATAAAAACGGTCGAACGCAAAAAACTGTTCCTGTTTTGCAGTTGGTTGTTCCGTTGTGTCGTTCTGTGCGGCGGTCTGTTCTTTATCGCCCGTTACAACGCGCAAATGTTGCTCAGCGCGGCGGCGGGACTGCTGATCGCCAGATTCGTGATCGTGCGTTGGGTGAAACGTAAAATTCCGCAAAAGATAAAACAAGAGGAGAAAACGGCGTGTTAGAATTATATGACGAACAAATCGCTTTTTATTTGCCGTATTTCAATATACCGATCAACTGGACGATCGCGTCAACGTGGATCGTGATGGTCTTTTTAATGCTGGTTTCATGGTTGGCGACCCGCCATTTGAAAACGGGCGACAAAGTGTCGCACTGGCAGACGGGAATGGAAGTTCTGGTCAAGGGGATTTACGGGCAAATCAATGAAATGACCAAAGGCAACCCGATGACGTATCTGCCGTTTGTCGGCACGTTGTTCATTTTTATTTTGACGTGCAATCTGTTTACGTTGATCCCCGAATTCAAATCGCCGACGGCTTCATTGTCAACGACGGCGGCTTTGGCGTTGATGGTGTTGCTGGGCATTCCGTTTTTCGGCATTAAAAACGCGGGACTGAAAAAATATCTGAAAAAATATCTGGAACCGTCTCCGGCCATGTTGCCGTTTAATATTTTAAGCGAATTGACGTCGACAGGGGCGATGGCCGTCCGTTTGTTCGGAAATGTCCTGTCGGGCGTGATTATCGGTTCGATTTGTTTGATGTTGGTTCCCTTTATTCTGCCGTTGCCGATGCAGGTGTTGGGATTGTTCACCGGTATGATTCAAGCTTATATCTTTGCCATGTTGGCTTTGATGTATATTTCTTCCGTTCACGAAGAAGACGAAAATGTAGCTGTTCCGACTGAAATTCAAAGTCCGGACGATGAAAAAGAAAACGTATGATGTAGGAGGTTTAAAATGGATTTAATCGCAATTTTAGGGTCTGTTTCGATTTTTACCGCAGGTTTTTGTTTGTGTGTCGGTGCTTCCGCGGCAGGTCTGGCCGAAGGGTATGCCGTATCGTCCGGTCTGACTTCTTTGGCTCAACAGCCTGATGAAGCGGGATCGATTTCCCGTACAATGTTTATTTCTTTGGCCATTATTGAAACGTCCGGCATTTATTGTTTCGTTGTCGCAATGATTTTGTTGTTTGCCAATCCGTTCTGGCAGTACGCCATTTCCGCCGCAACGAAATAAACAGATAAGGAATTAAAAAAATGTCTGTGGATACTCCTACAATAATCGCGCAGATCGTAAACTTTACGATTTTGGCTTGGGCTTTGTACAAGTTCCTCTACAAGCCTTTGCTGGTCGCAATCGACAAGCGCGAAAAACATATCGCCGGCGAAATTAAAAACGCCGAAGATCTGGCTTCGGATGCGGAAAAGAAACTCGATGAGTTGAATAAACGTTATTTGGCGATTGATAACGAACGCGCGCAGATTTTGAAAGAAGCGCGTGAAGAAGCCGAAAATCTGCGTAAAGAGCTTGAACATGAGGTTCAGGCTGAAATTTTGGAAAAACGTTTGCTGTGGCAACAGGAATTGGATCGTGAAAAGGCGTTGATGATTAACGAAGTCCGTCAGACGGTCGTAACGAATTTTCTGGAATTCGCCCGCCGCGCTTTTAAGCGTATGGCCGATGAAACGTTGCAGGAACGTTTTCTTTCGGTGTTTAAGCATCAGCTGTCCGAATTGCCGATGAAAGATAAGAAATTTCTGGCGGCGGATACCGAAGACGTCCCGTTGCAGATTTCCACGTCCGAAGAATTAACGCCCGAAGCGCAGGAAAATCTGAAAAAAATGCTTTCGGAAATTCTGGAAATCGAAGATCCGCAAGTCGTTTTCGATGTCAATCCGCGTTTGCTGTGCGGGATTGAATTTTCGGTCAACGGTAACGTGGTGTCTTGGAATCTGGATGATTATCTGAATACGTTTACGACCAAGATCAATGATGCTTTGGAAAATATTTCTTTGCGTTTAAGCCGCGAAGAAAACTGATAAAAAACGGGGGCGGTATGTTAATAGAAGCTGTAAAAGACGTTTTCGATGTTGTTGAAGAAACGATCGATCTGCAATCTCCGAATATAACGATTGAAGAAATCAGTACGGTTTCGGCCATTTCCGGCGGAACGGCCGAAGTGTCGCGGCTGGATAATGTGCAAATGGAAGAATTGCTGATGTTTCCCAATAACGTTATGGGAATGACTTTTACGTTGTCTAAAGACTCTGTCGGTGTTGTTTTTTTGGATCAGCCGAACGGTGTTAAAGCCGGTGATCGCGTTTATCGTACCGGTCGCGTTGTCGATATTCCGGTCGGAGAACGTTTGTTGGGGCGCGTGATCGATCCGTTGGGCAATCCTTTGGACGGGGCGGGGCGCATCGTAACGGTGAACAGACGCAAAATAGAACGCGAAGCCTATCCGATCATGGCGCGCGCGCCTGTGTCGACACCGTTGCAGACGGGCATTAAAGCC
This sequence comes from uncultured Alphaproteobacteria bacterium, assembly GCA_944391535.1. Lineage (GTDB taxonomy): Bacteria > Pseudomonadota > Alphaproteobacteria > CAAGCB01 > CAG-977 > UBA11549. Next base: position 2,778 of record CALXTY010000059.1, read on the forward strand.
ATTGATTCTTTCACGCCGATCGGACGCGGACAGCGCGAATTGATTTTGGGCGACAGGCAAACGGGAAAAACGGCTTTGGCGGTTGATGCGATCATTAATCAGAAAAATACGGGCGTCATCTGCATTTATTGTGCGATTGCCCAGCGCGGTACGGCCATCGCCCGCGTTGTCGATAATCTGAAAAAATACGATGTGATGAAAAATACGATCGTTGTCGCGGCTTCCGGTGATGAAACCGCCGGTATGCAGTATATCGCTCCGTATGCGGCAACGGCGATCGGCGAGTACTTTATGGAAAAAGGCAAGGACGTTCTGGTGATCTATGACGATCTGACCAATCACGCCCGCGCTTATCGTGAATTGTCTTTGTTGTTGCGCCGTCCGCCCGGTCGTGAAGCTTTCCCCGGCGACATCTTCTATATCCATTCCCGTTTGTTGGAAAGATCGACCCATTTGCGTCCGGAATACGGCGGCGGATCTTTGACGGCTTTGCCGATCGTTGAAACCGAAGCGCAAAACATTTCCGCTTATATTCCGACAAACATCATTTCCATTACGGACGGACAGATTTATCTGTCTTCTCCGTTGTTCCAAAAAGGGATCTTGCCCGCCATTGATACGGGACGTTCCGTTTCCCGTGTGGGCGGAGACGCTCAGCTGCCGGCGTACAGTTCTTTGGTCGGCCCCTTAAAGCTGGCTTTTTCCCAGTTTGAAGAATTGGAAAGCTTTGCCAAATTCAGATCTCATCTGGACGCGGAAACCGAAAGACAGCTGAAACGGGGCAGAGCCATTCGCGCCGTCATGCAACAAAAGCAATTCGCTCCCGTTCCCGTTGTCGAACAAATCGCCGTTTTGTTCGCCACGACAGAAGGCTTGTTGGATAATGTTTCCGATAAATTAAGGGAAAAGGCGTATCGGGTGATCGCTCAGCTGATGAAAACAACGCACAAAGAAACGGCGGATTTGATCCTGCATCGTGAGAAACTTTCGCCCGAACGCAAAAAAGCGTTGGCGGACGATATTCGGGAAGCTCTGGTCAATGAACGCGTTCTTTCCGCTAAACAGGTTTAGGAAATAAAATGGATATTGAAGGACTGCAAAAGCGTATCAAAACAACTCAGGATTTGCGATCGATCGTTTCAACGATGAAATCGCTGTCCGCCGTCAGTATCATTCAATATGATACCGCTTTAAAGTCTTTGATCGAATACGGACGCGCTATTAATTTGGGGGCGGTCGCCTTGATGAAAAACGGCGAACTGGAAATGCCCAAAGAGCCGCGCATTAAACCCGAATCCAGACGTGCTTTGGCGATTTTGATCGGTTCCGATACGGGATTGGTCGGAAAAATGAACCGTGAGGTCGTTCGTTTTGCGCAAAAGTATCTGACGGAAAAAGGATTTAAGATCAATCAGTCCGGTTTTATCGCGGTCGGTCGTCAGATTATTGCTCAACTGTTTCATCATCAGTGGAATATGGTTCAAAGCTATCCGATTTCCAATTCCGTTAAAGCGGTCAGTCAGACGGCGGCGTCCGTTATGGTTGCAACGGAAGAATATATGCGGACAAACCATATAACGCACGTTTATGTGTTTTACAGTGAAAAAAGAGGGGTGAGCGTTTTTCCAACTTCGACCTTGTTAATTCCGTTGGGAACGGAATGGTTGGAACGTCTGAAAAAAATCGGTTGGCCGGGGCGTAATTTTCCGACTTACACCTTGCCCGCAAAAACGATTTTTTCCGCTTTGATGAAAGAACGTCTGCTGATTGAATTGTCAACCGCAATCACCGAAGCCTTGTCGGCGGAACATCATATGCGTTTGACGACAATGCAGGCGGCGGAAAAAAACATTGATGAAAATTTAGAGGCGATGAATCTGCAATATCAACAAATGCGCCAAGAAAATATTACGACCGAGCTGTTGGACGTTGTTTCCGGAGCCGAAGCTTTACGTATGCAAAAAAAGACGGGATAGAGTCATCTATCCCGTCAACGTACAAAGAAGGCTGAAATGTTTTTATCGGCCTTTTCTGCGAAGGAAAAATTTCCTTACATTTTATAGAGTAAGCAAAAAATATGGCGGAATTATGGTTGATTGTAAAAGAAATGAAAAAAATATAAAAGATTGATTTGAAATGTTTTTTTTATAAATTGTGATAAATTTAGGCAAAACGATCAAAAAACCCCCGAGCAGGTCGGGGGTTTTGTATTTTTAATGTTCCAGAAGCCCTTCAGCGATTTGCAGGTTCATATTTTCCAACGTATCCAATGTTTTATCGCACGCCTCACAGCCGTATTTAATCGTTTTGGCAACGACAAAGTTGGCCAGTTTGATTAAGTTGTTTTTAGCCGTTTCGTTTAAAGGGTGGTCTTTGCGCGACACCAAAGTTTGAATGGCTGTCCATAACTGCAAGTTTTCATCAAGAGCGATTGTCAATCCGACTTTGTCACCGGCTTGGCGTGCTTGAGAAATATGTGTGGCAGAACGTAATAAAGCCAAAGCGTCTTCCTGAGAAACTGTGAGTTTTTTTTCTGTCATAAGTAAATCTCCTTTTAGGTAGAGGTGAGTGAAAGAAAAAGCACTTCGGGAATCAAAAGGGAGGAAAAAAGGGGATTCCCGAAGTGTAAAGGTTTAGAACGGACTGATAATATCCAGAACCTGTCTGCCGTAACGCGGTTGTTGAACGTCGCTGATCGTTCCTTTTCCGCCGTAAGCGACACGGAGTTCCGCGATTTTTTCAGATTTAATCGTGTTTAACGTTGAAATGTCTTCGCGTCTGATAATGCCGGTCATATGCAGTTGGCGCATTTCATAATTGACTCGGACTTCCTGTTTGCCCGATATGACCAGATTGCCGTTCGGTAAAATTTGCGTGACAACGGCGGCCATGGTGACATCGATTTTTTCATTTCTGTCAATGGAACCGTCTCCGGTGATGTCACGACTGCTGGTAATGTTGAACAGATTGGAAACATCAACCCCGCTGGGCAGAATTTTCCCTGCATATTTTTCCAAGCCCGCCAAAGCGCCGATACTGACGCTGTCTTCGTCATCACCGCGTTTTTGTTCCGATTTGTTTTCCAATAAGGCTTTGTCGGAAATGACAACCTGAACCGTTAAGATATCGCCGACCTGAGAAGCGCGTTGATCTTTGAAGAAGCCTTTGGATCCGGGGCGCCATAAGGAGTTCGCATTCACATAGGGTGTCTGCGGTTCGGGCATCGGCATATCAACGGGTGTATATCCTTTTTCTTTGGTCGGGTTCTGTATTTTTGAAAATTCCGGAGCTTTGCCCACGTCGGCCAAACGACCGAAATAAGCGCAACCCGATCCGTTTAAGACAATCGCTGCCAATAAAAACGTTCGGGCGATTTTTTGTAAATGTTGCCGTTTCATTTTTTCCTCCCTTTACAGTTTTCCGCGGGCAGGCGAAATCGATACCGTTTCCGGTCCTGTCACCGTCCCTTGAATGACGGATTTGCTTTGAATGTTCATGACGCGCACGGTGTCTCCCAACCCGCCGTTTTCAAGCGCTTTTCCTTTGGCGCTGAGCATGATGCCGCCTTTGGTGAAATTCAAAGTGATCAGCTTTCCTTTTTCAACCATGACCTGCTCACGAACGTCATTTTGAGAAATATCCTGTCCCGCCCGAATGGATCGTTTGACTTCTTTGCCGATCAAATCTTCGATTTTTATCGGTTCTATGCGTCTGCGCCCCGTTTCCTGAACGATGTTGTTCATTTGTATGTCGTCTTTTGTAATGATTTGTCCGGCTTTTAAATCCTGCTTGGCCACGGGGACGGAAATATAAACCTGAACCTTGCCGACAAAATGCAAAGTATCCTGTTTTTCGCCGTTCACAATTAAATCCAGTTTTGCGTCAAAAGTCCGTCTGTAAGAATTATATTCGGTCTGAACGCAATCCAATCGCCATGACGCTTTGATCGGAACCAGGACGGGCAGAGAGCCGCTTTGAATGAACAGGTCTGCGTTTTCGGGTAATCCTTGTGCTTTGAGTTCTTGAATTAAGACTTTTTTGATTTCCTTTTCATTGATTTCATAGGCTTCTCTACGCACTTTGACCGATACTTTTTCATCAGCGGGAACCCAGTTGATTTTGTTTGTTTTTGCAAGCTTTTTTAACCACTCTGCCGTTAAAATCGCTTCTTTGCCCAAAGCCGGAGCCGGAGCAACGACTTTGCCGTCCGTTTCCGAATCCAATCCTGAAAACAGATCTCCCAAGCGGATATATTCATCACTGACAACAACCTTTTCTTTTAAAACAACCGGTAAAGCCTGTAAATTTTCATGCTGTTCTTCAATGCCGGCTTTTGATTCCCATAAGTCGGCTGCATTTGCTCCGTTCGGAGCAAAGATCAGCAAAACAACAATGAAAATAAGCCGTACCATCTGTTTATTCCTTATGATTTCAGCTGGTTGATCGTTGAAAGCATCTGATCCGCGGTCGTGATGACTTTTGAATTCATTTCATAAGCGCGCTGCGCCGAAACCAGTTCGGTGATTTCGGAAACAACGTTGACGTTGGAGTTTTCCAAATACCCTTGCAAAATCGTTCCAAATCCCAGTTCGCCCGGAACGTCTACGGTCGGATTGCCGGAAGCAGCCGTTTCGACAAACAAGTTGTCACCGATCGCTTCCAATCCGGATTCGTTTAAAAAGTTGGCGATTTCCAACTGTCCGACGTTTGTCAGTTCTGTTTCGCCGTCTTCTTTCACCCAGACTTCGCCGGAAGAGTTGATCGTAATCCCGATGGCGTTTTCAGGAATCGTGATCCCCGGTTGAACGGTATAGCCGTCCGAAGTCACCAATATGCCTTCGGGGCTGACTTGAAAAGCGCCGTCTCGCGTATAACCGATGCCGCGGTCGTTCGGTAATTCGATTTGGAAATAACCGTTGCCTTGAATGGCCAAATCCAACGTGTTGTTGGTGTTTAAAACGGAACCGTGTTCGGAAACGCGGTAAACGGAAGACGTTTTTACCCCCAAGCCCAACTGAATGCCGGAAGGGACAATCGTTCCGGAATCCGACGAATTGGCGCCGACACGACGCATGTCTTGATACAACAGATCATGAAATTCGGCTCTTCTGCGCGAATAGGCCGTCGTGTTCATGTTCGCGATGTTGTTCGAGATAACCTCTACGTTTGTTTGTTGTGCCAACATTCCCGTTGCGCCGATATGAAGTGCTCTCATGATAGTGACTCCTTAAAAAATAAACTCTTAGCTGCCCGATCTGGCATAAACCTGCATCGCGTTTTGGCGACGGGTGTGTTCCGTGTCGATCATCATCTGAATGTTTTCATATGCCCGTTGCAATTTGATCATTTCCGCCATTTCCACAACGGCATTGACATTTGACGTTTCAATCATGCCTTGTTCGACATTTGGACGAACGACCGTCATCGGATTGTTTTCCGTGTTTCTGTAAAGGCCGCTGTGCGTGGCGCGCAGTTTTTGCTGGTCGGCAAATTCGACCGTCTGCAAAATCGCAACGGGGCCGTTTTCCGTTAAAATCGTTCCGTCACGGGTGACGTTGAACTCCGTTTCTTCGGGCGCGATGAAAATCGGGTTGTTTCTGTCGTCTAAAATCGGATAGTTCGATGTCGTGACCAACATTCCTTCGTCATTGATTTTTAATTGGCCGTTGCGGGTATAACGAATGCCCTCCGGCGTGTCGACAACAAAATAAGAATCTCCGTGTATGGCTAAATCCAAAGGATTGTCTGTCGCTGAAAACGCGCCTTCGGTAAAATCACGGACGATGCCGAAATCGTGCACGAAAGACAATTTGTCCGATAACAGGCTTTCATCCGTTTTGCTTTTGGAAACGTATTCCGTAAAGTGCGGTTGAACGCCTTTATATCCCGTCGTGTTGACATTGGCCAGATTGTTGGCGACCATGTCCAATTGCCGCCATAAACTTGTTTGTCTGGACAAAGCGATATAAAGCGTATTTTCCATAATTGCCTCCCCTGTTTTTCAGAGCGATATTATTTTCTGAAATGTTATATGCACAAAGTGTGCCAAATTTTGTTTTTTTAAATTTTATTGCAAAAAGAGAAAGCAAAAAATATTTTTTCTTATAACCTGTTATTAACTAAAGCAAGGTATAACAAATAATAGCTTTTATTTTTAAGAAAGGGTCAAAGATGGTCGGTGAAATTGACGAAAATCTTTCCGATACGCAAGAAGAAAACGAGCAACAATCGTCCGGTTCTACGCCGAAACGAAAAATACTGTTGTTGCTTTTGCCGATTTTTTTGGTGATCGGATCCGTGATCGGTTTGTATTTTTCAGGGATAGCCGATACATTTTTAACAATGCCTTCGGCGGAAAATAATGAAGATGAGGTCGAGCAAGAAGTGAAGAATGTAACGACCGTTTTTTTTGATGTTCCAGAAATATTGGTAAATTTGTCGGCGCGTCCGGGGCAAAAGCCGATTTATTTTAAAATAAAAGTCGCTTTGGAAATGAATTCCGCCACAGATGCGGAACAAGCGGAAAAGATGTTGCCGCGTATTGTTGACAGTTTACAATTTTATTTACGGGAAATGCGTTTGGAAGAATTACAGGGATCAATCGGGACATATCGGTTGAAAGAGGAAATTCAGGGAAGATTGAATCGTATATTGGCTCCCGTTAAAGTCAATGACGTCTTGTTTAAAGAAATTTTGATTCAATAATGAGGGGTATATGGCGCAAGATCGGCAAAACAACCTGACAAACACGGAAGATCGGCAAACGAATCTTTCCATGGATTTTGATTCGGAAAATCAAGATCATCAAAATGTGTCTCAAATTTTAAATCAAGACGAAATTGACAGTTTGTTGAATAACGGTATCGAAAGAGACGAACAAACGGGTGTGCAGGCTTTGTTAAATACCTCGACGGTTTCTTATGAACGTCTGCCGATGCTGGAAATCGTTTTCGACCGTCTGGTTCGTTTAATGTCAACGACTTTGCGTAATTTTACTCAGTTTAATATTGAAATCACATTGGAAAGCATTGATACGATGCGCTTCGGCGATTATCTGGATACTGTGGCTCAGCCATCGATGATGTCCGTGTTTAAAGCCGAAGAATGGGATAACTATGGATTAATGACGATTGATTCGTCTTTAATATACACAATGGTTGATGTGCTTTTGGGCGGCAGACGCGGAACGGCGGCCATGCGATTGGACGGTCGACCGTATACATTAATTGAACGCAACTTGATTGAAAAGATGCTTCATTTGATTTTATCGGATCTGTCGGCCGCTTTCGATCCTTTATCTCCAGTGACTTTTCGTTTCGACAGATTGGAAACAAATCCTCGTTTCGCAATGATTTCCCGACCGTCAAACGCCGCCGTTGTCGCAAGATTCAGAATTGATATGGAAGATCGCGGCGGACGTATAGAGTTGTTGTTGCCATACGCGATGTTGGAACGTGTCCGGGAATTGTTGTTACAAGGCTTTATGGGGGAAAATTCGGTCGAGACAGTATTTGGGAAAACCACTTGGCGGAAGCGTCGTGGGTCAG
>CALXTY010000060.1 GCA_944391535.1 uncultured Alphaproteobacteria bacterium
GTGGTATCAAACCCATCAAGATTATATGAACACACAAAGTTATTTTGATACACTGTTCGATATTAATTACTGATCTTAATTAAAACAGGAGAAAAAACATGAATAAAAAATTACTGATTGTTCTGGGAGTTTCTCTGGCAGCCAACTTTATTTTTATAGGCTTTGAAACCGCGAAAATAATCTATCAACCGGCATTCCCCGACATTCCCCCCGAACGTCCGGGGTTTATTGATCCGGACGAACTTCGCCAAGATCCGGACTTTCAAGATAAAGCCTTACTCCGATCGGCTTTCAAATCTGCCGTAAAAATCCATAAAAAAGAAATGGAAGCCGCTCGTCTGGAAGTGGAAGAAGCTTTAAAGACAGATCCCTTTAACACTGAACAATTCAAGTCGGCCATGCAAAAAGCAAACGTCATACGTAGCGCAATTGATGCCGCCGTGCAAGAAAACATGATGGACTTGTTATCCAAAATGACACCGGAAGATCGTCAAAACCTTGCCGACAGATTTTCTAGAAAAGCCCCCTTCAAAGCTTTACGAAAAAAAGATGACAAAAATATAATTCATCCGGATCGTTTTTCATTAAAACATCATAATAGACCGCCGCATGAATTTTTACCGCATCCCGATCCGTTACCGCCAGAATCTTTTGATCAAGGTTACCCGCCAGTTCCTCCTTGCTTACAAAAACATATGCGTCATATGCGCGGTATGCATCAACAACCGCCGTGTCCGGCAATGCGTCCCTGTGCGCAGATAAACACGGACTGCCCGCCGTGTGTCGAACTGCGCAAGTGCGGAAAAAACATAAAACCGAAAAAAGGACCGGAAAATTTAGATAAATTGCCACCTGATAAAATCAACGCAAAGAAAATAAAAAAACATGAAAAAATAGAACGCGAAACACTGAAGGATAAAAAAGAGCCGCCCAAACCACCGATCAAACAATAATCGGATAAAAAAAAGGTTCTGAAGAACAGGTATGCTTTCAAAAAACGATATTTTCCTCCTCTACTCACGATCGTTCGAAGAAAGCATACCTTCTTTTTAAGATTCCCAATAAAAACAAAACAACTATTAGGCGTTTCGCTGTAAAAACATGAATCATAAGATTTATTTTACCTTTTGTTCTTACTCCGTTCTTTTTTTTTGAAAAATTTTTTTGCGACTCGTTGTTTTTTTTGAAGATTCAAAAATCCTTTATTTTATAAGCCTTCCGAGTCGTTTCGAGTCGTCTTTAGAATTATTCTCACAACTTTTTTTATAAATAATTTCATTTTTTTCTGGATTTGAAGATTCTCCCCTATATATAGTGAAAAAAGTTATTTTTGATATTAAGGATTCCACTATGGGAACAACCCCTGCAAACAATAAAGTCATTCCTCTCGTGCTGGATGAATCACTTTATCAACTCATTGAAACACAAGCACATTTGGCCGGCGAAACGCTGGAAAACTTTATTCTGAACAGACTGCATGATTCCATTGAAGCGTGGACGGATTATTGTTCCGCCGTTTCCATGTTGAATAATGAAGAACAAGAACATTTTCATCTGCGCGTCGTTGATTAAAACAACCTAAGCCACGATTAAAAAAAATCCCCTTTTTCAGGGGATTTTTTTTGCCGGATAACCTCTTTTCCTTTTCTGTCTTGACTCTTTTCTTCAGATGAAATAAAAAAGTTTGACTCATAAAACTTTTTGGAAATAAAAAAATGACACAAATAGACACTTGGGCAAACATTCAAAACGAAGAAGACGTGATGAATGATCATCATGCTCCCTTTTGGCGCGCAATGATCCGCCAAATGGATGAAAAAGACATTCAAAACAGAACCGTATTGGACTTCGGCTGCAATCAGGGTGGTTTTTTAAGAACGCTGTTTCGCATAAAACCTTTTAAAAAGGGCTTGGGAGTTGATTTGGCGGTCAAATCTTTAAACACCGCCCAAAAATTGAAAGGAAATATGCCGCTGCAATACGAAACACCGGATATTCTGGACAATATGGCTGCCGAATTTGATCTGGCTTTCAGTCACGACGTCATTTACTTGTTGCCGGATCTTGATGAACACGCCCGAAAGATCCGTCATGTTTTAAAAACCGGCGGTGTTTACTATGCCGCCACGGGATGCTACAGCGAAATGCCGTTATGGCCGATCTGGAAAAAAGAGGTGGAAAGTTATTCAAATGTTCCCGTACCGGATTATTCGATCAATGATTTTGCCAATGCTTTTTGGAAAGCCGGTTTTGACGTCGCCATACAAAAATGCATTCCCGAAGGATTTGTGAATTGTTGGCAAGGCAGACAGAAATACTTCCCGCAGGTGACGGATTTCTTGAAATATTACGATTACAAAATCATTTTCCGATTTTCAAAACAAGGATAGCCCTATGATTTTTCCAGAAGGACAACCCGTTTCTTTTTTTCCGGACACAAACGATCTTCCTTGCCAGCAGTCGGCGGAACACATGGAAAAACTGAAACAAAAAGAAGAAACGCGACAAAATGCCGACACCTGAATTAAAAAACTGGAAATATTACATTGCCGATCCTTCAAAGAAACCGTCCCTTTTGTTTCTGATGCTGCACGGATGCGGCGGCAATGCCGATGATATTTTTAAATTTATCCCTTTACTGCGAAATGTCATCAAAAATGAAAATTTCATTGCCGTCGCTCCGGACGCTTTTTGGCAGTCTTGTGAAAAAGCGGACGGTTACCAATGGTTCGATATTGAAAGCAATTATGCAAAAAAACTGTTTTCTTCGCCGTATGCGACGCTGACAGAGGCGGAAAAGGAAAAATTCGCCAACATGGAAAAGGGAGAAAAAGGGGTCGTCAAGGCGTCCGAAACATTAAATTGTTTTCTTGATTTTTGCCAAAAAAAATTCGGTTTAAAGAATGAACAGACCGTTATTTTCGGTTATTCCCAAGGGGCGATGCAGGCTTTGGACATGGGCATATCGCGTTCGGGGAAAGTCAAAAAAGTGATTGGTGTTGCCGGTTGTCTTATTCCGCCGGACAAAGAATCTTTCAAAAAGCGTCATATGGTTTCTCCGGACGTTTTACTGATACACGGAACGAAAGATACCGTCATTGATTTCCATGCGGCCAAGCAAACGGAAGAAATTTTAAAGCAAAACGGATTTAATGTGACGTTATGCGCTCAAAAAGGCATGGGACACGGCAGAGGAGAGGAATCCAGATCGTTCTGGTTAAAAACGGCTTGGTACACGGCAAAGGCGATGGCAAGCAAGCCGACACTTTCAAAAATCAACACTTTTTTTTCGCAAAGGCAAAGGCGATGACTGTTTTATTGGATTGGTCTCCGTTCACAAAGACACAAAGAGATTTTTCTTTTTCCGAAGAAATAGAAAAAGCCCGACTGAACGATCTTGCGGCACAAATGCGTCTGAATGTCATGCGCACCATGATTCGGGCGGATTACGGACATCCCGCGTCATGTCTGGGATTGTGCGATTTATTTACCGCACTGTATTTTGGCGGCGTTATGAAATATTCGATCAGTCGTCCGGCTTGGGACAAAAGAGACCGGTTGGTCGTTTCCTGCGGCCATATTTCCGCTTTATTATACACGGCGCTTTCCATGGCCGGATATCTTTCCGGAAAAGATCTCGACAACTACGCGCGCGCCGGCGGACCGGGAGGTCACCCGCAGCGTTGCGTCGAAAAAGGAATAGAAAATTCCTCCGGTTCTTTGGGACAAGGGGTCGGTATCGCAATCGGCATGGCTTTGGCTTTGCAAAAAACGGGACAAAAGGTCTTTTTAATCAGCTCCGACGGAGAACAACAAGAAGGGCAAGTCTGGGAAGCTTATCACGCCGCCATAAAATACAATCTGACCAATCTGATTGTTTTTGTTGATGAAAACGGCATTCAAAACTCCGGCACAACCTTTGACGTTATGCCGTCCGGAAACTTAAAGAAAAAATTTAACGCTTTCGATTTCAACGTCATTTCTTTGGAAAACGCCTGCGCCTTTAACATCGTCCGCACTTTAAAAACACTTCAATCCCCTTCCAAACCAAGCGTTATCGTTCTGAAAACAACCGCCGGCAAAGGCGTTTCCTTTATGGAAAACAATCCGTTCTGGCATGACGGCGTTCCGCGGGGAAAACTGAAGGAACAAGCCTTAAAAGAACTGAACGAACAAAAAAGACAAACGGGACTTTGGCTGAATTTTTTAAATAAAATGGAATAAGCCCATGCCGACGATGATGGACGTTTTTGCAGAAGAATTGAAAAAAGCCGGCGAACTCAATCCGAATATTGTCGCCTTATCGGCTGACGTGTACGGTTCGACAGGATTAAAACCGTTCGCCGACACGTTCGCGGACAGATACTTTGAAATGGGGATCTGTGAACAAAATATGATCAGCACTGCGGCGGGATTGGCCTTGGAAGGCAAAACCGTCGTCACGTCAAGTTATGCCTGTTTCAGTCCGGGACGCAGTTGGGAACAGATCCGTAATACTGTTTGCATGGATCAGGCCGACGTTAAAATCATCGGAGCCCATATCGGTGTCGGATCAGGCAGGAACGGAGCGACCCATCAATCATTCGAAGATATCGCTTTGGTCAGTTGCCTGCCGAATATGATGATTTACAGTCCAGCCACCGAACGGGAAGTCCGTTTATGCGCCAAAGAACTGTTCAACAACCGACGCCCGTCTTATTTACGCCTGTCCGCCCGCATTTGTCCGGCTCCGAAAGGATATCACCCCGACATCAACGCTTTGTCCGTTATGAAACAAGGAACGGATATTGCCGTTATCGGATCCGGAAGCATATTGGAAAAAGCTTTAACGGCGGCCGAGATGTTTGAACAAAAGCATTCTTTGTCCGTCGCCGTTTTCAATCTGGTCAAACTGTGCCCTTTAAACACGACCGGATTTCATTGTCTGAAAAATTTTAAAAAAGTCCTATGCCTTGAAGAACATCAAATCAACGGCGGACTGGGATCCTTATTATCGCCTGTTTTTGCCGCGGACGCTTCTTTGCCCGTTTTTGAACGCATGGGCGTCAATCAAAGTTTCGGATCTTCTATGGACATTCAGGATCTGTACAATTTTATCGGATTATCGGAACAACATATCTTCCAACGGTTACAGAGTTTGATTTCATGACAGCATTACAAGAAAAACTTTTCAAGTTAATCACACGCAAAAGATTTAGAAAATGGGCTTTGCCCGAAGATGCGACTTTGCGTATAAAAAAAGCGCTCGAAGTTTGCACCACCTTACAAAAGCCGTTGAATTTCGTTTTTGAATTCGGCGGTTATAAGCTGTGGCGTCTGCCTTCGGCACCGTATCCCGATTTGGCGGAAACATATATGTTGCGCCATTACGCCGACTATCTTGAACCGATCGCGGATCTGTATGATCCCGGAGTTCACTTGTATTTTGCGTCGGACGACTGCGTCGTTGAACGCATGAACAATATCAAACCCGAAGCGATGGAAATTTACGCAAAAGCCTTCCAGCGGTGTTTGGAAGAAATCAAACCCGATTTGCCGGACAATCTGAATATGTCTTACATCCGGTTGGGACAGTTGTACGATTCCAAGGAACTGTTGGAAAAAGAACTGAAGTTGACTTTTGCTTTTAACATGAACAAATTCCGGACATGGAGCGAAGAAAAAAAAGAACGCATGAGAAAAAGAGCCTTATTGAATTTTTGTCCTTCAGGCCCTTTGGCAGCTTCTGATTTATCCGGCATTTCCGAAGAGGAATTGCAAAAACGACTGATACAAGGCGCCGTTTACCACGATGCTTTCGAAGACTGTTCGAAACGCCGCGATTTCGTTCTGGCGGAAGACAAAATATTGCTTTTTTGCACCCCCATTCCTCAAGCCGTCGCCATCGGAACAACAAAAGCTTCCGTAACGAAATTTTGGACAGGTGTCGGCGTTTGTGAAAACGGATTGCATAAAGTTCTTTCACCTCTTGCCTGGCAACAACGACAAAAAGAAAATCAATGAAGAAAGTCATCACCGCGACAACCCGACCGACCGCCCGTTACAACAACGCCGTTCTTGCTCAAGGCCGATTTTTGTTTATAGCGACGCAGCCTTCTTTTGACTGGAAAAAAGGAACCTTTTTAAACGGAGATATTTACTTTCAAACTCAAAAGGCCTTGGAAAATGTCGATTATTTTCTCAAACAGGCAAACGCCTCTTTACAAGATGTCGTCAAAATCGGAATCTTTCTGGCGGATCTGAAAGACTTTAACGCCATGAACTCGATTTATAACAACTTTTTCCCAGATCCCGAAACGGCTCCCGTCCGTTTCACGTTACAAACGCCTTTTCCGGATCCAAGAATCAAAGTCGAATTCGAAGCAATCGCCGTCTTAGATTAAAGGCGTTTACCTATACACTCTCGCTCGGCTTACTGATTTTGCGGTAGATATATACGGAAATCGGAACCCCCAACAACATTCCCCACATCCCGATCATGCTATGAGCAATATATAAAATAATCAACGTCATTACGGGATTGATGTGCATGACCGAAGAAACGATTCTGGGATTAAGGACATAGGCTTCCAAAATATGTATGGCAAAAATCATCAATAACGCCCACAGCCCCAATTCCATACCGCCGCTGTTAATCGCCATCAAAACGATCGGCACCGAAGAAATCCACATTCCTAAAACCGGTATCAAACCGCACATAAACACAATTGTGCATAACAGCACGATGGCCTTAATTCCCAAAAAGTACAATCCCAACGCCGTTAAAACGGTGTTAATGGCGGAAATAAACAGCTGCGCTCTGAAATTTTCTCCGACAACTTTGGCGAACAAGATCACACTATCCGCCGTTTCCCGATAAGATTCGGCCAATCTTGTGAAACGCAACCGACGCATTCCTTTGGACAGTTCCGGCAAATCAAACATGATCAGAAAACTGAACAACATCGCCAAAAAGAACCAGCCGATATAATGCAGTCCCCTTTCCAACATTTCACGTACAACATTCCATACGCTGACAACCAGTGTTTCCGGGAACAAAGCTTCTTTGATCTGAGGTAACAAAGGAGCTATTACTTCATTTTTTTCTAAATTATTATTCAGCCAATTCCCGACAGAGTTTATTGATTTTGGCAACTGTTCCGTAAACGTAATCGTTTCTGATAAAATTTTAGGAGGGACATAAACTAAAAAGGCGATCACGCTCAATAAAAACAGAAGATACGTCGAAATCACGACCGTTCTTCTGTTAAAATGATATTTTCTGCGCAATCTGTGTGTAATACCGGAAACGATAAAACACATAATAAAAGTTATAAAGACCAGTCCGAATAAATTTCTGAACAAATAGAGCAACCCCATAAAAACGGCCCAGATAAAGTAGACTCTGTTGACACGTATAAATTCAGAAATATTAAACGTCATCTTTTTTTCCTAATTTGTTTTTTTAAAAAAGATAGCACAGTTTCAATAAATTGTGCAAAAAATACACGAAACAAAAATATATCCCTAAGTTTAAAAACAAAAAAAACCTTTTATCTCGGCGGATAAAAGGAATTTAAATGGTGGAGATGAGGAGGATCGAACTCCTGACCTACGCATTGCGAACGCGTCGCTCTCCCAGCTGAGCTACACCCCCACGGTCGGGAGGTAATATGCCTCTAACAAAGAACGTTGTCAACAAAATTATTTATTATTTGCAACGACAAAAAAACCGAAAGAAAAATCTTTCGGTTGTTTTTCTAATTTTGTTCGCTTTCCAAAATAGCGGAATAGATTGCTTCCGCGCCATCACTGCCTCGCAACAGTGAGCAAAATTTTTCATCACGCAACAACCGAGACACTTTAGCCAAAGCCGTCAAGTGATCTCCGCCCGCATTTTCAGGTGTCAGCAACAAGAACATCAAGTCGACCGGACGCCCGTCAGGAGCATCAAAAGCCACCGGTGTTGATAATCTGATAAACAACAAATAAAGCTTATCCAGATCAACCATCTTAGCATGAGGAACCGCGACTCCGTTTCCGACGCCTGTCGATCCCAGACGTTCACGTTCCAACAACGCGTCAAGAATGGTGCGATCCTCTAAATTCAACTGAGCTGCCGCATACGAAGAGATTTCCTGCAAAGCCTGTATTTTACTTGTCGCTTTTAAATCAGAAATAATCGTCTGTGGCGACAACAGATCAGAAATCAGCATATTTATTCGTCGTTCTTTAGAATTAATTTACCTGCGGATCAACCCAACCGATATTGCCATCGGCGCGACGATAAACCATATTCAATCCGCCGTGAGCAATATTTCTGAACATCAAAGCCGGAACATCGGCCAAGTCCATACGCATAACGGCGCCGCTGACCGTGCACAACGGCAATTCGGATTGCATTTCGGCCACGACGACCGGAGCGGATTCATCTTGAGGCAGAGAATCTTCTTCCGATTCTTTTTCAGGTTCGATAACGGCGAAATTAACCGTTTCGGCCGTTGCTTTGTGACTGGTCAAACGTTTTTTATAACGTTGCAACTGTTTGGCAATACGATCATTAGCCGCGTCAAAAGCGGCATAAGCATCAGCACTGGACGAAGATCCTTGAATCAAAACGCTGCTCATCGGATGAGCCGAAATGTCTGCCTTAATGAGGTTCCCTTCTTTAGAAAAAGCAACAGAGGCGTTCAAAGGTGTTTCAAAATACTTTTTAACGGTATTTCCGATACGTTCTTCAACATAAGCGCGCAGGCTGGTACCGATATCGATTTGTTTCCCTGTAATAGCAATTTTCATAGTGCTGTTCTCGTTTGTTAAAAGTTAAATCCTGTAGCGGAATCCCACCGCCTAAAGCGAAAAAGTACGACCCCGCGCGCCGTAAGTCAAGAAAATGTTGCATCAAGATATGAAAAATCAGCTTTTCAGACGCTTATCCCTTTTTCTTTGTGCGGAAGTCGGTATTCCCATCGCTTCTCTGTATTTTGCAACAGTTCTGCGAGCTATCTCGATATTTTCTCGCTTTAACAAATAAACCAAGGCTTCGTCCGATAAAATATTTTCTTTCTTTTCACTATCAATCAATTCCTTAATTCGGCGGCGAACTGCCACAGACGAAACGGATTCGTCTTTTCCACGCCCCTCCAACGCCTGAGAAAAAAAGTATTTCAATTCAAAAATTCCGCGGCTGCACGCAATATATTTATTCGCCGTCACGCGGCTGATCGAACTTTCATGCATACCGACCGCTTCGGCAACATCCTTTAACACCATCGGTTTTAAAGCCTTTTCTCCGTAACGAAAAAAATCTTTTTGACGGATGACAATTTCTTCGGCAACTTTTAAAATCGTCTGCGCCCGCTGATCCAAAGCTTTGATTAACCAATTCGCCGACGATAAATGTTGTGTCAAAAACTTCTTTGCTGCTTTATCCTTACCCGCCGTTGAAGCTATTTCGGAAACATAGGCGTGATTGATTAAAACACGCGGCAATACGGCTTGATTCAGTTCAACAATATAATGACCGGATTTATCCTGACGCAACAAAACATCGGGAATTAAAATGTTCGTCGCCGATGCTTCAAAAACACTTGCCGGACGAGGATTTAAACGCCGAATCTCGGCAATCATATCCGAAATATCTTCTTCATTCACACCGCAAAGTTTCGATAATTTTTTATACTCGCGCCCCGCAATCAAATCCAAATTCTTTAACATCACCGCCATCGCCGGATCGTATCTGTTCAATTCCTTTAATTGCAACGCCAGACACTCCGACAGATCTCTTGCAAAAACGCCTGTCGGATAAAACCCCTGCAAAACGGTCAAGACTCTTTCCAATTGTTCAGCAGAACAAATATCTTTCAGTTCTCCGATCAAATAGCCGTTCTCGTCCAACCGTTCCATCAAAGTGAAAGCCAGCCGACGATCTTCCTCGTCCGGCAAAGAAATATTGATCTGAGAAATCAGCGCGTCCTGCAATGTCTGTTTCGGCGCGGCGCACAAATCAACGGCGCGGATTTCAGAATTGTTCTGCCCTGCAGCCCCCGTCCCCGACCACGGATCCGCACTGAAATCGTTTTCAAAACCCGCATCGGTTTCATCATCAAGCGCCTGTTCGTAAAAACTGTCTTCGGTCGGAATGTCGTTTGTATCAAGCGAAGCTTCTTCCTGTCCGGCGGAATCGATTAAAGTCTGATTTTCCTGACGATTTTCAAATTCATCAAAATTTTGATTTTCCCGAACGTCGTCCGATCGGGGCTCGCCCTCTCGTTCTAAAAAAGGATTTTTCTCCAGTTCTTGCTCAACGGCGTTGTCCAATTCCAATGCGGACATTT
>CALXTY010000061.1 GCA_944391535.1 uncultured Alphaproteobacteria bacterium
GGAAAGAGGCGACCACGTTATGACAACGTCTTGTTGTCCCGGGTAGATCGAAACGGTCAAACGCCACGTTCCCGAACTGGCGCAATTTGTTTCGGACACCGCCACGCCAATGCACTATACGGCGGAACTGGCCAAAAAAGATCCCGAAGCCGTCACCGTCTTTATCGGTCCGTGCGTGGCCAAACGCTATGAAGGCATCAACGATCCTTTGGTCGATTTCGTCATGACGTTTGAAGAATTGGACGCTTTGTTCGAAGCTTCCAACATCAAAGTTCAGGAATGCGCTGCGGCAACATTTGACCACCTGCCTTCCGCCGAAGGACGCGGTTTTGCGGTAACGGGCGGTGTCGCCGCCGCCGTCAACGCCGTTGTCAACGGACGCGTGGAAATCAAGCCGATTTGCATTAACGGAATCAAGCCCGCCATGTTGCGTTTGTTCAAGATGTATCCCAAAGGCAAAAATCCGGGCAACCTGATTGAAATGATGACGTGCGAAGGCGGTTGCATCGCCGGCGCGGGCGTTGTCTGCAGTGCGAAAAAAACCGTCAAAGACGTTGGAAAATTCGCCGCGCAAGCCGCACCGATCACCTCAATGAACAAAGACGAAAATAAAGAATAAGCTTTATTTCAAAGCATCGAAAATCTGTTGCGCCAAAGTCGGACTGATCCCTTCGACTTTGGCGATTTCTTCGACATTAACGGCTTTGATCGCGCGGACGGATCCGAAATGTTGCAACAAAGCTTTTTTGCGTTTTGCCCCGATCCCTTTGATTTCATCTAAAGCCGACACCAGCGTGTCGTTGCGCCGTTTGATCCGGTGCGTCCCGATCGCGAACCGATGCGCTTCGTCCCGCAAACGCTGAATATAGTGCAACAACGGATTGTCAAATTCCAAATTCAGCGGCGGACGATCCGCAAAATGCAATGTTTCCTTGCCCGCGTTCCTGTCCACCCCTTTGGCGACACCGACCGCGATCACATCGGGCACGTTGAGTTCTTTTAAAACGTCCAAAGCAACACGCAGTTGAATTTCTCCGCCGTCAATAAAGATTACGTCCGGCAGATTGTTTTCCGCCAAACCGCGTTTAAAACGGCGGGTCAGAACTTCGCGCATCATGCCAAAGTCGTCTCCGGGCGTGAAGGTGTCCCATGAAATATTAAACTTGCGATACGACTTTTTATCAAAACCGTCCGGCGTCGCAACGACCATCGCTCCGACCGCGCTGGTGCCTTGTATATGGCTGTTATCGTAAGTTTCAATGCGTCTGATCGGGGCTTTGACATTCAACAGATCCCGCAGTTGATCCAACAATTCGGATCGGGCGGAATTTTCCAGACGTTTGCGCAATAAAGCCTCTTTCGCGTTCATCACCGATCGGTCGACCAAACGTTTGCGATTGCCGCGCGTTTTATCCGACAATTTCACCGTGACGCCGGCTTTTGTGCTGAACGCCTGAGCGACGACTTCCTGTCGGGGCAATTCATGCGACAATAAGATTTCTTTGGGCAGAGAATGAGTCATATAGAACTGACCGATGAAAGCCTCTAAAATCTCGCCGTCCGTTTGTCCCGCCGTCTGTGTCGGAAAAACGGCATAGTTGCCGCAACTGCGCGAACCGCGATAAAAAAACACCTGAATACAGCTCTCTTCTTTATCCGTATATATGCCGATCACGTCACAATCGGCGATGCCGTCCAGATCGGCACTTTGCGTCTGAATTTGATTGAGCGCCCGGATTCTGTCGCGCAAAACCGCCGCTTCCTCATAACGCATTTCTTCACTGGCCTGTTCCATTTTTAAAGCCAGTTCGGATTGGACTTTCGTGCTTTTATTGTGCATAAAAGCGCACGCCTCTTCCACCAAAGCCCGATAGTCTTCCGAAGATATTTTTCCGGCGCACGGCGCGCAACACCGTTTGATCTGATGCAACAAACACGGACGCGTGCGATGATAAAAAACGTTGTCCGAACAAGAACGCAATAAAAACGCTTTTTGCAAAACCGCCAGCGTTTCGTTCACCGCCGCAGCCGAAGCAAAAGGTCCGAAGTATTCGCCTTTGCGTGTCCTTGAACCGCGATGTTTCAACATTTGCGGCCATTCGTCCTTTGTCGTAATCAAAATATGAGGAAACGTCTTATCGTCTTTTAATAAAATATTATAATAAGGCTTTAAACGCTTGATCAGATCGTTTTCCAATAAAAAAGCTTCGGATTCCGTTGTCGTTTCAATAATTTCGATGCGTTCGATTTCGGAAATCATGCGCTGAATGCGCCTGCACGTCCGTTCGGGGTGGGCGTAGTTTTCCAATCGGCGGCGAAGGCTTTTGGCTTTACCGACATACAAAACTTTACCGTCCTTATTGAGCATACGATAAACTCCCGGCCGCTCGGGAAAATACGCTAAACGAGAAACCACATAAGCCGCTCCGCTCAGCTTTTGTGCAGATTCGGCGGATTCGATCGTTTGAAAATCGGCAGTTTTTTCATTTATCATATTGATATTTAACTCTTTTTTTACTTTTCCCGTTCTTTTTCGAAGTTTTCCCCAAACCTGTGGATAAGTCTGTGCAAACTGATCCGATCTCTACTTTGGATTAAGGGTTTCCCTTGCTTTTCACCGAATTGCCTATTTTTTAGGCAAAACTTATAAGTTATTGTTTTAACATAATTTTTTATAATCAAGTATTATTTTTATTTTTTTTTGATATCTTTTGCTTGATTTATTTTTTCAGCTGGAATAGCTCCTCTTTCCTGTGGATAACTTTTGCATAAAAGCGATGACTCGTTATTTTATAAAGGGTATACACGACATAATGAAAAAAGACTCGCTTTTTTTACTTCTTTTTTTCAACGTTTGCCGTGGCGTCGATTTTTAAAATCTGACCGGAAACAAGGGAATTTTGAGCTAAAAAGCAAACCGTTTCTATCAAGCGGCGTTCCGATTCCTCGTCATTAGCGGCATACGCCGGCACAACGGCATTGACCTTTATACTGTCTTTAAACGCCCGCGCCGCCAGACCGATCAACGATTCCATCGCCAAACAGCACAGCGTGTAAGAATTAAACTCCTGTCCCGCCTGATCAAAAACCGCCAAAACGGTTCCCGTCCGTCCTTTCGGCAGGCAACGGTTGAACGCCTGCATTAAAACAAACGGCGCGCGCAAATTGACAGACGTATTGACTTCCCAACTTTCCGCCGTGTCTTCCGAAGAAAAAGCCGATGCCTGACAGACCAACAAATCAATCGGGCCGTATGTTTTGGAAACGCTGTCCACCAAATCGGCCGTTTCATCATATGAATTAAAATCCGCACGAAAATAAGCGGTTTTGACATGATACGTTTGACGCAACTCCTCGACCAGATGAGTCGCTTCGGCAACGGCGGTATGACAATGAACAATAACGTTATATCCCCGCGCCGCCAAAGCGTGAGCGATTTCTTTGCCGCGTCTGTGCGCCCCGCCGGTAATCAAAGCCGTTTTTGCCCCGCCTGCGGTTTGTTTCGGAACCGAAGGCAAAGCAGCTGAGACGGGTTGCGTTATAAAGCTCGGTAATTCATCGTTTTCTTCAGGTGCGGAAAAGATAGCCGGCTTTTCTGAAAAAAACTTGCTCGTATAATCCGTTGACGGTGAGGATTTAGGCAAAGGCACCCCCGTCAGTAAAGTCGGGATTTGCGCTTTTTCCGATAAAATTTCGGTTTCGCCGGATTGAACGATCTCGCCTTTCGGCGTTTGAAAGGTCACCCGAACGGGGCTTTTCGCCGCCGCCGAAGCGTCCGTTCTGATCTTGACGCAAGACAGCAAAGCTTCATAAACCGGCAATGAAGCTTCACCCTTCACGCTTAATCGACTCCCTTTTGATTCGATTAAAAAGGTCGTTCCGGCAAAAGGTAATGTCTGTTGATCTTCAAAGCCTTCCAAAAACAAAACATCTTCAAAATCATCGGGAATTTCAACCGTTGCCGATAAAACGGGTTCCGCCATGTCGGGCAAAGGCAAAACGGCGCCGATAATCCGGTTGCGTGTCAACGCCGCAAAATTGCGTTCCCCGATATGCAGACTAAAAGACATATTTGTCTTTTGTTCCGCCGTATCAGTAAAGTTCAAAATAACGGAAGCCGTTTCCTCCTGAGGAAAAAGCAAAAAACGGTGCCTTTGATCCGGATTCAATTCGGGATATAATCCGTAACCAAAACTATGAAAAATATTGCCTTTCAAAACAAAGATCCGACCTTCGTTTGATTGCCATACCAATATTGGACGATGCGTTCCAACTCCCGCTTCCTGAGCAACAGCAACCGTTTCGCCGTTTAAACGTTGCCAAACGATTTCGCCTTGTTCCAAAACGGGAATGACCCCTTCTTCTTCGGAGGGCTTTAAAAATTTCCAAAATCCGTTGCGACCGCCGGCCGCGTCATTAAACCAAGAAGCGTCTTTATTCAGCGCGTAACCGTCCTGAACAACAAAGAAAACAGGCGTTTTCCCGTTCAGTCTGTTGCCTAAAAAAACAGAGCTGACATTGGCGATCAACGTGTCCGGCCCGACATTTGCAAACAAAGTTCTGATATCGTGAAAAGATCCGGCGTCCAACGTATAAAAACCCACAAAATGACCGCTTGTGCGGGCATCTAAAAAGGTAACCTTGACCGGTGTGCCGTCATTGATACGTAAAACTGAAGCATCAAGAAAAAAAGATTTTCGTCCCATTTCTTCCGCGCACCTTATTTTTTAAATTGCTTGTTTAAATACGGCAAATAACGTCTGAACGGTACTGTTAATGCCGAATACCACGGAAAATAACGAATCTTTTCACCTTTTTGTGCATAATACAAACAAGCTTCCGCACAAGCACGCGGATCCAAAGGTTTCTGAAACAAAGCCGTTTTTCTTTCCCCGACCGTATCCCAGTCATCGGCTTTGACGGTCGTTACGGAAATATGATTTTGCGCCATTTGCGCTTGGAAACCTTGAAGCCAAACATGCAAAGCCGCTTTTGTCGATCCGAACGCATAATTATCGGGCATTCCGTATTCGCCGGCCGTAGAACCTAAAACAATGATTTCTCCGCAAGCCTGTTTTTGTAAAACGGGCGCGATGGCAGACAAAAAATACACCTGAGAAAAATAGTTGATCTGAAACATATTTTTGATCTTTCCCAGATCTTTGCCGCATTCTTTTTGCGTATAAACCGTTTCCAGTGCCGAAAAGACGCTGATAATATTTTTTGCCGCCGCTTCGCATTGTTCCACCGTTTTGGAAAAAGAATCCAAATTCGACGTGTCCAGTTCCATTGTCACGACGTCGACTTCGGGATAGCGAGCCCGAAGGTCGTCAGCCGTCAACATCAAATCGTCCCGAGATTTTCCCAGCAAAATAACGTCATTACCCGCTTTTGCGACTTCTCTGGCAAAACAACGGCCGATAATGTCCGTTCCGCCCAAAACAACCCACGTCCGTTTATTGTTCATTCTTTTTCTCCTTTAAAAACAGGCGGCGACCAAAATCGGAATCAAACTTTCTTTGCGGATCGTAAGTTTCTCTGACCTTGATGAATTTTTCCAAATTCTTGTACATCACAAACAAGTGGCGCGGTTCCAACAAAGCGTCATTTTGCAAAGAGACGCAACCGTTATGTTCTCCGGCGACCATGATCAAATGTTTTAAAAAATCCTCCAATCCTCTGCGGCGGATAAAATCCAAACTGATCGTGTATCCGCGCAAAGCAGACCCCAGATAAGAAAGCGTATCTTCTTTTGTCAAAACCAAAAACGCGCGGCACGCACTGATCCGCGTCTGAGACAATTCCGTTAAAATACGCCGGATCGCTTGCGGTCCCTCCGCTTCGGAAAAAGAAATGCGCAACTGATAAACGCCTTTCTGAGAAAGAACTTTTACCTTATCGGACAGATATAAAAACGATTCATACGGTTCCACTTTTTTACTGATCGAACCCGATAAGCGATAGCGCAAATTCTTAAAAACGGGCAAAGAAGCCAAATATAACGCAAAATGCGGCAAATGCCATTTAATCTTCGGCAAAGAAAATAACGGTTCGCCACATGGTTCTTTTGTAAAACTCGCCGTTGTTAAAATACTGCGCCCGACACTGTCGGCAGGGGCGGACGTGTCCAACCAAACCGAACAAAAATCCGCATTCTTTCTGGCCGATTTCAATGCTTCCATCAAATCGTTCAAATTGTTTATACGGCGTCTTTCAACCAACACATTTTCTTCGGGACGTTTTAATAATGTAACGGATATCAAAGCGATAAAGCCGATTAAGCCTTGTCCGCCGACAACCGCTTTGAATAATTCTTCGTTTTCCGTATGGCTTGCTCGAACGATTTCTCCGTCCGCCAAAACAACATCAATCCAGTTGACGTACTTTGCCAAAGACATTCGCTTGTGCGCGTTTTGACCGACCATGTTCGCCGCAATCGCCGCCCCCAACGTATGCTGACCCGATCCGGAAACAACGGACAACATAAATCCGCGCGGAGCAAATATTTCCGTGATCGTCTTTAAGGTTACGCCCGGTTCGCATATCAATTCCCCCGTCTTTTCATCAAAAGAACGAATGCAATCCAAACGACCCGACATCATGACGGCACCGTCCGCATTGACCGTCTGATCGGCGTAACTGCTACCCGATCCGCGTGCAATAACACCGTTTTTACCGACCTGTTCCAAATATTTCGCAATATCGGAAACGCGATCCGGACGGCAAACCTGCGAAAGCCCTGAATTTGTATAGCCTTTGCCGCCAAGCTTTATTTCATACCAATGCATTGTACGCAACTCCCTGTTAAATCGGGAAACAGTGTACTCGAAAAAAAAGCAGAATTGAAGAGGTTTAAACGTTAAAAACTACGGACGAACACTGTCTAAATACGATTTTAATTCGACCGCCAGACTTTTTTGAGGACGACCGCCCCAAATCCGGATAATTTCCGCCGCCGACAACGCCGCCAGCTTACCCGCCGCCGGCAAACTCAACCCTTGCGCCAAACCATATAAAAATCCGCCGGCAAAAGCGTCTCCGGCACCCGTACTGTCAACGATGGATTGATGGTTTTCGGAAGCTACGGTAGCCACGCCTTCCTGCGAAAAAAGACACGCCCCCTTCGATCCCCGCGTCATCGCCAAAATCTGACGGCGATCCGTTAAGACGTTCATAAAAGCGTCCATGTCCGTTACGTCGCGATCAATTTCAAAACAACCGCGGATTTCGCGTTCGTTCCCGATTAAAATGTCCGCCTGAGTCCTGATCGTTTCAATGACTTCCTGAACCGCCACGGCGCGGAAGTTTAAATCGTGCATGTTAAAAGCAACCTTGATCCCCGCCTCTTTCGCCGTTTTCAACGCCAACAAAACAGCCTGACGCGCGCGGCGGGAAACCAACATCTGTCCTTCGATGAACAAAATCTTGGATTCCAAAATCGTCGAAACGTCAATGTCCGCTTCGTCGATTTCTTCGCAAATCCCCATGTTAAACGCAAACGTGCGATCATGATCCGGCGTCACCATCACCAGACAACGCGCCGTCGCCCTGTCGATTTCGCGATCAAACGCAACCAAAGGAACGCACGATTTAACGTCCGATTGATCAAAAGCTTCCTTGAACTTTTCACCCATCGTGTCGGTACAGGCTTTTCCGATAAAAGCGGCCTTGCCCCCCAATGACGCCACCGTCGCCATCGCGTTCGCCGCCGTCCCGCCGGGAATAACCCGAGAATCCATTAAATTCTTGCGAATTTCTCGCAAGACTGAAATGGGAAGAACGTTCCCCTGTCCCTTGGTCAATGAATACTGCTGAAGGAATTCTTCCGTGACATTGGCGACGACATCGACAAAAGCCACTCCGATAGCGGTCACGTCATATTTAATCATGAGGATACTTGCTCCGTCCGAATTTCGTTATCGGAATCTCTTTATATCGGCAGTCGGCGTAAAAGACCAGTCAAAAATAAATATTTTCAAAACTATAGGGAAACAAAGCCTTTCGGATATATTCCGTCTTTTAAAAAAAACTTTTCTTTTTCTTATTCTCGATAAAAAACATAACCTTTTCAGCGATTCGCCCGAAAAAAACGGCTATAAAAGCATCATTTCCTGTTCCGTTTCTTTATTTTTACCGCTCAGATGCGGACGGCAAACCAAATTCAGCTTTCCGTTCTTCGCCGTTAATGTCGCCGTGCCGCCGCGCTTTAAATTCCCGAACAGAATTTCTTCCGCCAACGGTTTCTTGACGTGTTCCTGAATGATGCGCGCCAACGGTCTGGCGCCGTTCTGCGGATCGAAACCTTTCTGAATCAACCAGTCTTTGGCCGAAAAATTAACGACCAGTTCTATGTTCTTTTCCGCCAGCTGCGTTTCCAACTGAGAAATAAACTTATCGGCCACCCGTTTCATGATTTCACGATCCAGTTTTTCAAACGCGATAACAGCATCCAATCTGTTCCTGAATTCCGGCGTAAACAGGCGTTCTATGGCTTCTTTGTCTTCGCCCTGACGTTCTTCGCGCAAAAAGCCCATCGCCGGCTTTGACATATCCGCCGCGCCGGCGTTCGTTGTCATAATCAAAATCACATTTGAAAAATCGATTCTTTTGCCGTTTGAGTCCGTCAGTTTGCCGTAATCCATCACCTGCAAAAGCACATTAAACAAATCGGGGTGCGCTTTTTCGATTTCATCTAACAGCAATACGGCATACGGGTGCTGATCGACCGCGTCCGTCAGCAAGCCCCCCTGATCGAACCCGACATAGCCCGGAGGCGTTCCGATCAAGCGAGAAATCGAATGTTTTTCCATATATTCCGACATATCGAAGCGCAACAGTTCCACGCCCAAAGACTTTGCCAACTGACGCGCCACTTCGGTCTTTCCGACACCGGTCGGTCCGGAAAACAAATAGCTGCCGATCGGTTTTTCGCCGTCACGCAAGCCCGCCCGCGCCATTTTGATCGAAGCAACCAAAGCGTCAATCGCCTTGTTCTGTCCGAAGACCGTCAGTTTTAAATCCCGATCCAATGAACGCAAAGCTTCCGTGTCGTCCGAAGTCATCGTCTTTGTCGGAACGTTGGTCATTTTCGAAACGATCTTTTCGATATCCTGCGCCGAGATCTGTTTCTTTTTGCGCCCCGATTGCAAAGCTCTGGCGGATCCGGCTTCGTCCAACAGATCGATCGCCTTGTCAGGCAGTTTGCGGTCGTGCAGATAACGAACGGATAAATCCACCGCCGCCCTTATGGCTTCGGGCGTGTAGACGACTTTATGATGTTTCTCGTAGAGTTCTTTGATCCCCTGTAAAATCTCGACCGTTTCGGAAATACTCGGTTCCTTGATGTCGATTTTTTGAAAACGGCGCAAAAAAGCGCGATCCTTTTCGATGTGGTTGCGAAATTCCTTATATGTCGTTGACCCGATACAGCGCAATGTTCCGTTAGCCAAAGCGGGTTTGAGCAGATTTGAAGCGTCCATCGTGCCTCCCGAAGTCGCGCCCGCGCCGATAACCGTGTGAATTTCGTCAATAAACAACAAAGCGTTCGGATCGTTTTCCAATTCGTTTAAAATATTTTTCAGGCGTTCCTCAAAGTCCCCCCGATAGCGCGTCCCCGCCAGCAAAGCGCCGAGATCCAACTGATAAACAACCGCATCTTTGAGCAATTTCGGCACATCGCCAGTAACGATTTTTGACGCCAAGCCTTCCGCCAAAATCGTTTTACCGACCCCCGGATCGCCGATCAGCAAAGGATTGTTCTTTGTGCGGCGGCATAAAATCTGAATGATACGGGTCAGTTCCTCCCGTCGTCCGATCAGCGTGTCCGTCTTGCCCGCTTTGGCTTTTTCGTTCAGATTAACGCAATAAGTCGACAGTTCCTCTCCCAACGCGACCGGCTCGTCTTCGTCAACACCGCTGACGGGCGCGCTGCGACTGATAAAAGAAACGACATCCAATCTTGAAAGACCGTACTTGTTGAGTAAATACACCGCATACGATTCTTCTTCGGAAAACATCGCCGCAACCAAATGAACGGAAGTCACAACGTCCCGACCGCTGGATTGAACCTGAATGGCGGCGCGTTGTACGACACGCTGAAAAGCGATTGTCGGGCGCGGATCGCGCGGCGTTCCTTTCTGCTTGATCGACTTTAAATCCTTATCGATAAACTTGATCAGCTCTTTTTCCAGTTCGGGCGCGGAAGGGCAATACTTGCGAAACAACGGGATCACGTCCGTATCGTCCATGATCGCCAGCAACAAATGTTCCAAAGTGGCAAACTCGTGATTCTTT
>CALXTY010000062.1 GCA_944391535.1 uncultured Alphaproteobacteria bacterium
GAAAACGGCGCTGACAAAAGGCAACTGCATTTTCAGTGACGCTCACGAAGTCGAATCGTCGTTGGAAATGCAGTTGCCTTTTGTCAGCGCCGTTTTCGGCAAAGACATTAAAATCATGCCGATTTTGGTCGAAGATGCCAGTGTCGAACAGGTGTCCGATTTGTTTGCTGCTGTTTGGGGCGGTCCCGAAACGGTGATTGTTATTTCAACGGATATGTCAGTCGGCAAGGATGCCGATAAGGTAAGATCAAATATCTATGATATTTCCAAGCTGTTGGAAAAGGCGGAATATTCGAAAATCCGTTCAAGACATTTTTGTTCTTCTTTACCGGTGGCGGGATTGTTGGCGTATGTTCGCGAAAATAATTATTCTTTGCAAACGATAGAATTGGGAACCTCTGCGGATTCATCTTTTCTGTCTTCTGATAAGGTTGTCGGTTTCGGTGCTTTTGGTATTTATGAAACAAACGACGGTGCGCAAAATAACAAAGAGCAGATGGAAAGCGTTTTACAAGCTAATCAGGAAGCTTTGCTACGGGTGGCCGCGCAGTCCATTGTGACAGGTTTTGAACGCGGTCGTCCTTTGCGTTTGAGGGAGGCTCGTTATCAGGAGGAATTGCGTCAAAAAGCGGCGACTTTTGTTAATATTTATTATAACGGCGCTTTGCGCGGCAGTGCGGGATCCGGCGAGCCGACGCGTTCTTTATTGCAGGATATTGCTCAGAATGCGTATGCGGCGGCTTTTTCGGATTTTCGTTTTATTCCTTTAACCGAAGAAGAAATTAAAAATGCCGAGATTACCATATCCGTTTTAACGCGTCCGATACCGATCCGTTTTGAAAGCGAAGAAGAACTTTTAACAAAGATTCGTCCCAATCAAGACGGTTTGGTGTTGCGGGAACGATCGAATAAGGCTTTGTTTTTACCTCAAATTTGGGATACTTTTTCTTCTCCGAAAGAATTTTTGGCTTATTTGAAACAAAAAGCGGGATTACCGATGGATTATTGGTCGCCGACGGTAAAAATCTATCGTTTTGACGTGATTGATTTAAACAGCGGTGATTTGGAAAATCCCGAATCGATTTGGTTGCCGAAGTAGAGGAAAGCATGAAAGTTTTATGGGTTGTAGCGGGGGCGTTGGTAACGGCTGATTTTAAGGTGCTGCTGTCACGACGTCCTGAAGGAAAAAATCTGGCGGGATCTTGGGAGTATCCGGGCGGTAAAATCGAAAAAGAGGAATCGCCGCAAGAGGCTTTGTACCGCGAGTTAAAAGAAGAATTGAACATCGTCATTGATCCGGATCGGCTCAAGCCGCTGACGTTTTCTTCGTTTCGTTATGAAACGTTTCACTTGGTAATGCCGTTGTTTTTATGCCGTTCGTGGCAAGGAACGCCGATCGGCGCGGAAGGGCAGAAAATCGACTTTGTCGATGCTGAAACAGTCGGTCTTGATGTTACAAGATATCCGATGCCGCCGGCCGATGATGAACTTTCCAACAGCTTGAGGTTATGGGTAAAACAGCATAAATATGAAACGGAAAAATTTTGAATTACACTCTGGCGATCCCGAAAAGATTGATATATATTATTTAAAACTTTTGATATTCGGATTGAAACGATGACTGAAAAAAGCTCCTCTTCCTTCATGCAAAAACTGCCGAATTACCTGACTTTTATGCGGATTCTCGTGATTCCCGGGGTGGTTGCCTCTTTTTCTTTCCCCGGAACGCTGGCCGCTTGGACGGGTTGCGGTTTGTTTGTTGCGGCTTCTGTGACAGACTACTTTGACGGCTATTTGGCCAGAAAATTCAAAAGCACGTCCAGTCTGGGAAGAATCTTTGATCCGATTGCCGATAAACTTCTGGTCGCAGCAACGCTTTTGATGATGGCGGCGTATGATCGGTTGGGTTATACGGGATTGTGGCCGGCGGTCGTGATTTTATGCCGCGAGGTGCTGGTTTCCGGATTGCGTGAGTTCTTGGCGGAAATCCGTATCGGCTTGCCCGTTACCCGTCTGGCAAAATGGAAAACGGGTATTCAAATGACGGCGATCCCGATGTTGATGGTCGCGGATTTTTCCCCGTGGTTCTGCTATTTCGGCGAAGTCGGCGAAATCCTGATCTGGATCGCGGCGTTGCTGACCGTTATTACGGGATATGATTATTTGCGGGCGGGGCTGAAGCACCTCGATTAAAGGAATTTTTACAAAAATAGCAAAGCCCGCTTTTCAACAGCGGGCTTTTTATGTTACTACAAAACAGCTGTGTTATTTGGAGGCTTTTTATGAAAAATATTATTCTTACGGGCGTTAAACCGACTGGAACGCCTCATCTGGGAAATTATTTCGGCGCGATCAAACCGGCAATAGATCTGATGCGGGAACCGGAAGCTCAATGCTTTTATTTTATTGCGGATTACCATGCGTTGACGACATTGAAATCCGCCGCAGACATGCAAAAATATTTTTATGAAATCGCCTGCAC
The DNA here is from genome assembly GCA_944391535.1 of uncultured Alphaproteobacteria bacterium. Classification (GTDB taxonomy): domain Bacteria; phylum Pseudomonadota; class Alphaproteobacteria; order CAAGCB01; family CAG-977; genus UBA11549. The sequence goes on from CALXTY010000062.1 coordinate 2,483, forward strand.
ATGGCTGGCGGCCGGTCTGGATCCGGACAAAGCGGTTTTCTATAAACAATCCGATATTCCGGAAGTCTTTGAACTGACAACGATCATTTCAAACGTAACGCCTAAGGGACTGATGAACCGCGCTCACGCTTATAAAGCGTGCGTTGAAAAAAACGAAGCGGCGGGACTGGATCGCGATGCCGATATCAATATGGGACTGTATAATTATCCGATTTTAATGGCGGCGGATATCATGCTGTTCAACACAAAGTATGTTCCTGTCGGACAAGATCAAAAGCAACACGTTGAAATCGCCAGAGACATTGCCCAGTATTTCAATAAAAAGTATGGCAAATCCTTAATGGTTCCGAGTGAAAAGATCAGCGAACAGGTGGCGACTTTGGTCGGACTGGACGGGCGCAAAATGTCGAAAAGCTACAATAACGTCATTCCGTTGTTCTGTACGGAAAAACAGCTCAATAAATGCGTGATGTCGATCAAGACGGATTGTTCGGCTCCGAATGATCCGAAAGACACGAACAGTATCCTGTTTACGTTGTACAAGTTGTTTGCGACGCCGGAACAGATCGCGGCTTACGAACAGGCGTTCCATGACGGTATTTTATGGTCGGAAGCCAAAAAGCAGTTGTTTGAGGTGATGAACGCGTATTTGTCACCGATGCGCGAAAAGTATGATTACTATATGGCGCATCATGACGAAGTCGATGATATTTTGGCGCAAGGCGCGGCAAAGGCGCGGGTGATCGCCAAAGAAACGATCGAACGGGTCAGAAAGGCGATCGGAGCCAGACGATAAGAGAAATAAAAGAAACGCCGCTTTAAGCGGCGTTTCTTTTATTGGCACCATTGAGATTGAAGCAACTTTTTCAGCGTTTCTTCGTCTTGTTGAGAATCCATTGAAAAGACGGCTTCATTTTCGTTGTCGCTTGATTTGACAAAAGCGGATATTTCGTTTTGAGGAATTTGACAGATCTTTCCGTATCCTTCTTTTTTGCCGTTCCTTTCGATGACGTTGGCAAGCTTGATCTGGCAGATCCCGTCTTTAAAAGAAGACTGAATTCCTTTGCGGATTTTAATGTTTCCGAAAGATTGAGAACTTTTTACGCCTTCATAACGTAAAGTTCCTTTTTGGCAGGCCTCAAGCGCCTGCGTCATCCCGTCCGAAGGATATTGGGGAATGTATCTGACCTGATCGTCCCCTTTTGTTTCGGCAAAGGTAAAAACTTTTTCCAAAGTCGTTAAATCGGCCAGTTCGCTTTGATTCGGATATAATTCAAACGGCTCTATGTCGATTTGACATTGATCGCCTTTCTTTCCTTTGATTTCCACGTCAAAAGACAAAAAAAGGAATTGCTTGGTTTCTTTGGACGGCAGACATTTTTTCAGGTTGTCGATGAACTGCGGTGAAAAGGAAAACATTTGATCTTTGATCTGATCCAAAGCTTTTTCGCTCGGTTCTTCGGTTTGTTCCGTACAGGCGTTGGCCATCAGTTTATTCCAGACGATATTGATTTTCAGATCCGTCATGGTCATTTGCGTGGGGATTTTTTCCGTTTTTCCGTCCGGCAATTCCATTGTGCTGTAAGTTGTAAACGTTTCGGTGACGGGCGTGGAACTCGGATCGGTCATGGCGGCGTACAATTCCTGCTGTTCCTGAGGCGAAATCGCGCAGTCGTAGCGTATCGTTTGTAAGCCGGTCAGAGCGTTTTCAACGGAGAAAAGACATTTTCCGTCTTTGTCTTTTCCTTTGATCGTAACATTGACGGCGCCGGCGGTTGTACCGAAGAATTGGGCATATTTTTTCCAATCCGGATTGGTATCGACCAGATTTTCACTGTACGGGGAACAGTCTTTTGCGGCTTTTAACAACGCTTCACTGAAGTTGATTTTTTTAGGGGCTTTGTTGGTTACGTTGATTCCCGTTGATTGCGTTTGAACCGAAAAATCAATCGTATCCGGATTTGATGCCTGTTGAGCGTTGACGGGCAAGGCAGCAAGCCAACAAAGACAGGGCAAAAAAAGTTTTCTCATCGAGGTCGCCTCTTAAGCTTTTCGTTTCAAGAATCTGTTTTTGATTTCTTTCAGATTAACACCGCCCGAAATTAAAACAAAGACCGTAAAAACGACACCTCCGAAAGCGATCAAAGCGGTTAATAAACCGTATTTCATAAGATGTTGTCCGTGAACCCAATCGGGATACATCAGATCGACTTTCAATTTTGCTTCCAAAACGCAAACGGTCATGACAAGGCTTGAAACAATAATGGAAAAAGTTCTTTTCTTTAACGTTTTATCCGTTTGATGCAGCTGTTGTTTTTTTATGCGCAGGATATATTGAATGACATTGATCCAGGCAACGATGCCTGTTGCCAAAGCGATTCCGATATAGCCGAATTTCGGCAGGAAAGCGGCGCATAGAACGATATAGAGTCCCAACGCCCAAGCGGCGATTCTGACCGGCGTGACGGTATCTCCGCGCGCATAGAAGACGGGGGCGAGCGTTTTGGTTAAGATATAGGCGGGCAGACCGGCGGCATAAGCGCATAATGCGGCGGCCGTTTTTAACGTGGCGTGCGTGTCAAAGGCGCCGCGTTCGAACAATACGCCGATGATCGGCGTGCTTAAGACCATCAACCCCGCCATGGACGGCACGGAAGCCAACAGAGCGAATTCGATCGCGCGGTTCAGACTGTTTTGCGCCTGTTCTTTTTCACCGGCTTTTAACTGCCTTGTCAGGATCGGCAACAAAGCCGTTCCGATGGCCGCGCCGATAATGCCGACCGGCAGTTGATACAGTCTGTTGGCGTAATACAGCCAGGAAACCGCTCCGGTGGTCAGGAAGGAAACAAACAAAGTGTCCAAAAACAGATTGATCTGATAGATCCCCGATCCGAAGACACCCGGCACAATGCGTTTTAACAGCAGACGCAATTCTTCGGATTTGTTGCGGATCACTTTTTTTAATCTTTTCAATCCCAAAGGCAATCCCGCGCGGTGCGTATGCCAGACCAACCAGAGCAGCTGGAAGACGCCGGCCGTTGTGACGCCCGCCGATAAAGCGTAACCGTAGTTGCCGCCGAAGAAAGGCGTGAAAACGAACAACGCCGCGATCATTGTCATGTTCAGCAAAACGGGCGTTAAGGCGGCGGCGGCAAAATAGCCCAAAGAATTCAGAATGCCGCTTTGCAAAGAATTTAAAGACACCAGCAACAAATACGGAAAAGTGATGCGCGCCATAATCACGGCGGCATCGAATTTTTCGGGATCTTCGATAAATCCGGGGGCTTGGATCATAATAAAGACGGGCATGGCGATTTCGGCCACGGCGGTGAACAAAAGAACGATATAGAACAAAGCCGAAAAAGCTTCTTCGGCGAACAATCGCGCCTGTTCTTTGCCTTTTGTTTCCAGTCGTTCGGAAAACAACGGGACGAACGCGACGTTGAACGCGCCTTCGGCAAACAGGCTTCTGAACAGGTTCGGCAGCTTGAAAGCGACAAAGAACGCGTCTGCGATCAATCCCGCGCCCAGAAAATTGGCGATTAACAAGTCGCGGATAAAGCCCAGGACGCGGCTGACCATTGTCCAGCCGCCCACAGTGACGATAGATTTAATTACGGAAAGAGGAGCTGCCATTGATCGTGTCCAACAAAGCTGTTTTGATTTGCAATATTTTATTGTCGTTATCGATTTTATGTCCGTTTTCATCGGTGACATAAAAGACGTCAACGATACGGGAACCATAAGTGTAAACGTGAGCGGAAACAATCTTTAATTTCAGATTGGTCATCGTGTGCGTTACGGCATGAAGGAAACCGACACAGTCCGTTCCGTTGATTTCGATTAAAGAACAAGCGTCCGAAGCCGTGTTGTTGATGAAAACGCGCGGCGGACACCACAGGATCGCGGCGGGGGCTTTGGCTCTTTTTTGTTTTAATTTTTCTTCGATTTGAGCGGCGTCCGCCTGTTCTATGTTTTTTTGCAGTCGGGCGATTTTCTTTGCGGAATCCAACGGTTTTTTTTCGTTTAACAGGTTTGTTTCCTGAATTAAAAACGTATCCAAAGCCATACCGTTGTCCAGCGTCATGATTTGCGCTTCGACAACGGAGACGTCTTCCAAAGCCATCGCTCCGGTGATTTCGGCGAACAAACCGTCATGATCGGGTGCCAAAACAATAAATTCCGTGACAAACCGTTCGGCATCGGTAATGACCGAAAAAGCGTATTGCCTTTCAACGGCTTTTTTCGCCATTTCCGTTTGGGACGCCGTCAGTCGTCTGCCCCGACTGTTTGCCCCCTGCATTTTTTCCAAAGCCAAAACGAACAAGTCTTTTAAGAGCTTGTCTTTAAAAGAATTCCACACGCTCGGCCCGACCGCTTTGATATCGGCAACGGTCAAAGCGTATAACAGCTTTAACCGTTCGGGCGATTGAACGATGTTGACAAAGTCCTCAATGGTTTTCGGATCAAAGATGTCGCGCCTGAAAGCGGTTTGACTCATAATCAGGTGATGCCTGACCAGCCAGACGACCGTTTCGGCATCGTCTTTGTCCAGTTCCAGATCGGCAACGATGCGTTGCGTGATTTCGGCGCCTTTTTCGGCGTGTTCTCCGCCCAACCCTTTGCCGATGTCGTGCAGTAAAGTCCCCAAATACAACGCCAGTTTCGATTGCGGCATCAGTTCTGCATCAATTTCGGATAAAAATCCGACCGCTTTGAACGTGTGTTCGTCTGTCGTATAGACGTGATACAAATCGAACTGAACCTGCGCGACAATGTTTTGAAATTCGGGAATTAAACACCCCAGAACACCGCATTCCGTCATTTGTCGCAAAACCGTTTCGGGCGAATCCGATAATAAAATATCAAAAAAGATTTGCCGCGCTTCGGGCGTATTGCGCACCCGCCGGATCTGTTTGGAATTATCCGTAATCAGTTGCAATGTTTGCGGGTTTAAAGGCAGGTTCAGCTTTTGCTTTAACAAAAACGCCTGCAGTAACGCCAACGGATTTTCATTAAAATGCAAATGGTCTTTAAAGGAAATGCGGTCGTTGATCAGATAAAAATCCGTTGTGTCCGGTAAAGGCTTGACGGAATTGTTGCCGTTTAAAATATCGGTAATGGCAACGGTGATCTGGCGGGAAAGTTCTCCGACCGTTTTGCACGTCAGATAATAGTGCTTCATAAAACGTTCCGCCGCCGATTGCCCCGTGCGTTGAATGTATCCCATCTGCTCGGCGATTTTTCTTTGCGCGTCAAACGTCAAAATGTCTCCCGCTTTGCCGTTTAAAATGTGCAAATGACAACGAATCGTTGCCAAAAAACGATGCGCTTTTAAAAACTTGTGGCACGCCACGGGACTTAAAATACCCTGATGTATCAGATCATGCATGTCCGTAATGGAAAACAGATACTTTGCCAGCCAGAACAGTAAATGCAGATCGCGCAAACCGCCTCGCCCTTCTTTGACGTTGGGTTCCAGCATATACTTTGATTGCCCCATACGCTGATAGCGTTTGCGCTTTTCTTCCAGTTTCGCTTCGACAAATTCTTTCGTGTCGCCTTTCGTCCTAAGCATTTCGTAACGAAAACAAAAATCGTCAAACAAGAAATGACTGCCCCATACCAGACGGCTTTCCAACAGGTTTGTGCGGATACTCATGTCTTTTAGGGCTTCGGAAATACATTCTTCGGGCGTTCTGACCGCGGAACCGACTTTTAATCCGGCGTCCCACAGCAAAGACGTCATAAAAGAAATCATGTCACGACAATCTTGATTTTCAGGATCGTACAAAAACAGGATATCGACATCGGAATAAGGTGCGAGCTCTTTTCGTCCGTAACCGCCGACCGCGACCAAAGCCAGATCGTTTCCGGCAAAATCGAAAACGTTTTCGTTTAAAAAATCCATTGTTTCCGATAAAAGCTGATCCAATTCGTCCGCGTGCAGGAACATCGCTTCCAGACCGCTGTTTTGCGGCGTGTTCAAAGCCAACCCCATCGTAACGATCATTTCATCGCATTTTTGTTTGATCAACGCGACAAGGGCTTGTTTTTTTTCCCCGTCAGCCGCTTCGTTCCAGACATTTTCGAGATCATACTTGAAAGTCATTGGCTCGCCATTTGTTTTAACCGGTACAGTTCGTCCAAAGCCTGTCTGGGGGTCAGATTGTCGGGAACAATGGCTTTGAGGGCTTCGATAACGGGGGAAGGCCGGTCAGGGATTTGTTCGATTTCTTCTTGTTTGTCGACTTTCTTTTTGACCAGCGCGAACAAGGGCAGGTCGTTCATAAAGTTGACTTCGTAAGAACCCTGCTTTTCCATTTCCGCCAAGACTTGATTCGCCCGTTCGATGACGACCGGCGGCAGTCCGGCCAGCCGTCCGACATGAATCCCGTAAGACCGGTCGGCGGTGCCTTTGATGACTTCGTGCAAAAAGACGACATTGCCTTTCCATTCTTTAATGCGCATCGTGTATAAGGACAGATGAGGCAACATTTCCGACAAAGCGGTCAGTTCGTGATAATGCGTTGCGAACAGCGCTCGGGACTGATTGACGTTATGCAGGTATTCGACAACCGCCCAGGCGATCGACAAGCCGTCAAAAGTGGCCGTTCCCCGTCCGATTTCGTCTAAAATCACCAAAGATTTTTGCGTGGACTGATTTAAAATCGCCGCCGTTTCGATCATTTCGACCATGAAGGTGGATCGGCCTCTGGCCAGATCGTCCGCGGCTCCGACACGGGAAAAGACTTTGTCGATAATGCCGATCCGCGCCGCTTTCGCCGGAACATAACAGCCGGCCTGCGCCAGAATGGCGATTAAAGCGTTTTGACGCAGGAAAGTGCTTTTGCCCGCCATGTTCGGTCCCGTGATCAGCCATAATCTCTGATCTTTTGTTTCAAAGTTCCCCAAGTGGCAGTCGTTTGTCACGAAAGCGGCTTCGTTTTCGGCTTTCATGGTCTGTTCGACAACGGGGTGACGGCCTTTAACGATATCAAATGCCAGACTGTCTTCCAGAACGGGGCGGCAGTAATCGTGGTCTTCGGCGGTTTGAGCCAGTGCCGCGGCAACGTCTAAAACGGATAACACTTGAGCGTTTTGCGCGATTTGTTCCGAAGCCTGCATGACTTTGTTGACCAGATCCGTAAATAAATTCAGTTCCAACACCAAGGCTTTTTCCGCCGCGCCGCGCAGTTTGTTTTCCATTTCGGACAGCTCGACCGTTGTAAAACGGACGGCGTTCGCCATGGTTTGACGATGCAGGAAAACGGATTTTCCCTCTCGGACTTCCTCAAGTATTTTCTGAGCGTTTTTGGCCGATACTTCGATGAAGAATCCCAACAGGTTGTTGTGCGATATCTTCAAGCCGGAAATGCCGGTCATTTCGATATATTTTTCCTGCAGTTCGATAATCATCTGACGGCTTTGATCGCGCAGACGCTTCATTTCGTCCAGTTCCGCGCAATACAACGGCGCGATGAAACCGCCGTCGCGCGCCATTAACGGCAGATCGGCCGCCAAAGCGCGGCATAAGGTGTCGGTTAAATCGTCCAGATCGTTTAAAGAATGCAGACAATTTTCAATGGCGGTGGGCATGCCCAGATCGGAATGCAACGAAAGTTTTAAATCGGGAATATGCTTCAAGGTGTCCCTGATCGCCGCCAGATCTCTGGGGCCCCCGCGTCCGACCGACAATCTGGCCAACGATCTTTCCATGTCGGGGCATTCCGCCAGTCTGTCGCGGACAGTCACGCGGATCAGGGGATTTTTCACAAAAAACTCGACCCTGTCCAAACGCTT
>CALXTY010000063.1 GCA_944391535.1 uncultured Alphaproteobacteria bacterium
ATGAGTTCCGCTTCAACGGATACATTATCAATCTGAAGCATATACGGTTCTTCAGCCCATGCGGCGTTGGCCAATTTTATATCGTTAATTGTGAGAGAAGGAGAAAGTGAAAACTTTGTTTTTGTCTCTCCGTCAATTACCAAAGAACGCCCCGTTTTTTCGGAAACAACCGCTATGATTTCCGAACGCAGTTTCTGATCAAAATCTTTTAATGTCCAAAAACCGACAATGGCACATAAAACAACAAAAACAAAAATTCCCAGTAAAGCTTTTTTCATTCTTCTTCTCCTTAATCCAAGGGAAACTTCTTAAAGGGGTTTTCCGGCTTCTTATAAGAAAATCCCAAAAAATCAAAACTGTCCGCCATTCTTTCATTCAACGGCGCATAAACTTCCAACATTTTACCGTCAGGCAACGGCATACGCAAAGCGCGGGCATGCAAGTGCAGATCGTTCCCGAACTTTAAATAATCCGCCCGAAGATCACGATCGGCATATTTCGAATCCCCGATGATCGGATGCCCCATAAAAGCGCAATGCACGCGCAACTGATGCGTCCTGCCCGTCAAAGGCATCATTTCCAACCAAGCGGCTTTTTTATACACTTCATCAACAACGCGATACAACGTCACCGCGCTTTGTCCGTTCTTTTCATCGACGTGAACGGATTCTCCGCCGTGTTCTCCGGAGCTTTTTAAAAGTTTCGCGTTAATCTTGCCCTCTTTGATTTCGGGCGTTCCGAAAACCAAAGCCCAATAGACCTTTTTGGCTTCTCTGGAACGGAAAACCTCCGCCAGTTTCGCCGTTGCCGCCGCCGTCCTGCCCAAAACCAAAACACCGCTGGTTTCTTTATCCAACCGGTGAACCAATCGCGGATTTTCGTCTTTTTCAAAGCGCAACGCCGACAGCATACCGTCCAAATGACGCGTTATCCCCGTTCCGCCCTGAACCGCCAAACCCGCCGGTTTGTTTAACACCAAAACGTTTTTATCTTTATATAACACCATGCTTTGAACAAAAGCCGCGTCTTGATCGCTGACAACCATACTCTCCCGCCGCGCTTTCGCCTGCGCCATCGGAGATCCTTTTTCGGGCAAAGGCGGCACACGCACAATCTGCCCCGCCGTTAAATGTTGAGAAGCTTCCGCTTTCTTGCCGTCCACCTTGATCTGTTTCGAGCGCAACAATTTCTGCAACTGCCCCTGCGTTAGCTGCGGATAGTGGCGTTTAAACCACCGATCCAGACGGACTTCCCCGTCATCGGCACTCACGCTCACCAACTCAACGCCTGCCATCTTCCAGTTCCTTTCTTAATCTGTCCCAATAGGCGATCCTTTTAACGATCTCGCGTTCAAACCCTCTTTCGATCGGGTGATAAATCTTTTTGCGCCCCATCTCGGCGGGGAAATAATTCGCTCCCGAAAACCCGTTTTCCGTTTCCGGATCGTATTCATAGCCCTCGCTGTAACCCAATTCTTTCATCAGTTTTGTCGGCGCGTTCAAGATGTTCATCGGCGGCATCAAAGATCCCGTCTCTTTCGCCATTCTGACCGCCGTTCCCCACGCTTTATAGACACTGATCGTCTTAGGTGCCGTTGCCAGATAAACCACCAACTGCGCCAAAGCCAAATCGCCTTCCGGAGATCCCAAGCGTTCATACGCCTCCCACGCCGCGACCGCCTGCGTTAATGCGTTCGGATCAGCCAACCCCACGTCTTCAACCGCAAAACGCGTCAACCGGCGGAAAATATACTTCGGATCCTCCCCCGCCGTCATCATGCGCGCCACCCAATACAGTCCCGCGTCGGGATCGGATCCGCGCAATGATTTATGAACCGCGCTGATCAGATTGTAGTGCCCTTCGCGGTCTTTATCGTAAACGGCCGGTCTTCTGGCGACAACCGTCAGCATTTTTTCCACCGCCAAAGGTCCCGCCGTCAAATCCCGATCCGGCAAATCGAACAAAGCTTCGAGCATATTGGACAAGTACCGTCCGTCTCCGTCCGCCATCGCTTTTAATTGTTCGCGCGCGTCTTTGGTTACGGGCAACGTTCTGCCCAGCAATTTTTCGGCGCGGCAAATGATCGATTCCAACGCTTCGGCTGTCAGGCGTTTTAAGACAAACACTTTACAACGCGACAACAAAGCCGCGTTTAATTCAAACGAGGGATTTTCCGTTGTCGCCGCGACCAAGACAACGGTGCCGGCTTAGACATACGGCAAAAAGCCGTCTTGCTGAGAACGGTTAAATCTGTGAATTTCATCAACGAACAAAATGGTCGCTCTGCCCGTTTGACGGCGTTGGCGCGCCGTTTCAAAAATCTTGCGCAAATCCGCAACGCCCGAAAAAACGGCTGAAATCGGTTCAAAAGCCATATCCGTATGATGCGCCAGCAATCGGGCGATCGTTGTTTTCCCGCACCCCGGAGGCCCCCATAAAATAAAAGAAGACACTTTGCCCGTAATCAGCATACGTCCCAACGGCGCATCGGCGGACAACAGATGATCCTGTCCGACGACTTCATCAATCGTTTGCGGGCGCAATCTGTCCGCCAACGGTTGGGCAACACTGGAATCAAACAAAGACGGCACGGGTTAATCCTTTTTTAACGTTTCTTTTGTTGTAGCAGATTAGCAAAAGATTTTCATCTGTTCTTTTTATCCCGTATGGGAATTTTATCCAAATGACAGAAACTTTTTTTCAGAAAAAATATATTTGCAACAACAAGAATTTTTAAAAAATAAAATTATATCAAATCTATTTATTTTTTTAATATAAACAAATATTCACTTACATTACATTTTTTTGTATTTATGTTACTGCAAAAACGAGAATACGGAATATCATAAAAATCAACATTTCCAAAAAAGCTCATTTTTGAAATAATTTCATCTTTATGCAACAAGCCTTCGGAATTATAGCTCAGAACAATTGATGAACATTGCGCTTCCGTTAAAATTTTTTCCAAACATTTCTGCGCTTTTTCTTTATTACAGAAATCGGATTTTTGACCTGAATAATCCCTCATTCCTGTAACCCCTTTTAATACAGGATTATCGTATTTTGCTATTGTTTCCAAAACATGATAATTCGGTGCGTATTGACGTTCGTTATACGGAGGATCTATATAAAAAACATCCGCAGAGACAGATGACAATAAAGATAAACTGTCTTTATGATACGCTTTGTTTTGATATTTTCCCTCGTACACCTCAATTTTTCGAAGACAAAAAGGTTTAAGGGCTCTTGGATCCCACTTTTTTTGAAAGGCCGCAAAAACACCTGATATATTTGCATAAAAAGGAACACTTTCGATCAATACGGCCAAAAGAATAAAATATTCATTTTCATCAATCAGCCCTTCAGTTCGCCATTCTTCAATTTGCATTCTTACCGCGTCTATTTTTTTACCGTTTTCACTGGAAAAATACTTTCTGGAGATTTGTAACGATTGCGTTCCCTCCGGCGTAAAATTAAAAAAAACAAAACCTTTTTTCCCCGGTAGAGTATTAAGATATTCAATAACTGTATCCAAAGGAGAAGCAAACAAGTCTAATGATTTATAATTTAATCGCGGTAATAATTTTTCAAAATTCGGAATTGAATTATTTTCGATATAGGCTTTTTGAAGACAATATGAAAAATATAATAAATCCGAAGAAAAGACTGTCCAACCTTTTCTTTTAAAAAATCGCCCAACACTTACAGTTCCAGAAAAAAAATCAAACAAAGATTTTCCGCCGATATTACTTTTTTTCATAAATCGGTCAATTATTTCAACCAAACTTTCTTTATTTCCGATAAAACGCATTTTACCTGTAATTTGTAATTAAAACTTCTTGAGTATCGTCTTTTTTTCGCGACAACAAATTATAACTTGAATTATTATAATGAAAGTCAAGTCTTTGAACGTTGTATTTTTTATGATTTGAGAGCCATTCGTTCAAAATAACATTTCTGTTGCCTTTATGGAATAAGAGATTGGACAAAGCGAATTTAATGTTTTTTGCATCAAGTTGATCTAAAAATGTCAATAATTTTTTTTCCTCTGTTTCAGACCATCCTGAAAATCCTCTTTTCCCATCATTATATGTTCCTGTTGAAATTAGATATGGCGGATCACAATAAAATAAATCATTTTCATCAAATGATTCAAAATCGAACTTTTCAAAAGAACATACCGAAAAATAAATATTTTTATTTTTCAACTCTCTAATAAACGACATCAGATTGTATTTTATCGTATTGTTATACTCACTTCTGTTTTTCCCGAACGGAACATTAAAGCAATGTTTTGAATTAAATCTAATCTGATGATTAAAAGAAAAACAAACTAAAATAAAAAGTTTTAAAGGTGATTTTTCCAAGTTATAACTATTTCTCAGAGCAAGATACCCCTCTTCATTTTCCAAAGAAAGATTAAATTTTAAAATACACTGCTCAATTTGGAAAAGGATCTCATTGACGGGCGTTTCCTTAAAATAACGAAACAAATCAATAAGATAAACCAAATTATCATTCAAAAAAATCCGTTCAGCTACGACATTGATACCGACATTTCCACCGCCTGCGAACAAATCAACGAAATTTTTAATTTTACACGGAAACAGAGGCAAAATTTGAGGCAAAAGCTTATATTTACCACCAATATAATTTAGTGGAGATTTTATTAAAGGTTCTGGAAGAAGAAGCCTATTCATTTGAAATTTTCCAGAAGCTTTTAACATTTTCGACAGCTTCCTTAAACAAAGCTGGAGAATCTATCCCTAAGACCATCTCTCCGTCTAAATTTAATAAAAAGCCCACTTTTCTTTCTGTTATCGAATTTTCATGACTGCCATACAAAACAACCGTTCTGATTATTTTACATGACGGATAAAATTTTTTCAAATAACGTTTTTCAAATGCGTCATATCCTTTTAACTCATCAATACCCTTGAATCTGAATTCATATTTTTTGCCTTCAACAACAATAGAGATTAACCGTTCAGGATCATTCAAAACTAAATCAGGAATAAAAATTATTTTGTCTTTATCTCCATTCTTATACGCTTCTCTATCTTCATATTTTTGTAAAGGAATATAATCCCCCTGAACTGTCATAAAATAGCTCTTTTCACAACCGGCGTGATTATCAAAGACAGAAAAACCTCTTGTAAAATTTTCAATAGCTACATGCATAAAAATCGTTCCGATTTTTTCTCCTTTTTTTTCATAGTGCCAATAATCTTCCGATTTTATTTCTCCTGGTAATGTTAATCCTTGCAAAGAAACTCCCAATTGTTGAGCCACATGGACAAACTTATTCCCCGCTTTTATATGTCGTTGTTCCAAACCGTGCTTTATAATCTCAATCTTTCCCGACCAGCCCAACTTTCTTAAAGTGGCACAAATAATACTCAACGCCCCGATATTCGGATCATGCGCCAAACTGTCCGATTTAATAAGACGACCAGAAATAGAAATTGTATCAGCCGTTTTTTCAATTTCAATCGGAATATTTCCTTTAGGGGCTTTACGCATATGATTTTTATATTGCATCAGTTCATCAACGGAAGAAAAAGGACGAAAAACTTCATCATCCAAATCTTTTCCCATAATTTCAACCCCCAGTGTTTTCAACATTCGCGTTCCAAAAATATTTGTTTTTGTTGGAACTGTTTTCTGAGGAACCTTTAAATTATAAAGCATTACTTTTGGCACATCGGGATATCTGAAGCTAGATGATATAAATTTCGTACAACGTTGATAAACACCGGTATTTCGAGATTCTCTGTCATCGGTTTTTGTTTCCTCGATCAAAAGCAGAGGCGTGTCTGTTATATTTGGCATATTTTCTTGCAAAAAAACAAGATAATCCACAAAACTCGAACTACCGCTGACAAGTTTAAGATACACCTTTTCAAAAGCCTGACTTCTGAAGCCTGTTACTTCATAAGTAAAACAAAACTTTTCTTCTTCTAACATAGGAATCACATGAATGGGATCAAGAAAGGCTGTGCATCCTATTTCAGAACAAACCTTTTTAATAATATTTTTTATAACTTCCTTTTTAGGGAATTCTTCCGTTAGGATCCAAATATTTTTCATTTTACTTCTATAATAAAACCAAGCATAAAACGACTATGTTTTTTTAAGGCAAATTCCCTAAAAAGTCAAATCCAACACTCTTTTCGGTGACAGGATTAAGCTGTCGTATCAATTATTTTCATCGGGTTTGATGTCTTCCCCTTTATCGGCATAAGCCGCCACGCCGCGCGCGGCAATCTTTTTATTGTTCAGGCAGGCCGCGCCGGCAACGCAACCGCCTTCGCACGCCATGACTTCGACAATATTGCCCAACGGACATTCGCCTTTTTTCGCCCACGTCATCATTTCGCGAACCACTTTCGGATTCAAGCCGTTCACGCAAGTCGGACGAACATCGACTTTGCCGCCCGAAGCCACCTTGACCGATTCAGCGACACCGCCCGTTAAAGCAAAGTTTCTGGCCTGCTTTGACGTTTCAACATCAAACACATAGTCCTCGCATTGTGCCAGTTCGATCGACATCGCAACGAACAAAGCGCCCATTTCTTCAAAGTTCATGACGTAATCGACAAACTCGTCCCCCAATCCTTCGCTGCGTTTGGCAACGCAAGGTCCGACAAAAACCGTCACGCAATCGGGATATCTTTTCTTTGCCAGTTCCGCCGTATAGTGCATCGGCGTCGCGGTTTCGGAAACATACGGTTTTAATTCCGGAACGATCTTCTTGACCATTTCACGATACGCCGCGCAACAGGACGTTGTCATAAACTTGTCGCCCTTTTCCATGCGTTCCGCAAAGTCTTTGGCTTCCGTCTTGGCGGTGATGTCGGCGCCTTCGGCGACTTCCATAACGATATCAAAGCCGGCTTTAATCAAGCCCGAAGCGACTTTGTTAATGCTGACGGGCGTCTGTCCCGCAATCGCCGGCGCAATCATGGCAACGACTTTCTTATCCGATTTGATGGCGCGCAAAATGTCGATCATCTGACTTTTTTCGGCCACCGCCCCGAACGGACAGCTTGCCATGCACGCTCCGCAACTTAAGCAACGCGACACGTCAATCTGAGCATGACCAGATCCGTTTTTCGTAATCGCGCCGACCGGACAGGCGTCTTCGCACGGCACTTTGATCTTGACAATCGCGCTGTACGGGCAAACCTGCATACACTTTGTGCAGCTTTTGCATTTTTCGCCGTCAATGACGGATCGCCCGTTTTTAATCGAAATCGCTCCGAAAGCGCAAGCGGTCGTACACGGTCTGGCCACGCACCCCTGACACAGATCCGTAACGTAAATACGGCTGGGAACACACCCCTGGCACGCCGTATCAATCACGGTTAAAACGGTGTTATCGGGTTTTTCGCGTTCCAAAGCGCGGCGCGCGTATTCGCCCAAATGGGTTTTGTCATCGTCTTGTTCGACCGATCCGCCCAAAGCGGCAATGGCGCGTTCCCTTAAAATCGCGCGTTCCTTATGAATACAGCAACGGAAAGGAACTTCCGCGTGTTTCGGACGCATGTCAAACGGCAAAGCGTCCGCCTGTTTTTCAAAGTCGCCCGATAAAAAAGCCTTGATCAGGCGCACCATGACTTCGCGGCGCAAAAGAACGGTATTAACTTCGGTTTGCATTTTCGTTTCCTCTTACACGATCAGTTCTTTGAGTTTGTCAATGACTTTTTCAACGGTCGCTCCGCCGATCATTTCATCGTTGATTTTCACAAACGGCGCTTTCATAAAGCCCGAATTCGAATTCTGGCACATTCCCAAGCACGTATCCGCCGATATGTCAACCTTGTCTTTCCATTCCGGCGGCATAAGATGTTCCAGTTCCTGCAGTTTTGACGCGCCCATAACGAAACACGTCGTTCCCAGACAAATGCGGACTCTGATCTTTCCTTCGTTTTCCATAAGCTTTACTCCGTTAAATAAAATGCAAAGACACCTGCTTGAGATATTTCTGCGTTAAAATCTTTTCCATACGTTTCACAACGTTCTTGCGCAATTCCAGTTCCAAAGGCAGATCCGGATCAAAATGCGCCTGATTGACTTTCGCCCCGACCATAAAAGTAATGCAGTCCGAATCCAAAAACAAAGTCACCAGCTTTCCTGCCGCATCGTCCGGCATTTCCTGCGGAGCGTCCTCCAAATATTCGACCGCTTTGCTTAACGTCAAAACGCCTTCGGTAATCAGATCGACCCCTTCCATATAAGAGTTCGCCGGCAAAGATCCTTTGGCAAACATCTCCGTCGTGATAGGGCGGTTTAATTCACGGGAAACCAGATTAGCGGTCGTCCCCCCGCAAATCGCTTTCCTGCCCTGATAGTTGATAAACAAATTCGCGTATTCGGCATCGCGGTCCGCATAATACGGCGGCCCCGTAAACACCAACAGACTGCGCGGCTGACGCCAATGCAAAACCATACAGGAAATATCGTCTTTCGCCTGGCGTTCGGGTTCTTTGGTCTGCGCTTCGACAACGACTTCCTGCGCCAACTGACGACAGGAAATGTCCGGCACGGCGTCAAAACGTTTTTCCACAAAGTCGATCAATCCTTCGCGCCGCCAACCCAATTTATAAATCGGACCGCCCAACCCCGACTGCGTCACGCCGTCCGAACAAAACAGCAAACGGTCGTCAATATCCATCTGAATCGTATATGTGCGCATAAAACGATTAGGAAACTTCTTGGATACGATGATCTTCGGTTCTTCAGGGATCACGCGGCCGTTGCGGATATGCAAAAATTCGGGATTGCCTTCCTCGACAATTTTAACCAACCCCGTTTCCGAACAATCCGCCACCGAAAAAGTCGCATAGCTGATCTTGCGCACCTGACAGACCGGCAACGAGTTCATCACGATTTCGGCCGCTTTCATCAAATTGCGTTCCGCCGCAACGAATTTTAAAATCATTGTCGCCGTCATTTCCGCCAGAATATTGGCTTTGATCCCGCTGCCCAGACCGTCCGACAAAACCGCAATCAAACGTCTTTCTTCGGGATAGCGTTTCGAAATGTAAAAATCGCCGTAAGTATTCTGGTTGTATTTCTTTTGTTGGGAACAACCGATATCGATAAACAGGGTATCATCATCGCCGATCATTCTTCGTCCTCCTGCTTATAGCCCTCCGCAATCTGGCTTAACAAGAGTTCCGTATCAACCATATGTTCGCCTAACAGGCAGGCGATATTCTGAACGGTCGCAATGTTCTTTTCGATGACTTCCTGCGCTTTCTTGGCGATTTGTTCGCGGCGCAACTGCGTTTTCGTCACGTCCGTGATAATCGCGCCGACCAATTTTCCGGAATCAATCTCGAACAAAGAAATATCATACAGCTTTTCACCGATCGGATAGTGTTCCTTGTGCGTTTCAAGCCCCGTCTTCAACGTGTTTTTAAACAAGCCCGTACACGGCAAAATCTTTTCCAACTGCGCGCCCGCAATCCCGTCCGTTCCCATTTTAAACAAGTCCATCAATTCAGGCGCAAACATTTTCACAAACGCTTCGTTCGTTTCAACAATGTTCAAATCCGCATCGACAATCACAACGGCGGACGGCATGCATCGCAACATCGCGCTGGCTTTCCGTGTCGCCAGTTTGCGCATGTACGCCTGACACATGGACGGTTCTGCTTCGCCCGCCAACAACGCTTTGGCCAATCCGTGACAGGTATTGTAACCGCAGCCCCCGCAGTTCAGTTCGTCTTCCTGAGAATATTTCCCGATCAAAGCCAACGCTTCCGTTATCGAAGAAATCGGATATTTCGGCTTTTCTATCGGAGCCGGTTCGAACTTTTCCCGAACGACAACTTCGGGTTCGGACGGCACCCGATCGCGCAAATGAGAGTAGTTCAAAATATCGGAAACGACTTCCAATCCCGCTTTAGCCGTATTGCCTCCCGGTCCCGCCGTGCAGCCGCCTTCGCACGCCAAAGCCTCGATAAAGACTTTGCGTGTCAAAGACGCGGGATCCAAATTCTTTAAAGACGTCTTAAAACGTTGCACCGGACTGATGTTGATCAGCTGCACGTCTTTGGGCGCGCCGCAAATCTCGATCGTTTTGTTCATACCGCCTTCGATCGGATACAAAGCCCCTTCATCGGCTTCGTACGGGACAAAAGCTTCCCCTTCGTCCGCCGGAGAAGGGGCTTTGTATCC
>CALXTY010000064.1 GCA_944391535.1 uncultured Alphaproteobacteria bacterium
TTTTCATCACATCGACATCGGGTCCCATCGGGCTTTTTTTCATATGGACACGCAAAATTTTCTCGCGTCCCGCCAAATCGGGATTCGGAACGACGACCTGTCTGTCAAAACGCCCCGGACGCAGCAAAGCCGGATCCAACACATCGGGACGGTTTGTCGCCGCAATCAGGATCACGGCTTCATTGGTATCAAAGCCGTCCATTTCGACCAGTAACTGGTTCAATGTCTGTTCGCGTTCGTCATTACCGCCGCCAAGTCCCGCGCCGCGATGGCGTCCGACGGCATCGATTTCATCAATAAAGACTAAGCAAGGTGCGTGTTTTTTTGCTTGTTCGAACATATCACGCACACGCGACGCCCCGACACCGACAAACATTTCGACAAAGTCCGACCCCGAAATTGTAAAGAACGGCACATTTGCTTCGCCGGCGATCGCTTTTGCCAGCAACGTTTTCCCCGTTCCCGGAGGTCCGACCAACAAAACGCCGCGGGGTATTTTACCGCCCAGACGCTGAAAACGAGGAGGATCTTTTAAAAAGTCGACGATTTCAACCAAATCCTCTTTGGCTTCGTCAATTCCCGCGACATCGTCGAAAGTCACTTTTCCCTGCCCTTCCAGCATACGGGCGCGCGATTTGCCGAAGCTCATCGCTTTACCGTTTCCGGCGGCCATTTGGCGCATAAAGAATATCCAAATACCGATAAATAACACGAAAGGCAGCCAATACAGCAATCCGCTCCAAAACGAAGATCCTTCACCTTCAGGCGGAACAGCGGTGACGCGAACACCTTTATCCAACAATCTGTCAACCAAACCGGAATCATCAGGCGCGTACAAAGCGAATTTTTGACCGTCCGTTAACATACCGGCAATTTTATTTCCCTGCAAAACAACTTCCTGAACTTTGCCTTCCTGAACTTGTTGCGTAAATTCGGAAAAAGCCATCATTGTATGATTTTTGGTTGCGGTACCGTCTTGGAAAGCATCAAACAACGTGAACAGCAAAACACCGACAATCAGCCAAACAAAAATATTCTTACTCACATCAACCGCCTTATTTTATATGACAGGGCACGTCCACGAAGCTTGTTCGCACAAGAAAGCGCGCGGCGTGAACATAACCTGACAAGTTGTTTTCGTACGTTTATACCCCAAATGCGGCACAATAAAAAGCCCTTCGTTATCAAAAAGTGCCGGCAGAACCGGAAAAGTCCTTTTAGGAAATTCTTTTTTTACTGTCAAGTGATGGTTTAAAGGTCGAACCGTCACGGGAAAATTCAAAGGCTTATCGAAGAAAAACGAGAATCTGTCCCAAGAAAAACGGCTTTTATTTTCAATAGTAATACTCGGCGGCAAATCGTTTAATTCCCGCCAGATAAGAACCTGTCTTTTAGTCGAGGGGGCAATCTGACAACCGCCCAAAGTCGTACAACGGAAATGATCCGAAGAAAGGTTGTCATAAAGTTTTTCCAACGAATCCGTTCTGGGCGCGTACGGTCTGTCGGCGATAAAACGTAAAAAATCGCCCAAACAGAACAATCCCGTTTGAGTATCCAGTTTTTTAAATTCCTCATACGGAAAGATCAAATATCCCCGATCGGATTTAACGACCTGATTGCTGACAAACAATGCCGCCTTTTCTTCCAATGCTCGGCGTTTTTTGCCATACATCAACGTTTGTTCGAAAGCGTTGTCGATTTGTTGTTGTGTCAATGTCTTTCGCAAACGTCCGCGATCAAAATCATCACTTAAATTTGTTTCGTCTTCCACCCATTCCTGAGAACGAAAAAGGTCATATTCTCTTAGATCGGCGGGAGATACGCCCAAAAGCGGTCTTAATATCCGTCCGAAGTCCGTCAAACGCACGGCGGACATACCGGCCAGCCCGATTTCTTTACTGTTTTTGGCTTGCCTGATTAAAAAAGTTTCCGCCTGATCCTGACGATGATGCCCCAACAGCAAAGCCCGACAGTTTTCCTGACGACACGCTTCAGACAACAAACGGTATCTGGCTTCGCGCGCCGCCTGTTCAATCCCGTGAACGGGTTTATCGCCCGCCCATTTCAAAATCCGGCAAGGAATTTTTTTTTGACACAAGCGATCCGCCGTCATCTTTGCCTGTTTGACCGAACAGGAACGCAATCCGTGATCGACGATCAAAGCGATCAGCTCACCGCCGTATTGTTGAACAAATTCCTGCGTCAATAAGCACAAAGCCGTACTGTCGGCACCGCCGGAAACCGCGACGGCTATTTTGTCGCCGTTCGGAAATCCGAACGATTTCATCGCTTTTTCAAAAATATTCCGAATTTGTGTTACGGACATGAAAGTTTTTGAACTTCCTTATCCAAGCGTTTTTTCATGGAATCGGAAACTTTGGGATATTCTTTGGTAAAGTTTTTAAAGGCGATACAGGCTTCTTCCTTTTTCTTCAACTTTGCCATCGTCACCCCGAGTTTAAACAGATTATCCGGCGCCTTTTGGCTGTCACGATAATTTTTAAACCCTTCGGCAAAAGCGACCGCCGCCTGCGAAAACATCGAACGGGCAAAGAAAGATTCTCCCAACCAGTACTGAGCATTCCCCGCCAATGCATCCTTCGGATACAACGCCAAGAACGCTTCAAATTGAGCCTGAGCCGTTTTGTATTGTTGTTTTTTGATCGAAGCAAATGCGTCATCATACAGTTCTTTAGGCGTTTTTTTACCGTATTTGTCTTTTATTTGCTGTTCTTTTTGTCTGGCGTTCTTTTCATCTGCCGCCTGTTGTTCTTTCTTTTTCTTTTCAGCTTCTTTTTTAGCCTTTTCCGCCATAGCTTTTTCGTCTTCGAGATTCTTTATTTTTTCTTGAGCCGCTTGTAATTTTTTTTCCATTTCCGTAAAACGTACGGACATATCGGCATTTATCCGATCCAATTTTTCCTGCATTCCGTCTTGCGCAAACTTAATCGTTTCAAGTTCTCCCGTCACTTGACGCAAAGACTGTTCCGTTTCCTGCAACTGCATTAACATCGCGTCCAGTTTGTCTCCGGAATCCGGATTGTCTTTATCCGGTTGTTTCGTACTGCCGACATAATTATTCGACAATTTTTTCTGCACCCCTTTTAACGCCTCTTCAATATGATCTAAACGATCGGCCAAATCCCCTATGTTAATCGTTGCCGCTTTGACAGGAGTGATAAAAAGGGTTCCCATAAAAAGAAACACAAAAAAATTTTTTTTCATTTTTTCATTTTCCGTAAACAAACAAAAAGAGTGCTTTATTATAAAGCACTCTTTTCCATATGCGAACTTTTTTTTTAAAGTTCTTATTCCGTCACGATCACACTGACCGTCCGGCGATCTTCCGCCCAACCTTTCGGCGTATTTTGCGTACTGGCCAATTCGGTCGCTCCAAAAGAAATAACGGAAACACGATTTGGATTGATCCCTGATTCAACAAAGTAATTTTTAACGGCGTCGGCACGTTTTTGTCCCAGCTTCATATTATAAGCTTCCGTTCCGCGCGGATCGGCATATCCTTGGACGATAATTTTCTTTGTCGGATTAGCTTTCAACCATTCTATCTGCTTGTCCAAAACTTTTTTGCTTTCCGCAGTCAACTGAGCTTTTCCGGTAGCAAAAAAGATCTGATTTTGCTTAAAGACTTCTTTAAAAGCTTCACATTTTGTCGCGTCGGAAGCACAGCCGGAAAGCATTAATAAGGCTCCGAAAACGCCCAACAATGTTTTTTTCATTTGATTTCTCCTTAAACTGTAAAAAACACTCTTGATTGTAGAGTGCTTCAAGACTTCGGATAAGCTGACAATTAGTCTTTAATGGCGTAATAAAAAAGAGCGTTCTGAGACAGAACGCTCTTTTATTAAACTATTTTAAAACTTAGTCTTTAACAACCGTAACGGCACGACGGTTCTGAGACCATGCCGCTTCGTTGGCGCCGACAACGGCCGGACGTTCCTTACCATAAGAAATCACACGAATGCGATCAGCATCGACACCGCGGGAAATCAGGTAATTTTTAACGGCAACGGCACGGCGTTCTCCTAAAGCCAAGTTGTAATCACGCGTTCCGCGATCATCGGTATGTCCTTCAACGACAACTTTCTTTTCGGGGTTGGCTTTCAACCATTCAGCCTGTGTTTTTAAAACGGCAACCGCGTCCGGTGTCAAATTTGATTTATCAAAACCGAAGAAAACGCGATCTTTTGCGTTTTGAACAAAAGCTTCGTCCTGTCCGGCCTGTTCTTCAACCGTAACGGAAACCACAACTTCTTCTTCAACGGGAGCCGTGGAGGCGCAACCGGAAACCAGAGCGACTGCTGCTAAAGCGGCAAATAATTGTTTTTTCATGAAACTACTCCTAAAAACAAAAAAACTTAAACCTCTTGTTTGAATGTAAATAAAATCTGTCATTTACGCAACCTTTATTTCATCTGCAGCCTAACGATTAGATAAAAGAGGCGACCATGCCGGATCCGAAGCATCTACCGGTGTAATCAACCGGCGTTCGTTATAACCGGTAATATCAACAGCATAAATTTTGGTTGCTCCGGGAATGCCTGAACGATCAGGCGGTTCTTGACGGAAATACATCAGAATACGACCGTTCGGAGACCATGTCGGCGCTTCAACCAAATAGCCTTCCGCGACCAACCGTTCTCCTTTGCCGTCAGGAAACATGACGCCGATATAGAATTTCCCGCCCGCCATTTTCGTAAAAGCGATATAGTCTCCGCGCGGCGACCAGACCGGTGTCGCATACCGACCATTACCGAAACTGATCCTTTTGACGTTTTTGCCGTTCGCGTCCATGACATACAATTGTTGCGCCCCGCTGCGATCGGAATTAAAAACGATCTGCTTGCCGTCCGGAGAATAACTCGGTGACGTTTCAATTGCCGCTGAACGCGTTAATTGTTTGACAACACGCGTGTCCAAATCCATTTCGTAAATATCCGTATTGCCGTTTTCCGCCATTGACATAATCAACTTATGCCCGTCCGGAGAAAATCTCGGCGCAAAAGTCATTCCGGGAAAATCGCCGACAACTTGCTGTTTGCCCGTTTCAATATCAAACAAATACACGCGAGGTGTATCTTTATAAAAAGAGAGATATGTAATTTGCTGCATATTAGGCGAAAAACGCGGCGTTAAAACCAGATTTAAACCGTCCGTCAAAAACTGGTGATTTTCACCGTCCTGATCCATAATCGCCAAACGCTTAATTCGATTTAAAGGGGATCCCGTTTCGGCAATATACACAATACGGGTATCAAAGTAGCCTTCTTCCCCCGTAATGCGTTTATAAACGGCATCGGCAATCATATGCGCCGCGCGACGCCACCCTTTGTTGTCAATTTCAAGGGTCGCCGAATATAATTCCTGCGCCGCATAAACATCCCACAATCGGACAGATACTCGAATTTGCCTCTCATTCAAATAATCAATATGTCCTTGTATCAAGGCCTCGGCTTTGATCGCCTGCCAGTCAACAAAAACAGGCGCGTCTTCAATCCCTTTGAATGTCTGTAAATAAGCCAAAGAATCCAATATCCTAAATAACCCCGAACTCTCCAAATCGCTGGCGATCACTTGTGTTATTTTTTCTGAAAACTCTTTTGCTTTTGAATCGCTTGCCGAAAATACCGGCAACCCCGTCGCCATCGGTTCGGAATGAGCACCCGTAATGTCAATACTTAATTCGGCTTTTGCGCTCAAAGACGCGACAACAGACAAAAAAAGAACACATAAAAATATTTTTTTCATTTTAGCCTACTCCGCCGTCAAACGGGTTAAATCTTAACAAAAGAGTTTTCCAATTGTCATAAGACTCTTTGTAATTCTTAGGAAAAATCTTAAAGGGGGATTCTTCGTTTTTCTTATCGCATATATATACGGCACGACGTGCACTTTCGGCGACAGATCGATAAGCCGTATCTTTTTTATATCTGGCTTTGTTTAAAATCGACACCTCTTTAACGATTCCTTTTTGATCCAGAAAAACACGAATTTCTACCAACATATTATGCGCTCCGCGAACGCCCGGATCCAGATTCCAGCATTCGCGCAGTTTAATACCGATCATATCTTTTTCGGAAACGGACAAGTCTTGCATATAACTGCCGCCTTGTCCGCCTTCGACGCCTTCCGTAATAATTTCTTCAGGATCGACTTCGGCCTGCTGCATATCCGCATACCCCAAACCGCTTTTAATACCGTCAACGGAAGCCAACAAGGTTTTAAACGGATCCTCCGTCCCGCCGCCTGCTTGCCCGCCGCTTTTGATTGAATTCGTCGAAGACGTTTTTTTATTCGTTTTTTTCCTCGCGGTCACATCGTTTAACAGATTACTCAATTCGCTTTCCAAAACAGCCGAAGATATTTCCTGTCCTCCTTGCTTCCCCGAAGACTTTCCTGCCCGCGCAGAAGAAGACGCTTTAGTCGTGGAAGCTTTACTGTATGCTGATGTTCTAAGAGTTCTCTTGTTGCTCTTTTTTTGATCCGACTTAATCAATTTCGGCGGCAAATTCGTCATTTCAGCAACTTTGACTTTGGACAAGTCGACCACAAACACAGGAACGGAAACAACTTCCGACTGACGTTCGGAAACAAAATCATACGTCAATAAAAATACGACCAACATATGCAATGTGATCGACATCACCATCGGCAAATGGTCAAAGGTGTTTTGAACCGTTTTAAATAAAAACGGATAATGTCTTAAACGCATAAAAAAACTCAAGCGTATTCCCACAGACCATACCCTTTATTTTTTCTTTTTTACCATTGCGCTTTTTGTCAACGGTTCGGTATCGACCAAATCTCCGGTTTTTAATCCCACTTTGGAAATCCCCGCCAATCGTAACAAGCTCATCAATTCTATGACTTGTCCGTAAGACGTCGCTCGATCCCCGCTGATGACGATTTTCAAATCGGGATTGCTTTTTTGCATCGCTTTTAAACGATTGACCAATGTTTCGGGTTGAACGACTTCGTCTCCCAGATAAATCTTGGAACGCGCGTCTATACTGATATCGACGGCGCGATCGGATTCTTCCATCGTTTGCCCGTCGCCGCGCGGCAAATCCAAAGAAATACCGGTCGTCATCATCGGCGCGGTCACCATGAAAATCACCAAAAGAACCAACATAACGTCAACGAACGGCGTGACGTTAATTTCCGAGAAAGAAGCTCTTTGGCGTTTTCCGCGTGTTGAAAATTTAACAGAAGCTCCCATATTAAACGCTCCGTTTTTCCGTGCGGCTGGTCGTATCGTCAATCTGACGCGATAAAATCGTACTGAATTCTCCCGCAAAGTTTTCCAACGTTTTAGCATAACGATTCATATCGCTGGATAATTTATTGTATGCCAAAACGGCCGGAATCGCCGCGACCAACCCCAAAGCCGTTGCGAACAAAGCTTCGGCGATCCCCGGAGCGACAACCGCCAAAGACGTGTTCGAGCTTGCCCCGATATTATGAAAGCTGTTCATAATCCCCCATACCGTTCCGAACAAGCCGATAAAAGGAGAAACCGCCCCCGTTGAAGCCAAAAAGGTCATACGTTTTTCCACTCTGTCCATTTCGCGATCCATTGTGATTTGCATAACGCGGTCGATACGTTGACTCAAGCTGGTACCGTGCACGCCGCCTGTTCCCAAAGCCCCTGAAGATCTGCGCCATTCACGCATCGCTGCAACAAAAACCGCCGACATCGGATCCAACCTGAACGGTTTGGCTTCCAATTTATCAAACATTTCATCCAAAGATCCGCCCGACCAAAACTGCGATTCAAATTTTTTCGCGTCTTCGGTAGCGGAACGCAACAGCATCACTTTTTCAAAAATAATCGCCCATGACCAAACCGAGGCCAAAGCCAAAACAATAATTACCGTTTTTACGACAAAATCCGCTTGTAAAAACAAACCGAACATTGACAAATTCGTTGCCGCCGCCGTTAAAGATCCTGTTGGCATAAAAAAGCTCTCCTTTAAAAATTTCCATTTTAAAGAAGAGCTTAAACCATATTCATTAACAGATTACGAAATTTCAGCTAATTTTGTTCTGATGTCTGAAGGAATGCGTGTCGGCTTTCCCGAAGGCGTCACGCACACAATCTGTAATTTTATTTCGACCAGCGTTTCTTCGCCGCGTTTAACCGTCTGCAAGCAATCAAATCCGGCACCGCGCAATTCCAGAATTTCCGTTTCAACAATCAGTTCGTCTTCCAAACGAGCCGGTTTTTGAAATTTCAATTCACACTGTTTCACCATAAACCCGCACGGTTTTTCCGCCGCGGCCATGTCTTTGCAATAAATCCCGTGTTCATGCAAAAAGTCCATGCGCGCGCGTTCGGCAAAGCCCAAGTATTTGGAATGATAGACAACGCCACCGGCATCCGTATCTTCATAACAAATATTAATCGGTGTGTATGTCTTCATCTTAACGTCCGGTTCTGCCTAAAGTCGTAGCAAGCTTGAAAGACTTTGCAGACTGTTCTTGCATTATTTGCTGACTATTTTGTTTTTCTTTTTCAGCTTTCATCTGACCGTATGTTTTATCCAAAACGGTTCCGCCAAATTTCATGACATAAAAATCATTCACCGAAGTATCTTCATTCCCTCGCATACCGGCTGCTTTCCCAACCATTTCAGCAGACTTGCACAAATCTTCCGACAAATATGCCGTTGAAGACGTCTTTAAAAGACTTCCGTCTGTTCCCGCATAAGGTTTACCGTCAACAGTACAAACATACTTAACCAAAGAATCAGCCGACACCGTCTTTGTAAACGCCTGTTTCATCAAATCTTCCGATGCCCCTAAAACAACTTTTGCATGGAATTGAAGAATTGAATTGTCATACTGTGTGACATAATCCGTATCCTTATACCAAGCCAGCATGGTTTCTTTCATCGTTTGGTCACTGTTTTGACCGTATTTTTTCGCACCGTCCTCAAAAGCTTTTGTAATTCCCTCATGCGAATTAATCAACTGTTTCCAAGCCAGACTGTCACCGGCTTGCGCCATTTCATATGAAAATTTCGTCTGTGCCGCCATGGCGTCGGCTTCCATGACGCGTGTTGTCATGACATTTGAAGCGAACGTATGGAACAGATCGGCACTTTCTTTTAAAGCATGAGATTGAATGCTGTGTTTCCCTTCGTGAATCAGACAAGATTGTAAGTCACCGTCTTTAAACACGGAATTCAAACAGATGGAATTTGTATTCGGATCGAAAAAGCCGATCACGCCTTTACCGGCATAATCCGTATATAAAACTGTCCCCTGCTCGGATATTTTTTCCAAAACGGAACAACCCGTTTTACTGTTGGTAGCGTTATTGACCAAATTTTGAAGGCGGGCGAAAGAAGCGCTGTCCGTTTTTAACGCCTGATAAGAACAAAGCGTATCGCCTTTTTCCGTTATGGCATACGCCGTTACCGTCTTATCTTTATCGGGGTTATACGTATTCGCATGAGCGGAAGCGGTAAACGCCGAAGCCATCGACGCGGCGACAATTTTAACGGCGTGACGTTCGGAAAAAGCTTTCACGCCGTTTTTAAACTTTTTAATTCCTTCTTTCGAAAAAAATTCACTGACAGATTTTGACATAACAGCCCACCTATGATTAATTAACGTCCGTTGTTTTTTTTCAGATTCAAAGCCGTAACCATACCGCCCGGATTACCCAATCCCGATGCGTATAACGCACGGACTTCGTCTTTGTAAGACGGTTTCGGATCCAAGGATTTTTTCAATTTCTTCAAAGCAAGCTGAGCGTGTTTGACTTCTGCATAAGCTTTTAATTTTTCAGATGTGTTGTCATCTTTTCCCAAGAGCGCCGCTTCGGCGGATCCCATTGCGCCGGCCATCAACATCAAAGAAACCGCCCCCATCGGATCAGCGCCTTTCGCCGCCATAACGCCGGACACGACACTGGCCGCCCCCAACATCAAAGCTCTCATCGCTTCCTTGCCGCCCAAAGCGTATTGAATTTTCGTTTTCAAATCGGCGGATTTTGCCTCGGCTTTATAATTTTTTTCCAAATTATCAATCACTTTCAACGTTGCTTCTTTATCCGCTGTTTTCAAAGGATGATCGGCCAGATATTGATCAGCCGCCTTTAATGCTTCACGTTTGGAAGAAGCC
>CALXTY010000065.1 GCA_944391535.1 uncultured Alphaproteobacteria bacterium
AAATGTCATCAAGAATAGTTGTTTCAAAACAGTTGTAATATAAAAGAATTGTTTCAGGATTTTTAAAATTCAGAGTAAGACTTTTTTTTCCGCCGTTCACCGCTTCGAAGTAAAGGCTTCGGTTGTTTTTGAACGGTTGAAACAATCTGGAATCGTCACCGTAGGCCGGATTTTCGATTTTGATGACATCCGCGCCCAGATCAAAAAGCATTTGAGTGCAGTAAGGCCCGGCAAGAACGCGTGTCAAATCCAGCACTTTTATACCGGAGAGCGGTTTAGTTGGTGTCATAGTCTACCTCTTTTTTATCATTGCCGTAGGCAATTACGCTGTTTCTTCTTTTTTAGGAATAAAGGGGACAGGATCGATCGCCGGATGAGGATTGCGCAACATACCGATTAAATTAATCAGTGTCGGTCTGATTTTTCGACGATCCACGACCATATCGACCATACCGTGTTCCATCAGGTATTCCGCTTTTTGGAATCCTTTGGGCAAGCTGGCTCGAATGGTTTGTTCAATGACGCGCGCGCCGGCAAATCCGATCAAAGCGTCAGGTTCCGCAAGGGCGATGTCTCCGAGCATGGCGAAAGACGCCGACACGCCGCCCATGGTGGGATCTGTCAGGATAACGAAATAAGGCAGGCCTTTTTCTTTTAATTTTCTGACAGCCATGGTTGTTCTGGCCATTTGCATTAAAGAAAGAATGCCTTCTTGCATTCTGGCGCCGCCGGAAGCGGGGATCAGGATCAATGTCGCGTCTTGCAGAATTGCCAATTCAACGGCGGCGACGATGCTTTCACCGACGGCGGTTCCCATGGATCCGCCCATAAAAGCGAAATTAAAAATGCCGATGACGACGTTCATGCCGTCCATTGTGCCGGAAGCGACCATGATAGCGTCATTTTTTTTTGTTTTTCTTCTGGCATCTCTCAATCTGTCCGTATAATTTTTCAGATCCGAAAAATTAAGAGGGTCTTCTTTTACTTCGGGGAGTTCAATCAAAGTATATTGACCGTCGTCAAACATCATTTCCAGACGTTTTTCCGGTTCCAATCTCATATGATGGCTGCATTGCGGACATATTCTGAAGTTTTGTTCCAATTCGCGATGATAGATCATTGCGCCGCAAGACGGACATTTTTCCCACAGATTATCAGGAATTTCCTTTGCGCCGACCAAGCTTTGCAACTTTGGGCGTACATAACTTGTCAACCAATTCATACAGACACCTTTTCCATAATGATTGTTATGAACAATCTTTTATCAGAATTTGATCAAGAAAGCGACTGAATTTTTCAATCGACTGTTTTATTTTCGTTTTCCATGTCGTTTAATTTTTTTGTTAATTCTTTATTTTTTTTAATCAAATGATAACGTTCGTTTCTGACGGGTATTGTCAGGATCCAGCTGTAGATTCCGCCAAAAATAAAAAACAACAAAGCGAAGGCCAGAACAATGAAACTGACCGGTAAAACGATTTGATAAGGAAACGGCCACAATGTCAAAGGGAATTCTTGTTTATTGGAAACAGCGAAAGACACTGTAAAAAACAAGACGACGCAGCTGAAAATAAAATGAATGATTTTCAAGGTGATATCCTTATTCTTCGGCGTTCAGACGGTCTTTTAATTTTTTGCCGGCTTTAAAAAAAGGAACATTTTTAGCTTCGACGCTGACTTTTTCGCCTGTTCTGGGGTTGCGTCCGGCGCGAGCATTTCTGGCGCGAACGGAAAAGACCCCGAAGCCGCGCAATTCAACGCGATGACCTTCGGATAAAGCGGATGCGATTTCATCAAAGATGGTGGTTACGATTTTTTCGGCGTCACTTTGATATAAATGCGGATTTAATTCAGCAATACGCGCGATCAATTCAGATTTTGTCATGTTGTCCCCCGCTGGTTAAAAAAGACTTTGTTTATGATGCCAAAGCTGAAGCAAACCGTCAATGTAATTTAAAATTTTTTCAAAATATCTGTGTCTTTGAATTGAATTTTGATCGCTTTTATTTTAAAAAATAAAGAAAAGCAGGTTTCAATTTGTGGGGATAAAAGGCAATGAGCGGTGATCAGGTTTGGGAACTTTTGGCTTTTCTGGCGGCGGTTGTTATCTTTATTCCTATTTTTTACAGGCTGAAAGTCAACCCGTTATTGGCGTTCATCGTTGCCGGTGTGGTTCTGGGCCCGCATATGTTAGGTTTGATCAAAGATACGCACGTTACCGAAAATATCGGAGAACTCGGGCTTTTGTTTTTAATGTTTACAATCGGCCTTGATTTGTCGTTTCACCGTTTCAAAGCGATGCGTTTATATATTTTCGGGTTTGGTTTGCTACAGTTGATCGGGTCGGCAATTGTGATTGGCGGTGCGGCGTTTTTAATGCATAAAACGCTGAATGAAGCGATTATTATCGGTTTGGGATTGGCGATGTCTTCAACGGCGATTGCGTTGCGTTTGATGCAGGAACGCGGCGAAATGCATACCGGAGCCGGACGTGCGACGGTCGGTATTTTGTTGATGCAGGACTTGGCGGTTATCCCGATTATGGTCTTGTTACCCAGAATGGCAAAGACGGACACGACGGCCATCGGAAATTTGGGACAGGCTTTTACACAAGCGATCGGGGCAGTCACTTTGATTATGGTCATCGGACGAATGGTGGTTAAACCGTTGTTTCGAATCGTGGTTTCCACTAAAAACTCGGAAGCTTTTACCGCCGTGACCTTTTTTACTTTTTTGGCAACGGCATGGGCGACCAATGTGGCAGGTTTGTCAATTTCATTAGGGGCTTTTCTAGCGGGTATGTTGATCGCGGAAACTGATTTCGGTCATGAAGTCGAAGCGGAAATCGCTTCTTTCAGCGGGATGTTGCTGGGGATCTTTTTCCTTTCCGTCGGTATGATGATCGATATTTATTATGCTTGGACGCATATTGTTCAGATTTTGTTGCTGACCGCCGGTGTGATGGTGGTTAAATTTATCGTTGTTTATATTATCGAACGCAGAATGAAAGTCGATCATAACGGCGCGGTGACTTCTTCCGTTTTTCTTTGTCAGGCTGGGGAATTTGGCTTTGTCGTCTTTAATTTGGCCGCGCAAAATTTTCATTTAATCAGTGTCCAGACGTCTTCCATGCTCCAAGTCGTTATCGCCTTGTCGATGTCATTGACGCCGTTTGTCAGTTCGTTTGTTTTAAAGTTGCTTGATAAAAAGCGTTCGGCTGATGATGCCGCGAAGAATGCGGTCGTTCCCGAAGACGTGGATGAAGAAAAAGAAATGGAAGATCATGTTCTTTTAATCGGTTACGGTCGTGTCGGACAGGCGGCCGCACGTATGTTGGCACGTAATGAAATTCCGTTTTTGGTGATGGATACGGATGTGCCTCATATTGAACGGGCTAAGAAAAACAACAGAGAATACTTATTCGGGAATGCGGGAAATATTCGTATTTTGGAAGCGGCCAACATTGCGAAAGCCAAAGCCGTTATGATTTGCATCAGCGGATTGCCTTCGGCGATCCGTGTGCTGCAAGCGGTCAGAGAGGTTTCTTCCACCATACCGGTTTTTATTCGTTGCAATGATGACACTCGTTGGGGGGAACTGGTTCGTTTGGGGGCGACGGGGGTTATTTCCGAAACCCAAGAATGCGGGATTCGTCTGGCGACGGCAACGATTCTCAGTCTTGACGGCGATGAAGATCGTATTCGTGAAACGGCGGCAGTGTTACGTCAGGAAAATACATTGAACGCTTCTTTACCGACGGCGGGGGCTTAAAGAACCGGAGCCTGAGGCTTGATGGCGCGCGGATTGATTTGAAGCGTTTTTTGCAAAGTCTCAATGCGTTCATGGATAACCGTCAACCAAGGATCATCCACGGACAGGATTTGTTCCAGATAACGCCATAGAGCCATGGCTTTTTGCGGCTCTTGATTTTGAATGCGAGCCAAGCCCAAAAAATAAATGGCTTTCGGATCATCCGGACGGTAACGTAAAACGTTTTCCAACGCTTTTTGAGCTTCTCCGGTAATTTTGCCGTTATTTTCCTGAATTAAAGTTTCAGCCAAAGCATGCCAATTTGAAATGTCTTGAGGAATCCCCCATTCGATAGCGTTGCGGTATGCGTTTGCGGCTTTGTCATAATAACCGGTTCGGCGGTAGGTTTGAGCCAGTTGTTCCCAGACGATTCCGTCATCCGGATTTGTTGAAAGATAACGTTCCAAACGTCTGATTTTTGCCATACTGCGTGTTTGATTTTCCGCTTCGAGAATATCTCTTTTTGCCAAGGGATAATCCGGCATGAGCATTTTCCCGTGATGTCCGTATAAGACCGGCACCAATATGGCAAAAAGGAAAAAGACAAAACAAATATAGATCAGCTTGAACGTTTTAGACTGTTTGTGGCCTCTGTTCAAAGGCAGAATCGGGAAGATAAAAAGGCTTAAAGCTCCGATCGTCAGCAACAAGAGACTTGTTAAGAAAAGAATCATCGAATTATCCTTAAGCGTTAAAATTTTTTGAACGTCTGAAAATGTAAAAAGCCATTGCGAAAAAGCAGATTGTCCAAGCGGCGACGATAAATGTTTCTTCATTTTCGGCCGTCGGGACGGGATCGTCTTCCAAAGAAATCATGTCGCCATATTGAGCCAACAATAAATGCACGACCAAATCTTGCGCTTTACCGTCAGTCAGATGCTTACGGATAAAAAAACGCATATCCTTCGCGGTTTCGTCTTGAGCGGCTTCGATATTTTCGTCGGAACAGACCAGACAGCGTAATCGTTCGGCGATTTCCAGAGCTTCCGTTTCCACCGAGGCGGCATCATCCGCTTTTACGGGGGCGCAGAGCAATAAAAAAACGCTGAGCAATTTAAAGAGGTTTTTCATTTTTCAGCTCCTGTAAGAACGGCAGAACGGTATTAAGATAGAATTCTTCCGTGATCAGACCTTTTATTTTTGCGACGACTTCTTTTTTTGAATTTAAAATGAAAGCCGTAGGTAATTTATCCGCGTGCATTTGTTGTGTCCAATTTGTATCGGGATCAAGTCCGATCATGACAAAAGGATCTCCGGTTTTTTCAAGGAGGGTTTTTATTTTCTCGTGGGTATCTCGCACGGCGATACCGATAAAAGGCACATCATTTCTTTTCGCCAACTTTGTCAGTGTCGGCATTTCGATCATGCACGGGCGACACCATGACGCAAAGAAAAACAAGATAAGCGGTTGGGGCGGAATAGTTTCAGCGGATAAGAATTTTTCTTTCGGTCGATCCATTAGCTTCAGCTGTCCTTGCGGCAAAGGAAATCTATGTTTGATCAAGGCGTTTTGTGTCGTGTAATCCAATCGCACGGTGTACATGAAATTACAAAAAACAAAGCTCGTCAAAAAGATCAGGAAAAAACCGTACCATTTCATGCCGTTTGATCCCTTTTAACAGAAAAGATCAGGAACAAAATTCCGATACTCATCAGGAAAAGTCCTGTTCCGACAGATTTTAAAAAGGGGAAATCAAAACTCTGTATGGTCAGAATATTTTTTTTATTTTGAATAATTTCAATTAATTTAACAGAAAAAGTGTTTATTTTCAATAACTTGACATTTAATTTTTTTTCTTGCCACTGAAAAACGGTTTTCCCGCTGAGCAGGAAAACGTTTGTATCAGAGCAAAGCAATCGGTATTGAGACATTTCAACAGGATTATGTCCGGACAGTGTTTCGACTTTGCACGGCAAGGAAATTTCCGGTTTGTTTTTTATAAAATCCGTTTCGAAAGAAGATGTTTGACGGTTGAAAAAGCAATACGCCAAAGCGACGCAGAAGATCAGAAACCCCAGTCCGCACAGGAACAATCCATAAGTCATGGCTTTGATTGTTTTAAACAGCTTTAACAAGTCGGGAATGGATGTGGGAATATTCAGAGATTTTGTTGTCAGGAAAGCGTTGAAGAAAAGCAGAGCAGGCAAAAAACACAGAACGATTTTCATTCCGTTGTTGATTTTCAACAAAAAGCAGGAAATCAGGATCAACGCGCCGATCCAGAACGTCAAATCAGTTTTCCAGTCGGTTTTAACCCAGCCCTTTGTCAAAGATTTTCTTTTAAAAGCGGTAAAGAAGAAGATCGTAAAAGCGACAGCTCCGCCCGACAGCACATTTTTCAATAAAGCCGGTAACAGTCGTAAAGGCAAATCCGGTAAGAACATGAACAAAGTTGGTAACAGGGACAATCCTCCTACGCTTAAACCGACGGCCAGCAAAGTTGCGGCGGCCAATCCGATGAAACTTTCTTTGGCGAAAATGAAAAAGCTGTTTTCGGGCAAGGTTTGCTTGATCATAACGGAACAAAGAAACAAAAAGAAACAGGTCAAAGCGGCGAAAGCCGTCAGAGCCGTCACGGGATTGGGGAAATAAACTTCATCGGCGGACAACGCGAACAGTCTGTATTCGGCGGCAAAAAATTCTGCGCTGAAGAAAGCCAATCCGAGTACGGCGAAAACAATAATCCAATTCGTAAAGACTTTGGAATAAAGGCAGAAAAACAGCAACAGCACTTCTCCGAGCGTCAAGATAAAGACGGCGGTCAACAGCGAATGATCGGGCGTCCATTGCCAAAGGGCAGCATTTTCCGCGACCGTAAATCCGGTCAAGACTTTCGATCCCAAGACGCAAATCAGGCAGCCCAAAGCGAACAGAGCGGTCTGTAATGCCGGAACAACGAACTGCCGTCCTTTGGAATACATACAAATCATCTTGATAAAAGTTACCGTCAAAGCGGCATAAGCCATAAAGGCGAATAATATTTCCAGCGTCTTATGAGGCGGCCGCCATTGCGGATTAAAACCGACCCCTTCAAAAGGAGGTTCTTCAATTCTGACGAAAGGATCCGCCGTTGTCAGCATCAAAACCAACAAAGCGAAGAGAACAAATCCGGATGCGAACAAATACCTGCCCCGTTCCTGATAAGTGAGCAGGTCTTTTTTAGAAAACCCGATCAAGAAACAGACGGACAAAACAATGATAAACGTAAACAGAAATCCTTCCCTGGAAGAACAAAACGCCTGCAGGGCATAGAAAACGCTGCTTTGAGAATCAAAAGTTTCAAAAACGACCGCCAAAGAAAAATCGTGCACGGCGAAGCTGTATAATAAAATAAAAAAAGAAAACAACAATAACGCCGAAGTAAAGCAGGCGCCTCTGAACCCCAGCTTGATAGCGACGGCGGAACCGCTGGACCACAAAGTCGGCAACAATAAAAAAGTCTGCAAACCGACGGCGGTCAGTGCGAAAATCATCGTATAGTGGGCAAGTTCGATCAGCATATTTAGCCTGTCATGTTCAAAAGTCGTTTCAGTCAGGTTAGAAAACTCTGTCTGTTTTTGCAAGAATCAAAAGACGTCTTTTCTTTTTTTTTAGGCTATGATACCATACAAAAATTAAAAAGTTTGATGGGAAAAACTTTTATGACAAAAGAAGTGAATATATCGCGCGGTTTTATGAGGTTGAAAGCCGGAGACAAAGCCGTCGTCGCGGGATTTTTAAAAGGGAATAACGCGTATCGCAAAAAATTGTTGGCGATGGGTGTTACGCCCGGCACGCCGTTTGAAGTCGTGCGTGTCGCGCCGTTCGGGGATCCGGTTGAAATTATGATCCGCGGGTATTTGGTTTCGTTGCGCAGAGAAGAAGCCTCTTTAATTTCAGTGACCGATTGATCGTGGGATTTTTGCTATGTCTTCCTATAAAACAGTGGCTTTGATCGGCAATCCGAATTGCGGCAAAACGACTTTGTTTAACGCGTTGACGGGGTCTCATCAATACGTGGGGAACTGGCCGGGGGTGACGGTTGAAAAAAAATCGGGTTTCTTTGAACAAGACGGCGTCAAAGTCGAAGTCGTGGATCTGCCCGGAGTCTATTCCTTAAGTGTGATTTCCAGCGCTTCCGAAGATGAAAGGATCACCCGCGATTATTTGTTGTTTCATAAACCCGATTGTGTCGTCAATATATTGGACGCGTCAAATCTGGAACGTAACTTATATATGACGGTGCAGTTGTTCGAAATGCGTTTGCCGGTCATTTTGGTTTTGAATATGATGGATACGGCGGCCGCGGCGAAAATAAAAATAGATGTGTTGGCGTTGGCGCATATCTTCAATGTTCCCGTTATTCCGATGGTGGCTTCAAAGGTCAAAGGGATTGAAGAATTAAAAAGACAGATTGTGCACGCCGACGTGCAAATCGATGAAAATTTTCTTGTGCCGTATTCGCCCCATGTTGAAACAACGATCAGGGAACTGATGCCGTTCGTTTGCGCAACGGCGCAAAAATACGGTTGGTCGGCCAGATGGCTTGCCGTTCACCTGTTGGACGGCGATGTTGATCCGCGTTTGTTCGGTTTGCCCGAAAACAAGGCGGAAATCGAAAAAATCAGAGACGCCTTTCCCGATCAATATCAAGAAGATCCCGATACGATGGTCGCGGACGGACGTTACGGTTTTATTACGGAAATCAGTAGAAAATTGATCACACGTTCCGACAGGCTGTCAAAGACGGTGACGGAAATGATCGATCGTGTCGCTTTGGGAAAATACACGGGTATTCCTTTGTTCTTTTTCGTGATGTACTTGATGTTTTTATGGACGATCTCTTTGGGGAATATGCTGATTGATCCGATCGCGGAATTTGGTGACGCTTATTTGGTGGCGGGATTTTCCGCTCTTTTAAATTCGTTGGGAGTGCCGCAATGGTTGAACGTCTTTCTTTCCGAAGGCGTCGGGCGCGGCGTCAGTACGGTGGCGACTTTCGTGCCGCCGATCGGGTTTTTATTCTTGTTTCTCTCTGCTTTGGAAGATTCCGGATATATGGCGCGCGGCGCTTTCGTCATGGACAAGCTGATGCGCGGATTTAATCTGCCGGGAACGGCGTTTGTGCCGATGATTGTCGCTTTCGGCTGCACGGTGCCCGCTGTGATGGGAACAAGGATTTTGTCTTCGAAACGCGACAGGTTGATCACGCTGATGATGACGCCTTTTATGTCTTGCGGTGCCAGACTGCCGGTTTACGCTTTGTTCGCGACTTCTTTTTTCAATACGCAGGGGGCGGATATTGTTTTCGCGTTGTACCTGATCGGTATTTGTGTGGCGGTCGGGACGGGGATCTTGTTTAAGAGTACGTTGTTTAAAGGAAAACCCGTTCCGTTGATTTTGGAAATGCCGCCGTATCATTTGCCGACCCTTAAAAATATGGCGATCAGAACGTGGGACAGGTTGCGCGGCTTTATCGTGCGCGCAGGGGCGTTGATTGTCCCTTTGGTGATCATATTAAACATATTGAATGCCGTTGATTTCAAAGGAAACTTTATTCCGCAAACGCCTCAAAAATCGGTTTTGTCTTCTGTCGGGAAAGTGATTACGCCCGTTTTTGAACCGATGGGGATTTCCGAACAAAACTGGCCGGCAACCGTCGGTTTGTTCACGGGCGTTATGGCCAAAGAAGCGATTATCGGCACGTTGGACGCTTTGTACGCCGGTTTGAACGCGGGTGAAACATCTACTCAACGCTTGGTCGTTTTGTTTGACGGAAAAATCGGAGCGTTCGCTTATTTGTTGTTTGTATTGCTGTATATGCCGTGTTTGTCGGCGTTGGGAGCGATCGCTAAAGAGTTCAGTCTGAAATGGGCGGGGGTCGTTGTCGTTTGGACGACGGGGCAGGCTTATCTGCTCTCGACGCTTTTTTATCAGTGCGCTACAATAAACAGACATTTTTCATCTTCCGTTTATTGGATTGTCGGTATTGTTTTAGTGCAGGTGCTTGTGTTTTCGGCTTTGTATCTTGCGGGCAAAAGGAGGTCTTATGATTCTTTCTGAAATTAAAGAATATCTGCAGGCTCAGGGACAGGCGTCGCTTAAAGACATCGCCGTTAAGTTTGATTTGCCGGAATCCGCTTTGCAAGAGATGCTGGCGCATTGGGAACGCAAAGGGAAAGTCGGACGTTTGGAAAGCTCTCATTGTGTGAATCCGTGCGGACAGAAATGCGGGGACTGTCCGCTTCAGTGCCTGATGCTTTATCAGTGGAAA
>CALXTY010000066.1 GCA_944391535.1 uncultured Alphaproteobacteria bacterium
TTAATGTTTCAGGCGCAGGGGCGTTTTGAGCTTCTTTTGCCAGTTTCAGAGCTGTTTTAGCGGCTTCCAGTTCGGGACTTTTGACCGAAGAATCCAATCCGTCCGCCAGATCTTGAGCGGCATCGAGTTGTTTCAGCGCGATGAAACAGCGGATCATGCCGGCAAAAGCGGCAGGATTGGCTTCGTCTTTTTCCAAAACGGCGGCATAGGCTTCCAAAGCTGCCTGAGCCTGTCCGTCAGTCAGTTTTTCAGCAGCGTCTTTTAACATTTCATCTAAAGATAAAGCGTCTTTCCCGATCAACGCCTGCATAACGGATTTCAATTGAGTGTCGGGAATGGCTCCGGCGAAACCGTCAACCAGTCCGCCTTTGGCAAAGATCATTGTTGTCGGAACACCTTGAATCCCCAGTTGAACGGCTAAAGCTTGAGTTTCTTCGATATCGAGTTTAACCAAGACGGCTTTGCCGTTTGCCAATCGGACGTATTTTTCCAACAGTTGTCCGAACTGTTCACAGGCCGGATTTTTTTGAGAGAAGAAATAAGCCAGAACAATTCTTTTTTTGGATTCATCAACGACATCGTTTTTGAACGATTGCATGGTTCCGTTTTTAACGAGATTAGCCTGTTGTTGGGAGGGAATATTGTTTACGTCTTCAAAGATCAAAGCCATGTTTTGCTCCGTGAAAAGAGAAAAAAGTTTAAAACGCAGACATCATATATGAAAATCGAGCGGAATGAAACGGAGAAAAAAGCATAATCCGCAGAGAGGACTGTTTTGGGAGAGATCGAAAAAAAAGTAAAAAAGTGAAAATTTTTTGTTGCAAAAGTGAAATCAATTGTTATAATCCGGCGATGTAAAAACGGAGTGCGGGTGTAGCTCAGGGGTAGAGCGCAACCTTGCCAAGGTTGATGTCGAGGGTTCAAATCCCTTCGCCCGCTCCAATAAAAAAACGAAAAAACGCCCTGTGACGGGCGTTTTTGTTTTTTTATCAATGAGGCTTAACAAGGCAAGACGGCAGTCGCGGCCGCGTTTAGCCGGAATTGCAAAGCTGCGGAAAGCGGCTTTTTTTATTGGAATAGGCAAGGGGCGTTTTTGTTTTTTTATCAATAGGCTTATAAAGCTAATTCCTCTATGACTGATCAAAAGATTATTTTACCCCCCCCCCATAATCTTGGAAAGAAAACTTTATTAAAAAATATATATTTATCATAAGGATAAATTATAGATTAAAATTTTTTTAAAAAGATCTTGACATTCATTTCTTGATAAAATAGGATCCTTATTAGGATTTAATCTTATTAAAAGAAATAATGCCATGATTCAACGAAACACAATTCAATGCTCTGTCATTTTAAAAAAGATCAATGAATTGAAAGCTCATGTAACTGCCGATGAGTTGTATGAAGCCATCGTTTCGGAATACCCCTCAATCAGCCGAGCGACTGTTTATCGCAATTTAAACAAGCTTGTTGAAATGGGGAAAATCCGAAAAGTGTCGGTTCCGAACGGAGCAGACAGGTTTGATTATTTATGTTGCGATCATTATCACGTCAAATGCCGTTTATGCGGTCAATTATTTGATGTCGAAATGGATTATATCGCAGATTTAAAGCAAAGGATCAAAGACGCTCACGGATTTGAATTTTTCGGGCACAATATTATTTTTGACGGGATTTGTCCGGCGTGTGGAAAAACAAAAATAAAGGAGAATAAAAAATGAGAAGTATTACGACATTGCATTTGCAATACGCCCACCGTTTTTATGGTTTTAAAGGAGAAGCCCAATATTTGCACGGTCATACGGGTGTGTTGACGATTGAAGTCGAAGATTCTGTGGAAGCCGGAGTAAACATGGTTTTTCCCTGTAATGAAATTAACAAGACGGCATGGGAAGTTTTGAAAAATTTTGATCACGCGTTGATTTTAAGACAAGATGATCCTCTTTTGCCGGCGGTGTTGGACGTTTACGAAAAGCAGGGAATTCGCAACGGGGCTCCGACCAATACGATGAAAGGTGAAGCCTTTAAGACGGAATTGGCCACGGCGTATCCGGAGTGCCGTTTGGTTGTCACCAAAGAAACAATGACGGTCGAAGGCATGATCAAGATTGTCTACGAACTGTTAAAAGATAAATTGAACATCGTCAAATTGACGTTTACCAGCGGTGTGAATGCGGCTTCGGCGGAATTTCCGGTCAATAAATCCGCAGATCGTTGTCCGTTGTGCGGTATCGCTTTAAACGAAGACGGTGTTTGCCCGAAATGCGGATATAAAAAACATTAAAAGGAAAGAATCTTTTTTATGAAAAGCCGGCTTATGCCGGCTTTTTTTATCGGATTTGAAAGATAAGCATTACTGTTTTTTCTTTGT
This sequence comes from uncultured Alphaproteobacteria bacterium, assembly GCA_944391535.1. Taxonomy (GTDB): domain Bacteria; phylum Pseudomonadota; class Alphaproteobacteria; order CAAGCB01; family CAG-977; genus UBA11549. The sequence continues at coordinate 2,372 of CALXTY010000066.1, forward strand.
TTTGGACGCCAGACGGGAAACGGCTTTTTCCAAATCTTCAAAACGGTAAACGATGTCGTTCGGAATGGCTTTTTGAAAATCATGATCCCCTTGGTTTGATTTAAAGAAAATCGATTTCATGCCCAGTGAATTGGCACCGTAAATATCGCGATAAAGGTCATTGCCGATAAAAATGACTTCATTGGCCTTAAGGTTCAGTTTTTTTAAAGCCTTTTTAAACAAACGGGCATCGGGTTTACGATATCCGAAATCTCCGGAAACGATGAGGGGATCAAAAAAGTCCAGTAAACCAACGGCATTCAGTTCCGCTTTCGCCCAGACCGACTGCCCGTCCGAAACGGCCGCTAAGCGGTATTTCTTTTGAAGTTTTTTTAAGGTTTTTTTGACTTCCGGATATAATTTCAACTGAAATAAAGACGTTGCTCGGAAAATTTCCGCCGATGTCTTTGCCAACATTTGCCGTTCTTTCTTAGACTTTTTTTGTTCTTTTTTCAGGCAAGCTCTTTTAATGATTTCTTCGAACAGGGCAACAATATCAAATTCGGGGAAATTTTCTTTACTTTCAAGGCGTTGCCGCTTGTTGATCCCGAAATACATTTCACGGATTTCTGTCGGTGTCAAAAAAATATCGTGATAAATAAAGAAATTACTTAAGACACGATAGATGTCGTCATATTCCTCATTTGTCAGAATGTCGCTTAAAGTGCCGTTGATATCAAATAATAGTCCGCGAATCATTGTTATCCTCTTGAAAACATTTTCGGGCTTCTTTGATCAGTCTCAGTCGATAATCCCGATCGATCCAGAAATTTCGGGCAATTCTTAACAAAGTTACCCCCATATAAAAGGGAACGCGCCGAGTGATCGCGTAAAAGGTGTCTTCTCTGTCGGGGAAGTGCGTTGCGTATTCCCATAAAAAATGCCCGATGAACGGTTCGGCGGCAAACTTGTCGCCGATGTTCATTAAAAAGAAATGCTTCAGTTCTCCGGCGATGCGTCCGATGTCGAAGATTCTGTCAGCATAAGTGCAACGTTCCAGATCAAAAGTTTTTAACGTATCGTCTTGTGAAAAGAGAAAATTTTCAGGCGTGGCGTCACCGTGAACCAAGACCTGACAGTCTTCCCACATTTCGGATTGATCATGCCAAAAAGAGCAAAAATCTTTAAATTCCGTTGTTTCTTCTTTAGTCATCAAAGCGGAACATTGGCGAATAACGCGTTTCATATAATCGCAAACGGGTTCGAAATCGACACTTGTTTCCAACAGAGCCGTTCGATTGTGTAATTCTGCGAAAAAGTAAGCGAGCAGGCTTAATCGATCAAACAACAGATCGTTGTTTTTTTCAAAGATGGCGCGTGAAATGACACTGCTCAACAATTCGCCTTCGCAACATTCAACCGTCAGCAATTCTCCGAGATCGGAATTTTTACCCAACGGTTTTGCAACATAAAACGGATCGCAATCAAAACCGAACCCGCGTACGGTTTGCAATCGGTCATATTCTTTTTCGAGGTGTTCGGCGGCGGTTTGCCGATTCTTTTCCCGTTCGGAATAGAAATATTTTCCGATGATTTTGGCTTGAGTGTTTTTTTCTTCGTACAGATAGACGGCGTTGGAACCGTTGAGGCTATAGACAAGATAAGCGGGTTGATCGCAAAAATCGGTCAGCTGAGGCTGAATATCATATTTCAGATAATCGTAGAGAGGATCTTCGTTTTGTAACAGCCCCAGAAAATTTCTGCCCATCATTTAACCTTAATTGATAAAAGAAAGAGACGCTTTCATACCGATCAAAACGGCGACAATTCCCAATCCGACAGAACAGAGCAGATAGAAGAATGCTTCCGTTGTTTTTTGACGTTCCAACAATACCATAAAATCGAGCAAATAAGTAGAAAAAGTCGTAAATCCGCCCAACAGTCCGGTCATCAAAAAGGCTTTGGTTTCCGCAGAAATATTTGATTTGGATCGGAAATATTCAAATAGAACGCCGATTAAAAAAGCTCCCGCGATATTCACAAGCATTGTTGCGTAATGGGAATGGATTTTAGCGCAAATCAACGCTCTGAACACGGCACCGATTCCGCCTCCGACAAAGACAGAAAGATAAAGCATGCCCACCTCAGAATAACATTAAAGCCAACACCTGAGCCGAAATGACCCGTAACGCGATTGTGACGGGATAAACGGTGGCATACCCCAACGCGGGCGCGTTTGTGTTTGACATATTGGCGACAAAAGTCATTGTCGGCAGACTGGTAATGCAACCTGATAAAGCGCCGCATAAAGTGAGATAGTTCATTTTTTTTGTTGATCGCACGAAAATACCGACAATCAATAACGGAACGGTCGTAATCGTGATCCCCATTGCGACAAAGAAAAGCCCTTCGGTACTGCTGATCAGTTTGACAAAGCCCGGTCCCGAAGCCAGTCCGACAACGGCAAGGAACAGCAGAATGCCCAAGAATTTAAAAGCGTTTAGGACATGAGCGGGTGTATAGAACACGATTCTGCCCAAAGATCCGCGGTAAGACAGGATCATGGCAATAATCAAGGGACCGCCGGACGTTCCCAGTTTTAAAGGAATATCGACCCCCGGAATATGGAACGGGATCAATCCGACCAGTATTCCCAAAATCATGCCCAAGAAATAAGGAATAAAACGCGTGTCGTTTGCGCGTTCCTGATCGTTTCCGAGATAGCGGATCAGCGGTTTGGTTTCTTCTGTTTTTCCGACAACGACCACCTGATCGGCATAAGCCAGTTTCAGATCAGGAGTCGGAGACAATGAAATGCCGTTGCGGATCACACGGGAAATGACCCAATGATGTTTTGAATCGCCCAGAATTTTTTTCAACGGTTTTCCGACCCGTTGCGGATTGGTCAGCAACAGCGTCTGACTTTGGATTTGTTTTGCGCTTTCTTCCATCAGATCTCTGTCCGGATCCGTTTTAAACAGGAAGGAAATTTCCTGAAAAATTTTTCTGGGACCGAAAATCAACAGGATATCGCCCATTTGCAATTTGATGTGTTCGTGCGGAATAATGTACTCGTCACCGCGTTTCATACGCGAAATGGTCATCGTGTAGTGCATCATTTTCAGGAAGTTTCCGATTTCCAATCCGTCAAAACTGGGGTTGTTGACCAGAACGTTAAATCCCTGCATATGCGGATCTTCATCAACTTTTTCGGCTTCATATCGCGCGACTTCATCGGTGATTTTAACGCGGAAAATCAATTTTAATAAAATAAAAACAATGATACTGCTGATGATCGTGAACGGATAGGCGATCGCGTAAGTAAAGCCTGATTTTTCGATCAATTCGGCGTTTTCACCCAGTTCGGCCAGAATTTGTTGTCCCGACCCTAACGCGGGAGTGCTTGTTACGGCTCCGGCATATAAACCGATCAGTTCGGGCAAAGAAATTTTTGAGAATTTAAAGATCAGGACGGCGCACAAAGTGCCTAAAAAGACAACGCTTAAAGAAATCAGATTGAGCGTCAATCCGTTTTTACGCAAAGAGGAAAAAATATTCGGTCCGACACTCAACCCCATGGAATAAAGGAACAGGATCAAGCCGAATTCTTTTAAAAAGGCTAAGACTTCGGGATTTAAAACAATCGCATAGTGTTCCAGCAGATAACCGGATAACAAACCGGCGAACAGAACGCCGCCGACCCCCAGTCCGATCCCTCTGAATTTCAGACTGCCGATGAAGATCCCGATGCACGAAGTGATACTGATACATAAGATAGTGAGAACCGTTAAAGACATAGCCTGCCCCGAAAAAGAAAAGAGTTCTTTTCAGGATAAGCTTTTTTTTCTAAATAAAGTATAAATATTTACCGCTCAGGCTTCTTTTTTAAACGGTCTGGCGAACAAAGATTGAATCACCTGATCGACCGAAACGTTTTCATGCATGATTTTGCTTAATCCTTCGCAGATCGGCATTTCGACTTTGACTTTTGCGGCGCGATCCAGAACGGCCTGAGCCGTAAAGACACCTTCGGCGACGGTTTTTTTGTCGGCAAGGATATCTTCGAGTTTTCGTCCTTTGCCCAATTCGATGCCGACAGAGAAGTTACGCGATTGCGTACTGTTTGCGGTCAACACCAGATCGCCCAGCCCCGACAATCCCATCAAGGTATGCGCTTGACCGCCCAAAGCGACAGCCAGTCTTGATATTTCGGCCAAACCTCTGGTGATCAAAGCGGCTCTGGCGTTGTCACCGAGCTTTTTGCCGGCGACAATTCCGGCGGCGATGGCCATCACGTTTTTAACGGCGCCGCCGATTTGCACGCCGATAATGTCCGAAGAATAATACGGCCTGAACGTTTTCGTTCCGAGCGTTTCAACCAATTCTTTGCCCAATTTTTCGTTTTTGCAGGCTAATGTCAAAGCAGTCGGCATGCCTTGCGCCGCCTCTTCGGCAAAAGTCGGTCCCGATAAAACGGCGATTTGAGCCTGCGGCAGTTCCTCTTCTAGAATTTCGCTGAGCAAAGCGCCTGTATTTTGTTCGATTCCTTTGGCGCAGATAACGGCGGGCAAGCCTTTCGGCCACAGATCGTGCAGATTTTTGCAAGCACTACGCAGATACTGCGCCGGAATAACCATTAGAACGGCTTCGGCGTTTAAAATGGCTTGCGCCTGATCGTTTGTCGGTTTGATGTTTTCATTTAAAAGAATGTCCGGCAAAAACAACGTGTTGTGTTTTTTGTTCTGAATCTCATCGACCAGCTCTTTTTCCCGAACCCACAGCGTGACGTCTTTTCCGTTGTCGGCCGCAATGTTTGCCAAAGCCGTTCCCCATGCGCCTGCTCCCAAAACGGAAATTTTTTTCATGCTCACTTCTCCTGTTAACGTTTGCTTGTCGGATCCAAAGGCCAACGCGGTCTGGGACTGAAATCCAACGGATCGGACATACCCGCCAGAAAATGTTCCATTCCCGCCCATGCGACCATCGCTCCGTTATCCGTACACAGATTCATCGGAGCGGCGGCAAAGGTCAGTTTATATTTTTTTGCCAGATTTTCCAATGCTTCTCGTAAAGCCTGATTTGCGGCGACCCCTCCGGCAACGACCAGGTGTGTTCCTTCGGGGTATTGGGTTTTAAACAGTTTAATCGCATTTTTGACTCTTGAACAAAGCGATTCCAAAACGGCGCGTTGAAAGCACGCGCATAAATCGGCTTTGTCCTGTTCGGATAAAACGGCGTGTTCCAAGATACCGTCTTCGGAAAAATCTTCAATGGCGCGGCGGACGGCCGTTTTTAATCCGGAAAACGACAAATCGCAGCCGGGCTTGCCGACCATAGGACGCGGAAAATCGAATCGATCGGCGTTTCCGTTTAAAGCGTATTGTTCGACTTTAGGGCCTCCGGGATATCCCAATTCCATCATTTTGGCGACTTTGTCGAACGCTTCGCCGGCGGCGTCGTCAACGGTCGCGCCGAGTTTTTTAAATTTTCCGATTCCTTCGGCGATCAGGATCTGACAATGCCCGCCGGAGGTTAACAATAATAAATAAGGGAAAGGAACATCTTGCGTTAAACGAGGGGTCAACGCGTGCGCTTCCAAATGATTAATGGCAATAAAAGGCAGATGATGAACGGCCGCGATGGCTTTGGCCGTCATGACGCCGACAATGACCCCGCCGATCAATCCCGGACCGGCGGAAGCCGCAACGGCGTCCAAGTCTTGGAAAGAAATACGAGCCTGATCCAAAGCGCTGTGAACGACCGAGCCGACTTTTTGCAAATGCGCGCGGGCGGCAATTTCCGGAACGACACCGCCGAAGACCTGATGTTCCGCCTGAGAATAAACAACGCTGGACAACAGCTTTTTATCATGGCTGACAACGGCTGCCGCCGTTTCGTCACAACTCGATTCAATCCCTAAAACAAGCATTTTGACTCTCTGATGTAAAATTACTCTACCCATACTCGGAAAAAATGGTAAAATCCAGTAGATTTAATCATGGAGGCATTTATGGCAGTTCAAAAAGACACCCCAAAAGCAGAGGAAAAGCAAGAATCTGTTTTGGCAGAACAATCGCAGACCGAGGAACAAACGCAAAAGGAAGAACAACAGCCTCAAAAAGAACCCCGTAAGAAACACGGTTTCGGGAAGTATGTTTTACTTCTGGCGGTTGTTGTTGCGGCCGGATTGTTCGGCGTCCCGCAAAGCCGCAAAGTCATAATGGAAAAATATGACGAGCTTGTTACAGCTGCTCATCAGGATCAGGAAAATAAAGTTTCGGAGCCGGCTGAAATCGTGGAACCTGCCGAAATCGCCGTTCGATTGGAACAGTTGGAAAACGAACGCGATTTTGAAAATGCGGAAGTTATCGTCGCCAGTGTCGAAGAACCTGAACCTCCCGCCGTTTTCGAAGAAGCCATGACGGCTTTGCTCGATCAGCAAAAAGCTTTGTTGGCGGAAATCGAACGTTTGCGTGCGCAGATCGAACAAATAAAAGCCGATAATCAAAACCAGATTGAACAATTGCGTTCTGCAATGCCTAAGACCGGACTGATCGAAGAACGTCTTTTGGCCGTGTCTGCACGTGAAGACGCTTTTGAACAACAGCTTGTCGAAGCCGGAGTCAAAATTGATCGGATGGAAAAAAACAAAGCCGATGCTTCGGCTGTTTTGTCTTTGATGACGCGTATGGAAATAACGGAACAGAAACTGCGCGTCTCCAACGTGCAAAAAGAACGCGCGGTCGCTTTGCTGTTGGCGGTTTATCAGATGCGTCAGGCGGCATTGACGGGGCAGAGCTTTTTAACGGAACAGCAATCGGCTTTGGCTTTGACGGCGGCGTGGCCTCAAATCGCGGCGAATATCCGTTCTTTATCTCTTGTCGCCGATCAGGGAGTATGGACAAAAACGGCTTTAAAACAGTCTTTTGCCTCTTATGCCGATCAGGCGGTTTTATCTGAAACCGTCAGTGAAAAGAAAGATTGGTTCCATCAGGCTTTAAATTCTTTAAAAACGTTGGTCATTATCAGAAAAACGGACGCCTCCGCCGAAGATATGTCCACTCAAGGCGTTTTGGCGCGCGCACAGCAGGCCGTTGACAGCGAAGATTTCGGCGTCGCCGTTCTTCAGCTGAAATCTTTGCAAGGCAATGCGGCAAACGCTATGAAAGATTGGATGCAAGCGGCTCAGCGTTATATCACGACGCAAAAGACGATTAATGAAACATTGTCCGCCGTTTTGGGGATCATATACGGCGAACAGGCCAAAGGAGAGTAACACATGATCAGAATCATTTGGAACGCTTTTCTTTTAGGCCTCATCGCTTTGGCGGCGGCATGGCTGTCCAACAATCCCGGATCTTTGCACCAGCACCAGGCAGCCCGCCGCCTTGTGCAT
>CALXTY010000067.1 GCA_944391535.1 uncultured Alphaproteobacteria bacterium
AGTTTGGAAAGCGGCAAAAACAGATTACTTTTTACGATGTTTTTGTTTTTCTGCGCTTTCAGTGTCATCGGGCTCAGATTGATTGACGTCACGTTATTAAACAACACGGTTGAAGAACATTTCAAAAAAGAGCCTTCCAAGACATACGCTTTGGAAATCAAGATGAACCGGGCGGATATTGTCGATCGCAACGGCGTTTTGCTGGCGACCAGTTTACCTTCGGCGGATTTATACGTTGATTCGACAAAGATCAAAAATCCAGAAACAATCGCGGCGGCACTGGTGCAGACATTGCCTGATTTGGAATACAAGCCGTTACTCAAAAAATTGAAAAGCAAAAAGAATTTTATTTACATCAAGCGCAATCTGACTCCCAAAGAACAATACGACGTCAATCGACTGGGATTTCCCCAGCTCAACTTTCAAATGACGGAAACACGCGTTTATCCGCAAGGTTCTTTGGTTTCCCATATTATCGGAACGACCGACATCGACAACAACGGGATTGCCGGCATTGAAAAAACATTTAATAAGAAGTTGTCCGGCAAGAAAGAAACGGTTCGTTTATCGTTGGATGTCGGCGTTCAGGATTCGATTCGTTCGGTTTTAAAAGAAAGCATTGACAAATATCAGGCTCAAGGAGCGGCGGCCCTTTTAATGAACGCCAAGACCGGAGAAATCGTTTCCATGGTTTCTCTGCCTGATTACGATCCGAACAACTTAAAGAACGCCAAGAAAAGAAATTTATTTAATACGGTATCGTTAGGCGTTTACGAAGTCGGTTCGATTATGAAGCTGTTCAATACGGCGATCGGACTGGAAACAAAGAAGATCACGGTCAATGATAAGATTGATGCCAGCAATCCCGTTGTTTTGGCGAACTATACGATCAAAGACGAACCGAAATTGCGCCGTGTTGTAAGCGTTCCCGAGATATTAATTCATTCTTCTAATGTCGGATCTGCGAAGATCGCTTTAGCGGTAGGCACGGAGAAACAGCAGGAATTTTTCCGTCGTTTCGGATTTTTTGATACGGCCGACATAGAATTGCCGGAAAAGGGTCGGCCTCTACTGCCGACCAGATGGCGCGAAGTCAACACGGCGACTGTAGGGTACGGATACGGTGTAGCCTTAACGCCGCTTCACATTGCTGCGGCAACGGCGGCATTGGTCAACGGAGGCATTTACAACACGCCGTCATTGGTATCGAAACGCCCCGGAGACGAAATAATCGGCAAAAGAGTCATTTCTAAGAAGACATCTGACATAATGCGCGGTATTATGCGTTTGGTTGTCACCGAAGGATCGGGACGCAAAGCGAACGTTCCGGGCTACGAAGTCGGCGGAAAGACGGGTTCGGCGCAAAAACTTGTTGAGGGCAAATACGCTCAGAACACCTTGCGCACCTCTTTTATATCGGCTTTTCCGATGGACAATCCGCAATACGTTTTAATGGTGATGTTGGACGCGCCCAAAGGAATCAAAGAAACGTACAATTTGAATACAGCGGCTTGGAATGCCGTTCCGACTGCTGAAAAAATAATAGCGACTGTTGCTCCGCAGTTAGGGATCACGCCCAGACCTTACGAATCCAAACAGATCGCTCCGTATGTCAAGGCAGCTTTAAACGCGCGCTAGAGGAGGATTTATTCCGTGTTTTTAAACCAGCTTTTAAAAGCCTGCGATTTAGCCGTTCTTTCCGAAGACATCGAAATCACAGGAATTACAGCCGATTCCAGAAAAGTCGAGAAAGGATATTTATTTGCCGCCCTGCCCGGTGTCAAAGCGGACGGCGTTGATTTTTTAAAAGACGCTTATGAAAAAGGCGCCGTTGCTGCCATATTTCCCAAGACGGCACACGTTCCCGATCTTCCGATCATCGGCATTTTCGTTGATGACGTGCGTTTAACGCTTTCAAAGATGGCGGCCGCTTTTTACGCGCCTCAACCCGACGTCGTCGTTGCCGTCACCGGAACGAACGGTAAAACTTCGACAGCGAACTTCACCCGTCAGATTTGGGAATTTTTAGGCAAACAAGCGGCCTGTATCGGGACATTGGGTGTCATCACAAACGACTTTACGGCTTACGGATCCCTGACGACTCCCGATTCGGTGACGCTGCACAAAGAATTGCAGGATCTGGCCGAAAAAGGCTATCAGCATACGGCGATCGAAGCTTCCTCTCACGGATTGGAACAACACCGCATTGACGGAATCAATTTAACGGCGGTCGCGTTTACCAACATTACCCGCGATCATCTGGATTACCATAAAACAATGGAAAATTATCTGGCGGCGAAACTGAAATTATTCGACCGTCCGATCGGCTCGCAGACGGCCGTTTTAAACGCGGACATTCCCGAATATGAACAGATTGCGTCTTATTGCCGGTCCAAGGGATTGAAAATCATTGATTACGGTAAAAACGCCTCTTTCATTAAATTAAAAGAAAGTCAAATGGACACCAACGGTCAGATGCTGTTTTTGGAAATCAACGGCAAAGCGCAAACCGTTCGCCTGCCTTTGGCGGGGACGTTTCAGGCGATGAACGCTTTATGCGCGTTGGGATTGGTGATTGCCGCCGGCGAAGATGCCGATCAGGCGACGGCGGCTTTGACGGAATTAAAAGGCGCTCCCGGCCGTTTGGAATTTATTGCTGAACGGCGCAACGGCGCTTCCGTTTACGTTGACTACGCCCACACGCCCGATGCGTTGGAAACCATTTTAAAGGCGTTACGCCCGCATACGGAAAAACGTCTGCATGTCGTCTTCGGTTGCGGCGGCGACAGAGATCCCGGAAAGCGTCCTCAAATGGGCGCCGTTTGCAACGAACTGGCGGACGTGGTTTACGTCACGGACGACAATCCCCGATCCGAAGATCCCGTTTTAATCCGCAACGCCATTTTACCCGCCTGCCCCAAAGGCATTGATATCGGCAACCGCGCACTTGCGATCAAGACGGCGGTTGAAGGACTGGAAGAAGGCGACATTTTGGTGATTGCCGGCAAGGGTCACGAAACGGGACAATTAATCAAAGGCGTCATGCACCCCTTTGACGACCGTGAAGAAGCCCGTAAAGCGATTGACGAAGCGGACGCTCCTTTATGGACGGCATCGGAAATTGCGAAAGCGACAAACGGCAAAATCGAGGAAGATTTTGATGTCTTCGGTATATCCATTGACACGCGCACGCTTAAAAAAGGGGATTTGTTCGTTGCGATCAAAGGTGAAAAAACGGACGGCCACGACTATGCGGCGAGCGCGATTGAAAAAGGAGCCGCCGGCGTTTTGGTATCGTATATTCCCGCGGACGTTCCTCCCGAACAGGCGATTGTCGTCGAAGATGTTTTAACGGCTTTGGAAGCACTGGGAACATATGCCCGCAAACGCGGCAAAGCCAAAATCATCGGCGTAACCGGCAGTTCGGGCAAAACCAGCACGAAAGAGATGCTGAAAACAGCCTTGACGTCTGTCGGCAAGACGCACACGACCATCGGGAACTTAAACAACAATATCGGCATGCCTTTGACTTTGTCGCGCTTACCGGCGAATGCCGATTTTGCCGTCATTGAAATGGGCATGAACCATAAAGGGGAAATGACGCAACTCAGCCTTTTGGCGCAACCGGACATTGTTGTCATCACAATGATCGGATCGGCTCATCGCGAATTTTTCAAGACGCTTGAGGACACGGCTTCGGCTAAGGCGGAGATTTTCAAAGGCATGACAAAAGACGGCATCGTCTTCTTAAACGCCGATGATTCTCAGTTTGATTTTTTAAAAAAGGAAGCATTGAAAAACGATTTAAGCGATGTCCGTTCTTTCGGTTCGATTGCCGGCAATGACGTTGAATTGTTAAACATCGCTCAAAATGCGCAAGGATTCGTTGTCACGGTCAAGATCAAAGATCAGACCTACACCTATACGCTTGGCCTGTCCGGACGCCATCAGGTTCAAAACAGCATGGGAGTCGTTGGTATTTTATCGGCTTTGAGAGTTGACATGGATTGCGCATTGCAAGCTTTAGGACAATTAAAAAGTTTGAAAGGTCGCGGTCAACGCTTTGAACTGCCTTGTTTAAAGGGTACATTTACTTTGATTGATGATGCCTATAACGCCAATCCGGAATCCATGCAGGCGGGGATTAAAGTGTTAGGCGGTTTAACGCCGAAAGAAAACGGCAGAAGAATCGCTGTTATCGGAGATATGTTGGAACTGGGCGAAGAATCGGAAAATCTGCATAAAAATCTGGCAGACGTTTTAATTGAAAATAAAATCGACAAGGTCTATACGGTCGGCCAAAACAGTGCGGCTTTATTTGACATTTTACCGCCTGAAATGCAAGGCGTCAAAAAGCTTGTCTCGCAAGATTTGGCAAATGTGATTTGTTCTGAGATCAAAGCGAACGATATTGTGCTTGTCAAAGGATCGTTCGGCAGTAAAATGGCGAAAATTGTCGAGACTTTAAAAAAATTCAATTAGTTTTTCGGAAGACAAAAAATGCTCTACAACCTACTTTATCCGCTTTCGGATCAATATTCGATTTTAAATATTTTCAAATATTTAACGTTCAGAACGGGAGGCGCGATTTTTACGGCGTTGATCTTGTGCTTTATGATCGGTCCGATGATTATTCACTGGCTTAAAGACAAGCAACACGCCTGTCAACCGATTCGCGAAGACGGGCCGGAATCGCATTTAAAAACAAAACAAGGCACGCCGACCATGGGCGGATTGATGATCCTGATTTCGCTTTGCGTATCAACCTTGTTATGGGCGGATTGGAAAAATACGTTTGTGTGGGTTGTTTTAGGGATTACGATTGTTTTTTCTTTAATCGGTTTTTCGGACGATTATCTGAAAGTATCCAAAAAAAATTCCAACGGCATGCGCGGAAAATTAAAACTGCTTTTGGAATTTTCCTGCGCCTTTATTGCCGTTTGGCTGATCACCGAAGCAACAGTCGAACCGACAGCGACAACACTGTCTTTTCCGTTTTTCAAAAAACTGTCTTTAAATCTTTTCCTGTTTTACATTCCGTTTGCGATGTTTGTCATTGTCGGTTCTTCGAACGCTGTCAACCTGACGGACGGACTGGACGGACTGGCTATCGTTCCGGTCATGGTTGTCGCTTTTGTTTTTCTGATTATTTCTTATGTCGCGGGACATGCGGCATTTGCAACGTACTTACAGATTTCCTACATTGCCGGCGCCGGAGAACTGGCCGTTTTTTGCGGTGCTTTGATCGGTGCGGGATTGGGATTTTTATGGTTCAACGCCCCGCCGGCAAAAATTTTTATGGGCGACACGGGATCTTTGATGTTAGGCGGCGCTTTGGGAACGATCAGCGTTGTCACCAAACACGAAATCGCTCTGGCGATTGCGGGCGGACTGTTTGTTTTGGAAACGTTTTCCGTCATTATTCAGGTTGTTTCTTTTAATCTGGGGGGACGGCGTGTCTTCAAAATGGCTCCGTTACATCACCACTTTGAAAAAATGGGCTGGCCGGAACTGACGGTCGTTGTCCGTTTCTGGATTGTTTCAATTATTTTGGGCTTGATTGCGCTGTCGACTTTGAAAATCAGATAAGGAAACAAGATGAAAACAGGGATCGCACGAACAGACAACAGCGTCTTGGGACGATGGTGGTGGAGTGTTGATCATTTTTTATTGGGAGCTTTGTTCACTTTACTGGGTATCGGTATTCTTTTATCGTTTTCGGCGACCCCTCCCGTAGCAGAGAGATTGAAACTTGAAACATATTACCTGATAAAACATCAAGTCGTTTTTTTGCTGTTGTCCGTTACGGTGATGCTAGGCATTTCCATGCAAACACCGCAAACGATCCGCCGATTGTCCTGTTTAATTTTACTCGGAGCCTTTGTTTTACTGGTTTTGGTTTTAATACACGGATCGGAAATCAAAGGATCATCACGTTGGATCAGAATTTTCGGCATTTCGGTGCAACCTTCGGAAATCGCCAAACCGGCTTTTGCCGTGACGATCGCGTGGTTGATTTCGTTGGGTAAACAACAGGAAAAATTTCGCGGTACACTGATTGCTTCGGGCGTTTACGGCGTATTAGCCCTTCTTTTAATCAGGCAACCCGATTTCGGCATGACCGTCACAGTCAGCATTATTTTCGGAACCGAGTTGTTTCTCAGCGGCATTTCGATGATTTGGACATACATTTTGATTGTCTGCGGCGCCAGCGGAGCAGTCGGAGCTTATTTTCTGTTTCCTCACGTTCAATCTCGTATTGATCGCTTTTTTAATCCGGAATCGGGAGACACTTTCCAAGTGCGCACCGCCATGGAAGCGTTTAAAAACGGCGGTCTTTTGGGGCGCGGTCCCGGAGAAGGAACAATCAAGGATATTCTGCCCGATGCGCATACGGATTTTATCATGGCGGTTGCGGCTGAAGAATTCGGATTAATCTTCTGTCTTATCATCACGGTTTTGTTTGCAACGATTGTTTTACGCGGTTTTTATTTGATTTTTAAAGATAAGAATTTATTTACTCTGCTGGCCGTTTCAGGTCTGTTGGTTCAGTTTGGTTTACAGGCTTTGATCAACATCGCTTCGACTCTGAGCCTGATACCGACAAAAGGCATGACATTGCCGTTTATTTCTTACGGCGGCTCGTCACTTGTTTCTTTAGGATTCGGTATGGGCATTGTTTTGGCGTTAACGCGCAGCACGAATACAGTAAAGGAAAACCCATGAGCAAGGTACAGAAAAAAATCGTTTTAACGGCAGGCGGCACAGGCGGTCACGTATTTCCGGCACAGGCTTTGGCGAAGGAACTGTCGGAAACGGGATCGGAGATCAGCTTTATCACGGATCGGCGGGGCAATTCTTTTTCCGGACAATTTCCCGAATCGAAGGAGTATCGCATTTTTGCCGGAGCCTATGCCGGCAAGCCTTTTTTAAAGAAACTGTGGGCGTTGTTTTTAATGGCTGTCGGCATATTCCAAAGCCTGTTGATTTTAAAAAAAATCAAACCTGACGCCGTTGTCGGGTTTGGCGGATATGCCGCTTTTCCGGCTTCTTTCGCGGCGGGAATTTTGCATATTCCTTTGATTTTGCACGAACAGAATTTCGTTTTAGGCGGAGCCAACCGCGTTTTAGGCAAAAGAGCCTCTTTAATCGCCACGACTTTTCCGAACGTCGAACGCATTCCAAAGGGCATTCCGACCGCCTATACGGGTGTTCCCGTACGTCCTGAAATTTTAAAGGTGCGCGACATACCTTATCAACCGGCGAAAGACACTTTTAACTTATTGATTTTCGGCGGTTCTCAGGGAGCTTCCCTATTCAGCCGTATCGTTCCGAAAGCTTTGGAACAACTGCCGCAAGACATCAAAGAACGCCTGCATATCGTTCAACAATGCCGCAAGGAAGACTTGCCTCAAGTACGGGAAACTTATCAACAAGCCGGATTAAACGCGGAACTGGCACCGTTTTTTCCCGATATGGCCGATCGCCTTTCTCGGGCGCACTTGGTCATTTGCCGCGCCGGAGCTTCCAGCATATCGGAATTAAGCGTTGCCGGCCGACCGGCATTGATCGTGCCGATTTATCGCTCCCCTGATGCGCATCAATTAAAGAACGCTCGTTTTATGGCGGAAAACGGAGGTGCTTTTTTATGCGAAGAACCGGACTTCACGCCTGAAACACTTTGTCAAAAACTTCAAGATCTGATCAACACGCCCGATCTTTTAGCGCGGACGGCTCAAAAGGCGAGAGAACTCGGCAAACCCGACGCGGTCAAGCTGTTTTCCGAAGCCGTTTTAAAAACAACAAAAGGATCGTAATGCCATGACGACAAGCAATCACCTCCCCTTTCCTATCGGCACCATTCATTTTGTCGGGATCGGCGGCAGCGGCATGAGCTGTATTGCCGAATTGATGCACAACTTGGGCTATGAAGTCCAAGGATCCGATATTTCCGAAAATTCAAACGTGAAACGTTTACGTGCGGAAGGCATTCCCATTATTGTCGGTCACGCGGCCGAAAATGTGGAACACGTGGGCGTAGTTGTTGTTTCTTCGGCGATTGACACGGAAAACGTGGAAATAAAAGAAGCTCGTTTACGCCGTATTCCCGTGGTCAGACGCGCCGAAATGCTGGCGGAACTGATGCGCTTAAAGTGGTCGATTGCTGTCGGCGGCACACACGGAAAAACGACAACAACCTCAATGATCGGTCTGGTTTTGCAAACGGCGGGATTGGACCCGACCGTTGCGAACGGCGGGATCATTAACGCTTACGGCACGAATGCGCATTTAGGCGCCGGCAAATGGCTGGTTGCCGAAGCCGATGAATCGGACGGCAGCTTTTTAAAATTGCCGGCGACAGCCGTCATCGTCACGAATGTGGATCCGGAACACCTGAATTATTACGGCACGTACGATAAAATGAAAGACGCCTACAGAACGTTTGTTCAAAACATTCCGTTTTACGGTTTCGCGTGCTTATGCGTGGATCACCCCGAAGTTCAGCGTTTGATTTCTCAGATATCCGACAGACGGATCATCACTTACGGCTTTACGGCACAGGCGGAAGTAACGGCGCAAAATATTCACGCCGTTCCGGGACTGATCACTTTTGATGTCGTGATTGCCGACAGCCTCAGCCCGACAGGCGAAACGTTACGCATGGATGGATTTTCCTTGCCCGTTTACGGCAGACATAACGTGCTCAATGCTTTGGCCGCAATCGGAGTCGGTGTGCGACTGGGCATTTCGGAAGACATTTTGAAAAAAGCTCTGGCAAGTTTTACGGGCGTTCAACGCCGCTTTACGAAGACCGGAGAAGTCAACGGCATCACGATCATTGACGATTACGGTCATCACCCGATTGAAATCGCTTCGACATTAAAGGCTGCCCGCGACGTGGCGCCGAAAAAAATCATAGCGGTATTTCAGCCGCACCGTTACACCCGTGTGGCGGATTTGTTTGAAATGTTCTGCACGTCTTTTAACGACGCGGACTGCGTGATCGTTGCCGATGTTTATTCCGCCGGAGAAGAGGAAATCCCCGAAGCCAACAAAGATGCTTTGGTCGAAGGATTGCGCACACACGGACACAGACACGTCATTGCGTTAAACAAACGTGAAGATTTAGCGGATATTATTAAGCAGGAAGCTTCATCAGGTGACATAGTCATCTGCTTGGGTGCGGGAAGTATTTCCTCATGGGCGAAAGCTTTACCCAAAGAACTGGAGCAAGCTTATACAAACGAAGGATAGAAATGTTTTCTTTTTTCAAACGTTTTTTTTCAGATCGGACTTCATTAAAACAACTGATGCCGCAGGTACGCGGCGAAGTCATAGAAAATGCGCCTTTACATAAAATGACGTGGTTGGGAGTCGGAGGTCCTGCCGAAGTTTTATATACGCCGGCAGACGCAGATGATTTGGAATATTTTTTAACCAATCAGCCGGGTGCTCCTTTAACCGTCATCGGCGGCGGATCGAACTTGTTGATTCGAGACGGCGGTATTCCGGGCATAGTCGTTCATTTAGGCAAGACTTTTAATAGCATTAAAGTCGAAGGCGATAAAATCATTTGCGCAGCAGGCGCAAAGAATATGGAAATTTCCAAAGCCGCGATGGAAGCGGGCTTATCCGGATTTGA
>CALXTY010000068.1 GCA_944391535.1 uncultured Alphaproteobacteria bacterium
TAATATGACCGCATATTTGTGCGCGGACGATAACGGTATGCCGATGTTGTTTGCCAAGTATGCCGGAACGGATCGGGACGTTCTGACGGAAAACAAGAATTTCGGTTATTGTTCTTTGATTAAAGCAACCGAGCGGATTTTAGACAAGTTTTCCGTTGAAAACCGCATTTACGCACGGGTAACGGCAACAAAGCGAGAAGAACGCCCGATGGTTGATCCGCAAGCGCTACGTGAAGCGGTGATTAACGCGATTCTGCACAACGATTATTCATACAGCAATCCGCCGAAGTTCGAGATGTTCTCTGACAGAATTGAAATTACGTCAACAGGTGGTTTGCCGTGGGGTATGACAAGGGAAGATTTCTTTAACGGTAAATCCTGTCCTCGCAATCCCGAACTGATGAGAATCTTTCAGGATATGGAACTGGTCGAGCGTCTAGGCTCCGGCGTGCGCCGGATTTTGAACGCTTATGCGCCGGACGTGTTCGAGATTTCCGATACGTTTTTCCGCGTTACGTTCCGGTATAACAAGCCGTTTGACGAAGCGGGCGACAAGACAGGGGAGGGAGATAGGGAAAAAACTACCCAAAAAACTACCCAAAAAACTACCCAAAAAACTACCCAAAAAATTTTAGAAGCGATTGAAGCCGATCCGCAGATCACCCGTCAGGAACTGGCGAAAATCGTCGGTATTTCCGAAAGCGGCGTTAAATGGCAATTGAAAAAACTGAAAGACGAAGGAAAACTTGACCGTCTCGGTTCGCTCAAAGGCGGAAAATGGGTGGTAAAATAGTAAGTTAAGTTCACATTTTTCAAACGAATAATGTGTTTATCCGATAGCTTTAACAGCTTTGTCGGTAATGTTTTCGATGACTTTATACAGTTTTTCTTGTTTTTGAATATCAAACAATGAGACCAATTTTTGTGGCCTGTCAAACGGAGGCATATTTAGCACAGCGGGTTTGATATAACCGTTTTGAACGATATAATCGATAATTCTTTCAACAAAGACGATTTGCTGTTGCGTCAAGGAATTGTCAGCAATGAAGTCGGCAAAAGCCTCTTGTGCCGCCGTTCGGTCGACTTTGGCGATTTCGCGCACCAGAAGCCCCAGAGGTTTGTCCTGAAAAGCCTTTTGATAGTCTTCCTTTGTCCCGAGTTCACCCGTGAAAATGTGTTCCAGATCTTTAAAATCGGCTTCTGTCATCGGCAGGTTGCGAATCAGTTTTTGAATGGAAAGCCTGTCTTTGTTTTTTAAGATATAACCGTTCACGCGTTCTTTGTATTCTTCGGAAGACGTCGGCAGAGGCAAGCTTTCGCTATTGTTTGTGTTGATGCGGATATCGTGCAGATCGGTAAAAATGATTTTGTTTTTACTGTCGATCAAAAATTTAATTAAAGGGCGGATTTCCGTTCGGATCCGTTCCAAAGTCAACAAGTCAGCTTTATTCAAAAAGTTTTTATCTGCCATTGTTTTGATCGTTTCCGCTTTTCCTTTGATTTGAGGAATGCTTGTTTTTTGTAACAGCTTTTTTGCTGTTCCAGTTAAAGAAGAAACATAACGCTGAATATTGCCTTTTTCTATTTTTGCCAGCATCATACCGTAAAGAAAATTGTCAAAAGAAACAGCGGCTTCGTCAGAATCTTCGCTCATAATCAGCGGAGCGATTTTGCTGATCAGTTGCGTTTTGTCTTCTTCCGTCAGACAGTCGAAGCTTTCCGCGCTTTTATAAACATCAACGTATTGCCGGCAAGCGTGGACGCTGACCCGTCCCGTGTTCAATCCGCCGATTTGCGAAACGACCGTGCTTATCAGCTCTTTGCGCCACGCCTGATAGACCTCGTCATTGAAAGCAACGTCCTGAAAGTGCCAAATCAGCCGCACGCGGCGACCGAAAACGGATTCGGCATTAGAAAGCGTTTCTCCGCCTTCAATACCTTTCTGATGTGTTCTGAAAAATTCAAAATTGCGCAGGTAGTCGAAGATATAGAAATACTTTTTATCCTGATAACTTCCGTTTTCCGCATCAGAACAGCACAAATTCGGACACAGCCGCGTTCCCCGCCCGATCATCTGCCAGAATTTCGTTTTGGAGCAGACTTTTTTGAAAAAGACCAGATTGACGATTTCAGGAACATCAATACCCGTATCCATCATATCGACCGAAACGACGATGTTCAGGAAATCATCGGGGCATTTAAACTCGTCGATGATTGTTTGAGCATAAGCGTCGTCGCAGATGACGCATTTGGCAAAGCGGCCTTTTAAGTGCGGATAAAGCGCATCGAAGCGTTCGACGATGAATTGGGCGTGCGCTTTGTTTTGCGCGAAGATGATTGTTTTCCCCAACACGTCGCCGCCTTGGGTTTTGATGCCGCGCCGCATCAAATCGTCCAGAACCAAATCGACCGTTTCCCGATTAAAGATAAAGCGGTTGAGCTCGGCAGGTAAAATTGCGTCAGGAAGATTGCCATTTTCGTCCGTGAAGTCTTCTTCATAGCGTTCTTTGTCTTCCTCGCTCAAATCGTCATAGACAATGCCTTCTTCAAGGAATTTCGTCGTTACTTCGGGATTGCGGTAAGGAACAAGGACATGGTCAATATTGACAGCGGTTTCATAATCGTAAAAAAAAGTCGGATTGTTGTGCGGCACTTCAAAAAAGTCATAAGTGTTTCGATCGACTTCCGTTTTTGGCGTAGCGGTCAAGCCGATAATCGGCGCATCGAAATAGTCGAAAATAACTTTGTATTTTTTAAAAATGCTGCGGTGCGCTTCGTCCACGATGATCAAATCGAAATGCGCCGGCGTAAACAACCGTTCGTTTTTTTCGTTCTTCACGTCGTCAATGGCGTTTAATATAGTCGGATAAGTCGAAAACACGATACGGGCGTTTTTATTGTCTTTGGCGGATAACAGGTTACACAGAGACGCATCCGGCAGAAAAGTCTGAAAATTTTCCTTTGCCTGTCCGACTAAAGCGCGTCGATCTGCCAGAAAAAGAACATTTTTAACGTAATTCCCCCGCATCAGCACATCGACCAAACTGATGACCGTGCGTGTTTTTCCTGTTCCGGTTGCCATTACTAATAAAGCACGACGGAATCCTTTTTCCAGATGATCGCAGACGGCGGCAATCGCCTGCATTTGATAAGGGCGGTTCGTGATGGCGGTGTTGATTTTTATGCCTTTCAAACGAATATCTGAATTTCTGCGAGCCATACGACGTGCCAAATCGTCCTGACTGAACACGGAAAATACGGAACGTTGCGGGGCAGTCAAATCATCCCAGAAATACGTTTCAAATCCGTTTGTCGTGAACATCATCGGACGGACGCCGTATTGCTTTTCCAAAGCGTCCGCGTAAAGTTTTGCCTGTTGCTTTCCGATATTCGGATCTTTGCTTGTCCTTTTGGCTTCGACAACGGCCAAAGGCGCACCGTCCTGCCCGAACAAGACATAATCGACATACCCTTTCTGACCTGCAATCCCCGCCATGTTATCGACTTCGACTTCTTGTTTGACAAAGTGGTCAAAATCCCAATCCATCAGCTTTAAATCAAGGTCGATATAATATTTTCGTGTTTCCCATTCGGAAATATCTGTCGGAACAAAGACGCGTTCTTCCCGATTTTTGATTTTCAAAGCGGAAAGTTCTTCGGCCTGAGCCGCGATTTCCGCCTGACAACGTTCAATTTCCGCTTGCTTTTGGATAAGCAGAGCCTCTTGCTTTTTGACCGTTTCGACATCAATAATGACGGGAAAATCCGGAATTTCCGCCGCGTTAAAAGTTCTACGCCGGTATTCGCGCCCATAGCTGTAATCCAGCCATTGAACAAACTCGAATAGCGTCGTTAAAGATTGATACGCTTCACCGTTATTGATAGTTTTATTTGTATGGACACCGATATTTCCCAATTTGACGACATAAATCAGTTTTTTCCAGGTCATTTCATCAACGACCTGACGAAAACAGTCTTCATAAATCAAAGACGTCAAATTATCTTTGTATGGTAAGGTCAAAGATTTATCGGCGGCATACACCCATTTGATCGCCAATTCCAAAGCCTTGCGACAGCCGATGGCACACATCACCGGGGAAGTTTTGAAAACCTTTTCGGCTTCCAGACAAGCGGGGGCAAACGACCGGTAAGCGTATTGATTTAACAGAAAAGAAAAATTCGCCATACCACCCTCGACTTATTTATAACCGTATAATTTTAAGCCGTTTTTTCGTCTTTTGGCAAAGAAAAAGAAGAGATACTATTTTTTTTATCACAAATTTTATAATATATAAAGGAAACGGAAAAAAATGTTGGAAAATCGGTTTGACTATGGTATCGCATCTTAAATGGTAAAGAGTTGAAAATGTTTTCATCGAATAAGATTTTGCAGGAGATCATTTATCTGCTCGGGTTAAACGGCGGACGAATGAATTTATTGAAGCTGATGAAAGAGCTTTATCTGATTGATCGAGAGGCAATTGCCGAACGAGACACATCCGTTTCGGGTGACACTTTTTTCAGTATGAAGCATGGTCCCGTTTTAAGCCTGACGCTGAATATGCTCAATGATCTGCAGGCGGCAGAGTGGAACGATTGGCTGGAAAGTCAGCCTGCCAAATACTACAACGATATTGTTGTAAAAAAAGAAATCGAATTATCGCTGTTAAGCGAAAAGGAGAAGGAATATATCTCGACCGTTTCAAAACGGTTTAAAGATTACAGTTCCTTTGAATTAGAAGACTATACGCATAAAAACCTGCCCGAATGGAACGATCCGCACGGCAACAGCAAAAAAATCTGCTATCGCGATATTATGCGGGCGTTGGGTCGAAGCGATGAAGAAATCCGCGAAGCCAAAGAAGAATATGAATTTTATTGCGGTTTGAATAATGAAATTTAAAGGCGTTTGCTTTTTTGCCTCCGTTCCGAATGCGGAGGCGCCGCATTATATTGTTATTGCGTCCGGTGCGGATTTGAACGGTGAAAAGCTTTTGATTCCGATTTCATCTATCAAGTTTTCAGATCATTCAAAGTATTTCTTCAAAGGCAAACCGTGCAAGTATTACGATGACGCCTGCACGTTTGACATCGGAGATATAAGGACAGACAGCGGCAGAGATATAATCGTAAAACCATCGTTTGCGCGTTATGAATGAGCGCAGACAATTAGTCAAAACAACCTGCCAACCAGACAAGTTATGCGTGCTTTTTTATATAAAGGTGTTGTGTCGGACGAAATTCTGAAACGCATACAGGAGGGCGCGAAAAAATCAAAAGAACTTGCTCCGATTTATAAAAAGTTTTTTGATTACTTTTAGATTACCTTATCGGGATCTCTGATTCTGTAATTTTTGTTTTGTTTAATTCGTTCGCGTCTAAAAAAGCACGGAGTTCTTCTTTGTTTTGCGGGCAATTCGGTCCCAGCATAATTTCGGGGATCAAGTCGCTTCCCCAAATATCTTTTAAGCACAAATGATGCAAACTGCGGATTTCCCCGTGTATCGGTTCAAAATATGTTTTTTCGATATCAAGGTTTTCCAACAATCTCAAATATTCGTTTTTTATTTCTTTTAATGCCTTTTTATTTCCCATTTCTATCGCGGAAAAAAGAATTTCTTTTCGGGTAAGCATAGTTTTTTCATCAAACAATATGCGTCGCTCTGTTTCGTCTTTAAAAAAGATATTTTTGAAATGTAATGAGATATCTGAAAATAAAGAATTTATTTTAACAACAAGAGATGACTCTAAATGTTTTTTTGGAAATTTATGTAAAACATTATAATAATTCTCTATTTCATTTTTTATTTTTAAAATACCGTCTTCCCTTGTATAAATAAGTTCACACTTTCTAATAATATCTTCTTGGAACATTGAGTGTATTTTTTCTCGAATCTTTTCTAAAATATCGGCACTTAAAGCTATTGAAATCCCTTTCCGAAAAGACGCATAACGCTCCCAATGCGCCAAATTATCTTTTTGAATTGTCAGACTTAAAATGAAAATTTCTTTGTTTTCAATGTGATAATATTCTTTTTCTGTGTTGTTTAAAAACAATTCAATAGCATGTTTGATCTCGTCTTGTTGACAAGTATTTTGAATGCTTCTCAACATATCTTTATATGTTGCTATAGAAAAGCTATTTTCTGTTTTATCGTTAGATGATTTTGAATTTACTAACCAAAAGGTTCTTTTTTTGATGATATTATACAAAGCTTCAACAGAAGTATAATGATATAAAACTTTTTGTTTTTTAGGCATTTTTTCATCTCTAGAAATATTGTGCGTCTTATTGTATCGGAATTTTTGAAATGGTTATTTTTGTATTTTCCAAACCGTTCGCGTCTAAAAAGGCACGGAGTTCATCTACACTTTGGGGGCAATTTGATCCCAACATAATTTCGGGAATTAGAGCGCTTCCCCAAATTTTAGATAGATTTAATTCGTGAAAGCTACGGATCTTTCCTCGAACAAGATCAAATTGCAATGGAATAAAGCGTAAATCTTTTAAATTTTTTTTATACATTTCATGCATTTCAGGAAATTGTTCTAAACCCTTCATTGCTAAATTTATTAGATTTAGGCTTTCAGTAGAAACTAAAAGTCTTTTTTCTTTCTCATCAATAAAAGATTTATCTTTTTTTATTATTAATAAACTATTATAAAGGTTAAATATTAGTGGGATTCTAAGATTTTCATTTTTTTGCATTTCTAAATTAAGAATTTTTTGTATATATTCTAAAACAAACTGAATAAGAGATTCCTCGTTATAATGTAAAGAAACTAGAGAAATAAAACCTACAAGCATATCGTCGCAAATATAATTTTCAATTACTGACACATCAAATGCCAAGCGAACACCTTGAAATTTTGAAGAATAGATTTCCCAATGAAGCAAACTATCGTCTTTTTCCGAAAGGGAGAAAATAAACAATTTTATTTCCCTTTTTTGATTTAGATCTTCTTTTGTTGAAGTCAAAGAATCTAAAAAAGTTCGTTGTTCGTCGTTTGCTTCTTTTTTTGCTTCATTAAGCAGATTCCAAAAATCCCCTAATTCTAAGTTTCCTTCGGTTCGATCATTTAAGGAACTCGTATTCATCAAACGTACGCTACGATTTGAAATGATTTTATACAAAGCATCCATAGAAGTATAGTGATAGAAAATATTTTTTGGTTCAGACATATTATTCCTCGAAGTATTCGACCATCAGAGCGTTGAAAAGAGCTTGAGTTTCAGCGATGGCGGATTTGATTTTCGATTTTTCGGATTCGATTTGTTCGACGATCGCCGCAAATTTTTCCTGTAACTCAAGAGGAGGCAAATAAATGGGAATTTTTTGGAGTTCTTTAGCGTTGATATTCGCCATTCCTACGATGCTTTTGCATTTTTCTAAAAAGAACGCTTTAAGATAAGGCGTGTTCATATAAACGGAAAAACATATCGGCAAGAAGTTATCCTTTAATCGTACTCGAATAAGGTAACCAGCATAGACCATAGGGGAATCAAAATTATAGAGTCCTGTTTTTCCAACAAGTTCTTTGCTGTTAGTCCTATTGAAAAGAATGTCGCCTTTTTTCAAAAGGTACTTACTTGTTTCTTCACCCAAGTCAATGAATTTTAAATCAGAATAATCCATTTCTCCGGAATATTTGATATTATTCATACGAAGAATAGGAGTGCTTCCGGAAGTATCCGCTTTTTTTGACGTCCCATATTGAACATCAGAAACAATGTCTTCAATCGAAAGCATTTTGAAATTTTTATCATTTTTAAAGGGTATTCCGAACGTATCATAAAAGAGGGATTGGATCAGGGTGTCTTGTTCGGCAAGCAGTTGTTTTTGTTTTTCCAACAACTCTGACACGGCGTCCAACCGCGCCGCAATTTTCTTCTGCTCCTCTATCAGTGGTAAAGGAATTTCTATATTGCTGATAGTAGATAATTTTAATGTAGGATAGTCAGAGTCAGGAGAAAGCATTTTAGCATCAATGGTAACCAAAAAATAATATGCCCATAAATTAAAGAGGACAATTTCGTTTGTTTGAATCGTAGCTAAATGAGAAGACACATAAGAATCTAAACCAAGAATTGCCCTATGATTTAAAAATGTAGAGGCACCGCTTTTAGGAATAAGAATTGTTCCTTTCGGAAACAATGCTAATCCTTTAATGCCCCTTTCATTCAATTTATCTTTTATTTCTGTTAAATTAGGCGATAAATGAACAGCTCCGACATCGGAAGTCCGACAAAACGGATATTTGCCGTTTATAAAAAACTCATCTCCTTGTGGAGCAGAATTACCTGAAGAAACAATAGCAACATCCTTTAATTTAACTTTTGGCCATCTGGTCATTAATCTTTTCCTTTTCTACGTTATTGGTATCGTAGTCAATGTTACAATTTTTCTTCTTATTTTGAAGCCTTCTCTTTTTTTATTCGTTTGTGTTCTTCTTGAAATTTAAGCTCTGCATCGTTTATTGGTTTGTCGGACAATCCATTACGACTTAAAATGTCTTGTTTTATTACACACCATGGATTTGCAAATTTTCTTACGTGTTCAAAATTTTGCATGGCATGGTTTATAAAAGCCAATTGTTGAGGTATAGTGTTAAGGGAATGATTACATTGCGCATCTATTTTCATAATTAAATTATTTATCTGTTCAATTGTTCCTTTGAGTTCAGCTAAACCAATTTCAATTTTTATTACTGAAAAATTAGAGCATATCTGTTCGTATTGCCGGTTTATTTGATGTATATCATTTACATATGAAAGCACTTCAATCTCTTTTGACACAAAAAACTTAGCAATAATTTTATTAAAAAGAAAACTATCATAATTATTCAAGACGTCATCGAAACTGTTTTTTTCAGAATATTTTTCATACGCACTATAAACGCTTGTTATATCTTTGTAAAAGATTGTCTTATTTTCTTGGTTCTTGCTAACGTCATTAGAAAAAATTATTAATTGAGAATATATTTGGGATAGACGCAAATATGTAGTTAAGAGCTCTTTTCCAATATCAGTAAATATCTCTTCTTTTTTTACACTGTATGATACAAATGTTGTTATTATGGATATAATAGCACCTGTTAGTATGCCTAAAAAAATACTTTTCCAAGGTTCTCCCTGCATATAATATAAACCAAGACCACTACACAAAGCTACAAATAGGCATGCCAGTATAGTTTTTTTGTATGTTTTCATTGTTTTATTTCCCTAAAATTTGTGTCCTTTCCCGAACATTTCAGTTATAGCGTCACTCCTCCAGCATTTCTCTGACGGTTTGGGTTTGTGCCTCAATCTCGGCGATCAAAGCGTCTATACGATTTAAAATCACGTCCGGTTTTTCATATTCAACCTTTTCATACACAATTTCTTTATACCGGTTAATTGACAGGTCGTAGTTGTTCTTTTCTATGTCTGCCTTATCCACAAAAAAGCTTTGTTCCGTGCGTTTTCGTGCCGTTTCTGTCCCCATGTTGTGAAAGCGCGTCAAAATATCGGGAATATCATTTTCTTTTACCGGATTGCGTTTGTCGTCCAAGCTGAACCCATCCGCTTTCATATCGTAAAACCAAACCTTGTCCGTTCCTCCT
>CALXTY010000069.1 GCA_944391535.1 uncultured Alphaproteobacteria bacterium
TTGGCGTTTCGATGGCGTTGGGAGCATGAGCTGCGATTTCGACATCGTGCTTTAACAACGCCGAAATGATTTCCATGGCGGGACTTTCCCTGCAATCGTCCGTTCCGCCTTTAAACGCCAAGCCCAAAACAGCGATTTTCGGTTTTTCAATCCCTTCCACCGCCTTTAAAATCCGCTCGGCCATCTGCGTTTTGCGCGCGTCGTTTTGACTGATTGTCGTTTCAATCAAAGACATTTCCACCCCGTAAGCTCTGGCCATATACGCCATCGCGTTGGTATCTTTGGGAAAACAGGATCCGCCGTACCCCGGCCCCGGATTTAAAAACTTGGATCCGATACGCGTATCCATACCCATGCCTTTGGCCACTTCATAGACATCCGCTCCGGAATGTTCGCAGAAATTCGCCATTTCATTGATATAATGGATCTTCATCGCCAAAAAAGCGTTTGAAGCATACTTGATCGTTTCGGAGGAACGACGTTTGACAAAAAGCATATTCGCTTTATCCCCGAACGGCGCATAAAGCCGCTTGATGACATCGGCGGCGCGATCGGTGTCGGCGCCGACAATAATCCGATCCGGATTAAAGAAATCATGAACGGCAAAGCCTTCACGCAAAAATTCGGGCAAAGACACAACATCGAAATCCGCCTCGGGATTAACCTGGCGGATCATTTCCTCGACCACGTCCCCCGTTCCGACGGGAACCGTTGATTTATTGGCGATAACCGTATATCCGTTCAAATACAAAGACAATTCACGGGCGGCCGCGTGAATATACTGCATATCGGCTTCTTTTGTAACGGGATGCGGCGGCGTTCCGACGGCAATGATGACTACGTCGGCGTTTTCGACGCCTTCTTTCATTGCTGAAGTGAATTTCAGTCTGCCGGACGCTGCATTTTGATGAAAAAGCTCTTCCAATCCTTCTTCGAACAAAGTGATTTTCCCCGCTTTTAAAGCGTTGATTTTTTCGACAGCCGCATCAATGCATACAACCTCATGCCCCAATTGAGCCAAACCGACGCCCGTGGGCAAACCGACATATCCCGTTCCGATGATTCCGACTTTCATACAAGTATTCCTGAATTGTAAAAAAACACATACTTTAAAGACTAGGTTATACGTTTTTCTACGCCGATGTGCAAACCTTTTTCTATCAAAGCCCTTTTCGATTCCAAAAAGATAAAAAAAAAAGAAAAAAAAGCGCCCCCGTAAAATAAATAAAAAATTAACCTTTGCTTCGGGAGAAAACGCTGTGTTCAAAAAAAGAATATATCTGTCTTTCACTGTCGCCTGTTTAACCTCATTTGCCGCCATAGCGGACACCGCGGTTTCGCAAGACGCCGTAAAGTCTTTGAACGTCACCGTTTACAATAACGGATTGGGATTGGTCAAAGACAGTCGCAGCATTGATTTGAAAAAGGGCTTGAACACACTTTCGTTTCAAGGCGTTTCGGCTCAAATTCAACCGGAAACGGCTTTATTCGAAAGCGCCGGCGTTTCAGTGCGCGAACAAAATTTCAATTTTGATTTGTTGTCGCGGGAATCATTGTTGCGCAAGTTTTTAGGCAAAGACATTCAAGTGATAGACACACACTACATCAGCGGCAAAAAGACAATCGAAAACGCCAAAGTTCTGTCGGTTGACGCCGGATTGGTTTTAAAAATCGGCGACAGAATCGAAACGGATTACAACGGACGTTTGATTTTCCCGAATATTCCGTCGGATTTATACGATCAGCCGACACTGACCATTAATGTCGTTTCCGACAGTGACGGCCGTCGTGATGCCCAACTGAGTTATTTAACAAACGGATTGAATTGGCGCGCGGATTATGTCGCCGAGCTGAACGATGCCGAAGACGCTTTAAATTTAAACGGTTGGGTCACATTGACCAATACTTCGGGCATTGCCTATAAAAACGCAGATATGCAATTCGTTGCCGGATCCGTCAATCGCATCCGCCCGATCGCGCCCAAGCCGATGATGCTGGCGGCACGTGCAGCCAATACCGTTGATGCGGCTATGCCCGCCAACGCCATGGCCGAAGAACAACTGATGGATTATCATCTGTATTCATTGGGCAGAAAAACGGATATTGCTTCCAATCAGACAAAACAATTGGCGTTATTATCCGCTTCAAATGTCAAAGTCGAAAAAGAATATAAGTTTACAAACATCATTCCTCTTTACAGAAACAGAAACCATTCCGGAGAGTTTGATCTCCGTAATGCTCAGGTCGTTTTGCAGTTCAAGAACAACAAAGACGCCAATTTGGGACTTTCTTTACCGAGCGGCACCATTCGCGTTTATAAGGCCGATTCAAAACAGAATATGTTTTTTGTCGGCGAAGATAGAATTTCCCATATTCCCGAAAACGGCGAAGTCAAACTGAATTTGGGCAACGCTTTTGATGTAACGGCTCAAGGCAAAGAAACGGCTTACACCGCTTTTTCCGACAAAGCTTACGAAGCGGGATACGCCATAACGTTTAAAAACGCAAAAGACACTCCCGTTAAAATCACCTATCGTCAGGATTTTGCCAATCAGTGGTCAATAACGGATTCTTCTTTGCCCTACACGACCCCGACGGCCAGACAGGCTCAATGGGTTATCAATGTCCCCGCAAAAGGACAAGCCGTTTTAAATTATACCGTTCGCATTACAACGCCTTAAATCAACATGCTGAAAATTTTATTCTTTTTAATCTTGTTTTCATTTCCGGGCGTTGCGCAGGAACGTTTGAATTGGCAAGCGTTGGAAGTCACCGAAGTGCAGGAAGAAGAACCGCCGAAATCCGTTCAAACAAATTCTTTGGCGCAAACGGAAGGACGCTTTAAAAGCCTGATGAGCGAATTAAAAGAAAGCGTCGAAAATAAGACAAAGAAAAAAGACAGAAAAGTCGAAGCCATTAATCAGGAAACCGTCTATTCGGCCATCGTGGAAATGATCGAAACATCTTATCCGGGCGGATTGGACGCCATGTTGGAAGCCAACGAAAAATTGGAAGACAACATTTACAGATTGATTTTGATGCTCCCCAAATACGCTTATCAGTATATCGGTCCGTTCATTCACGAAATGCCGTATGTATCCGATCGTATTTTAAATATTCCGGGGATCAAAGAAACCAAGGGGAAATTCCCGACGCGTATTGCGCCGCAAATGAGAGAATACGTAAAAAAATACGGTAAGTATATGTCAACGCATCTGTACATATATCTGATGCCCGAAGCGTGGGCCAGACCGCAAAGGGAAAAATCGACCTTTAAAGGGTATAGCAAGATCATAAAAATTGATGAAAACACAAAACCCGACGATTTGTTTATCCTTAACAACGTCTCTTTATTAAACAAGCATCAGATGCTTCCTGCGGACAAATACAGGACGGGAGAAGCGTTGGAAAAGAAAGTACGTCCTCAAACCCCCGCCGAAAAAGTCACGCAGACTTCCGCTCTGACAGAAGGAGATGTTGAGGCGGCTTTGGCTTCATTTAAAGCCATCGAACAAGAATTCGGCACCAACCGTTTCGACGAATTTCATACGGCGTTGCGCGATATGTCTTTAAGCGACAACAACCTGATGGGCGAAATGCTCAACCCGATGCAAACTTTGGTTGACAAGATTAATCGCCTTCCGGAAAAAGACCGATTTGCCAAAACAGTCGCCAAGCACGGCTTTACACCTGAAAGCTGGGGAATAACCGTCGATAAAATCATCAAAGCGCGCCGAGTCGCAAATATGAGTCCGGCTGTCGCCTTAAATTTGGCGGCATGGCGAAAATTAAAAAAACCGCCGAAGTCATTTGACGTTTTATCTCCGCGGGATCGGCAGGTTTCTTGGGATAGTATTCAACTTTTCTTGGGAATGTACACTTCTTCCAAAGAAAACCTGCTTGCGATAAAAAATTATGGTGATAATATCCGAAAGGTTTTTGCAACCAGAGATATGATGTTTATAGAAACGCCCGTTTACGGCATTTATTAAAGGAAAAAACTATGGGGTGGACAGACGAACAGGTAGAAGAACTCAAACGCCTTTGGGACAAAGGCTTGACAACAGGAGAAATCGGAAAAGCGTTAGGTGTGTCTAAAAACGCCGTTGTCGGTAAAGCGCATCGGTTGGGATTGAACAGCCGCCCTTCTCCCATCCGTCGAAACGATGATGAAAACATTCCCGCAAATGAAGCAAAACAATCAGATGAAAAGAAAAAAACAATCAAAATTCAACCCGCTTCAAAGAAGACAGCAGAAAAAGAAAAGAAAAAATTATTTACCGTTAATGACTTAACATCTTCTTCCTGCCGTTGGCCGATCGGTGACCCAAAAGACGAAGATTTTCATTTTTGCGGTAAGGAAGCTCTGCCTGACAAGCCTTATTGCGCCGAACACGCCGCCATTGCTTATGTGTCGGCTAAAACATTACGTTGATTAAATAAAAAAACGAACACCGCTTGAAATCAAGCGGTGTTTTTTTAGATCATTTATAAAAAAACCGGTGAAATCCACCGGTTTTTCTATTATATTTTTCACTTAACGGTATTCCCACGCAATGGAAGTGTTTGCCGTTGAAGAACCACACTGCGAAATTGCCGTTGCGACATCAACCGGTAAAATATTTGCAGCCGTAGTTCCGCCTTGAGAAGCCCAAGTATGTTTATTACCGTTGACTTCCAAAGAAATCAAGCCAGAAGATTCGTCCGCGCCCCAATCGGCCGTTGCAATTTTCACGCAAGCTTCGGGTGTGATTTTTGTATATTTAACTGTAAAGGATCTGTTATTATTTCCGACACCGAAAATAATTTCTCCGCCGAACGGGTTAATACCCGCTGTTCCGTTACCGTTATACGTTTCGTCCGTTAACAAACCGACACTGTATGCCGCATTTGCAGACAAAGAAGAATACGTTCTGGACGACGCATACAATGTACGCATATTCGTAATGATTGTCTGCACCTGATCCATCGCTTTTGTAATTTTAAATTTTGACATTGCCTGAGAATATCCCGCGATACCGCCGACTGACAAAACACCGACGATCGCCAGAACACCCAACATTTCGACCATTGAACGGCCTGATTCTTGTGAATGTAATTTTTTCATTTCAGTTCTCCTTGTACGAGTTATGTTTTTAGGATAGCTCAAATTTTTTTTTGAAACAATTCTGTAATATTTCATACCACCTATGACGAAAGTCATATTTTTTTCATTGAACCGTTAATATTCCGTTACGAATAAACAAATTCTGTTCGCTTTCAATATCCAACAAGCTAAAACCGACGACTTCAACGATGCATGATTGACATAAATCAACGATTGTTCCGTTTGAATCAATCAACACGTAAAAATTTCGATTTTCTTGTTTCACCAGCAATGAATAAGGTTTATTATCCGTATTCTTAATCGTCGCCGCACGGACGGATAAAGGTAAAATGGAAAAAAAGATAAAAACGATCCAAAAAAACTTTTTCATTTTTTCCCTCCTTCAAAAGATGTATTTTACTTTACAAGAACAATCCATTTTACAAAAGGATTTTTATTTTATGACAAATGCCGATTTATTTCGAAATAAATTTTATCCGGAGATCAAAAAGAAAATGTGGAATGATTGGCATTGGCAATTAACCCATCGGTTGACCGGTTTTTCTGAAATCGCACGTATTTTAGATCTGTCAGACGAAGAAAAAAAAGCTTTGGAACAACAAGATGCTTTTCCGACGGCGATCACGCCTTATTATGCTTCTTTGCTTAACGCATCTGTTGCTTTACGCAAAACAATGTTGCCCTCTTTAAAAGAAAAAATTCTCTCGCTTGGAGAAACCAATGATCCGTTAGGCGAAGAACCGTGCGAAGTATGCGAAGGGTTAATTCATCGATATCCGGACAGAGTCTTGTTTTTAACGACGCAATATTGTTCCGCATATTGCCGTTATTGCACACGATCCAGACTGGTGGGACGTCATGGCGATCGCCCTGTGACAGAAGGATCAAAACAACGTTGGGAAAACGCTTTTAATTATATCGCTTCTCATCGAGAAATCCGAGATGTTTTGGTTTCCGGCGGCGACCCTTTGACAATGAGCGACGAAACCATTGATTACCTTTTATCTCGTCTAAGGGCAATAAAACACGTTGAAATGATCCGTGTCGGATCGAAAGTGCCGGCTGTTTTACCGATGCGTATCACTCCGAACCTGATGAAAATCGTGCGCAAATACCACCCCGTTTTTTTCAGTCTTCATTTTACCCATCCTGACGAAATGACGCCGGAAACGGCAAAAGCCTGTGAACGTATCGCAAACGCCGGCATTCCTTCCGGTTCTCAGACCGTTTTGCTCAAAGGGGTCAACGATGATGCCGACGTATTAAAAAAATTAATGCACGAACTGTTAAAAGTCAGAGTTCGTCCCTATTATTTATTCCAATGCGATCCGATCGCGGGATCCATGCATTTTCGCGTTCCTGTCGCTAAAGGAATTGATTTAATCAACGCCTTGCGCGGACACACATCGGGATACGCCGTTCCGACATACGCGATTGACATTCCCGGTGGCGGGGGAAAAATCATTATCAACGATCAACGCTGTCTTGGACGTGACGGAGACTTTCTGTTATTGAAAAATTTTGAAAACAATGTCTGGCGTTATCCGGATCCTGAAATATAAAAAAACGGCTGATTTTTCAGCCGTTTTTTTAACCCAAATCTTTTATGTCAGTTACCAAAGGTAATTTTGACACATGACGAACAGAAGCCGTATATTCCCGAACAATCCCTTTCATCGGATTATCTCCGCTTGGTTCGGAGAATTCGGCAACAAGAACGGAAGAAGCTTCTTTAAGTAACGGGCAAACTTCCGGATGAATATAATCCAAAACAATCATTTGATCCGCAGTGCGGTAAAACAACGCGTGATTTTCACCGTTAAACAAAATCTGAGGACGATCCGGACTGCCTTCACGGGCTTTCAAACAAAATAACAATTCCCCGTCCGCATTTGCCAGAATGTCGTAATAAGCTTCCGCTTCTACTGCTGTATGGGTCATTTTTTCAATCTCCGTCGTGCGTTACGATGTTACGTAACATAAAATCAAGTCATACTAGCACATCTTATCGTCATATCAAGAAAAAAGACTGGCTTTACTGAACCGCTTGATGAATTGCGGCTTCGGTCGTTTTCTTTTTTGTATTATAACGACAGGTATACGAAATTTTTGTTTTTGTACCATCATTGTCAATCAACTGAGCTCTGTCACCGATTAAAAAGATCTCATCATTCAGTACATCGACCTCATAACTTGAAAATTTATAATCGTTTGCGGAAACGGTCCATTCAAATCTGCCGGGAATTTCTTTTGCAACGGCGTTTTCACAGGCTTCTTGAGCAAAATCTTCAAATTCAGCATAGTATGAATTTTTCTTTGTATTCATTTTGCGGCATTCTTCGTCCGTCGTACAAACTTTTGTCGAAGCTTGATTCATACGCATTTGTTCGGCTTCTCTCAAACGACGGATTTCTTGACGTTGTTGAGCCATGGCGACTTCCTGATCCAGACCGAACTGAACGCAAGCGGCTTGTAATGACAATAAAAAAGCCCCTAAAAACAAAGTAACCAACACCAACTGAAGCAACGTCAAACCACGTTGCAAAGCTTTTTCACGAATGGAATACGCCCCTGCTCCCAAGCCGGCAACGATCATAAACAACAACAATTTAGATAAAAAGGATCCTTGCGATGAAATGTCGGAAAACATAGACAGGAGCATAATTGCAAAAACAAACAAAAAGAAATAAGAAAAAGCAGGGTACCGGGTCGCCTTTAATACATTTTTTTCGCCGGCCAGAAATGCCAACACACCGATTATTCCAAACATCAGAAAACTTAATATCACTTTTCCAAACGCGCCGAAAACGGAAAAAAGAGACAAAAACAGCAATAAAACAACGATCCCTGCCCCGTAAACTATGCCGACACGGACAGCCCCCTCTTTGTTTTGAGCCAGAAGCGTTTTAAAGTCACCTTTGAGCAACGGTTCTATATCTTCGTTTGACAACAAGAGCAACTCTTTGATTTTTTCCTGTAAATTTTGCATTGACTGACCTCCGGCAAAAAACTCTTTTTCAAAGAAAGCATAAAAGTTAAAAAATTGCAAAAACTAAATTAGCCGCCCTTCAACAAACGATGTTTTTCACGATCCCAATCTCGTTTTTTTATGTCTTCACGTCTGTCAACCGTGTTTTTCCCGACTCCCAGCCCGATTTTGACTTTGGCGATTCCTCGGGAATTAAAATAAAGCTCCAAAGGAATCAAGGTGTATCCCTTACGGGCGACGGCTCCGATCAAGCGTTTCAACTCTTTTTTGTGTAACAAGAGTTTTCGAGGTCTGGCGGCCGTATGTTTCATATAGCCGATTGATCCGTATTCCAAAATCGAAGCGTTGATCAAAAAGATTTCTCCGTCTTGAGCCGAAGCATACGCTTCATTGATGCTGGCTCGCCCCAGACGCAACGATTTGACTTCGGCGCCCGTCAGGATCAATCCCGCTTCGACGGTTTCCTCGATTGCATAGTTGAAATGCGCTTTTCTGTTTTTCGCAACCGTTCCCGTATTGATCATTGCGGATTTTTTATGCGTTGCCATAAGATCACTCCGCCACACCGGTTGAATGTAAAGCCGTCAATATGATTTCCTTTGATTTTTCAGATACTTCACATAATGGTAAACGCAAAGAGCCGTCTCCAAAGCCCAATTGAGCCGCCGCATATTTGACGGGAGCGGGATTTGTTTCGACAAACATCGCGTCATGCAAGGGAAGCAAAAGATCTCTTAACCGTTCGATTTCACTCCAATCCTTTCGTTCCCACGCCTGATGCAATGCCGCGCATAAAGTCGGAGCCACATTCGCGGTAACGGAAATGCACCCGTCTCCTCCATGCGCCAGAAAAGCAACAATGGAAGCGTCTTCCCCTGACAAAACGGAAAAATCTTTTCTCTCGATCGCCATTTTCAATCTCAACGGACGCATCAAATCCGGCGTCGCATCCTTTATCCCGACGATCCGAGACAACCCCGACAAACGAGCAACCGTGTCGATACCGATGTTCACGCCGGTGCGCCCCGGAACATTGTACAAAACGATTGGCAGAGTCGTTTCGTCATGCACGGCTTGATAATGCAAAAACAAGCCTTCCTGTGTCGGTTTATTATAATAAGGCGTAACAATCAAAGCCGCATCCGCCCCCGCTTTTTGAGCAAATTTTGTTTTTTCGATCGTCCTTGCCGTGTCGTTGCCCCCCGTGCCAACAATGACAGGAACCCGACCGTTCACGGTTTTTACACACAATTCGACTGTTTGTTTATATTCTTGTTCGCTCATTACGGCGCTTTCACCCGTCGTGCCGCAAACAACAATTCCGCCGACCCCTGATTTTATTTGATACTCGATCAATCGGACAAACGCATCCCAGTCGACATTCCCTTTTTTAAAAGGAGTGATCAATGCTGTAAAAAGTCCTTTAAACATACGGCCTCCCTTAAAATTACTTTTCAAATTA
>CALXTY010000070.1 GCA_944391535.1 uncultured Alphaproteobacteria bacterium
GAAATTATCCGGTATGATGTCGATATTTTCACCGTCCGGAGGCTTTTTCTTTTGTTCCGTAAGCTTTCTTGTCTTTTCAGTCTTTACGTCTTCAGCCGACAATTGGCTCGTTTCAATTGCCAGTCGGTCTTAAAAGGACTGCCCGGCGAATTCTTGAACTTAAAGAAAACAAAAAAAACTCAGAAAAATTTACCTACAAGCCCTGAGGAAAAGCTCTCGTTCTTTTTGAACTCCGCCGGTGTTTGCGAACAAACGGCCGCCTCCTTTTTCGCGCTTTATCCCGACATTTCGGGCAAACACAAAGCAAATCTGTTGGAAAAAGCTTCCAATCTGACCGAACACCTCGCTAAATCCACCGACTTAAACGATCAAAAACAATTCCTGCGTATGCTAAAAGTCTTCTATACTTTCGCCGGGAAAAACCCCGATCTAAAGCAAACAGCCGAACTGTTTGAACAAATACTTGACCGCGAAACAGATTTCAGATTTGAAGCCGCCGCTTTGGAACGTTTGCACGACCATTTCTACGAAGACGATTGCTTTAATGTCGCTTTGCCGGATTGGAGCAACACGCATAAACATATTTTAACTTTGAATAATAACGACGCTTTGAAAAATTTAGCGGAATCCGACGACAAAAAAAAGACAGCTGTCAGTTTGGCAAAAACGGTTGTCTTAATGATTCTAAGAGACGGTTTCGTCGTCTTGCCCGCCCAAAGTGTCTGCAAAGTCGATAAAAACGCAAACATCTTTTTAACCCGTGCAAGAATGCCTCTTTCTTTGTCTGATCAGGAAAGACTGTTCATCAGTTCTTTTCTGATCTCTTTAACACGCAAAGATTATACTCAAGCGGCTAAAACGTTATTGACATCCGGATTTCTGCCTCCTTTTTTCCCCCCCGCCCGTCTGATTAAGCTGATCGAACAAACGGATCGACACGCCTCTTTATTATTGGCGGGACAAAAAGCGGATTGCCTTTTAAAAAGCTTGTCCGACAATGGTGTTCGCCTGCCTTTTTCCTTGCGCTACTGTGTCATGACGTTAAAAAGAACCGAAAAATTATGTCAAAACGTCTTAAATATTCAGGAAAACATTTGGGAATATACCAGTCGCGAGTTTGCTGATTTTTTAGAAAAAGGAACAAAATCTTTTTCTTGCGTGAAAACAAATCCCGCCGATATCCAAAAAGCATTCGGATTAGATCCGCATCATGCCGAACGATTGTCTTTTCAAAATAAAAAAATACCTTATTTTCAAGAAGATCTTAAAAGAATTCCTGAAATGCTTTACAATCACACCTTGGCTGCCCGTTTTCAAAAAAAACGACACCGCTTATCTGCCGGATTCGTTTTTCTATGTCTTTTGGGACTTTCGATCGGAATGTTTCTTTTCTTAAAATGAAGGTAAAGACGCTTTTTGATGCGGACTCATCGCTTTATAGACGGCGCGCACGTTATCATAAGCCGACGGCACCCCCATATGAGCCGCCTGCAAATAATAGGCGTATGATTTCTGCAAATCCTGTTTTAATCCCGTTCCCGTCGCATACATCCACGCCAACAACTCAATGGCTTCGGCGTTTTCCTGCTCGGACAGACGGCGAATTTCAGCCAGATCAAACGGCGTCACATTTCCTTTTTTAACGGAATTAATTACATCATCCCAACTGTATTGAGCATCGAAATCTGCAGGCTTTTGAGTTTTTTTCTCAAAATAGACTTTCTTTTCCTGCCAGATTTCTTCAGGTTTTGATTCAACCTTTTTAAAAGTCAACAGCGGCTTGGAAGATAATGAAGCCGACTTCATCGTTCCTTTTTCCGAAGCCAACAAATTCCGATACATCTGATCCGCCGTCAAACCGAATGCATAAGCTTGATTCGCCGCAGAAAACGCCATTAAACAACCAAAAACAAAACCGCGTGACACGCCAATTCGTCCTTATAAAATCAAAAAAAAAATTTTCTTTATATTTTATAAATCCTTTTATGATAAAAATCCACAAAAATGGAAGGGTTTACCAATGAAAAAAATATCAATTCCCATTTTTAAAAACGCTGCCGGAGCTGATTTCCCTCTACCGGCCTATGCCACCGAAGACTCCGCCGGCATGGATCTGTATGCCGCCATCCCTGGAACAATCACCATTCCGCCTCGCGGTCGCGAAAAAGTTTCCACCGGCATTAGCATCGCTCTGCCGTCCGGATATGAAGCCCAAATCAGAAGCCGTTCCGGTTTGGCTCTAAAAGAAGGGATTATCGTTTTAAATTCTCCCGGTACCATCGACGCCGACTATCGAGGTGAAATCTCCGTCATACTTTATAACGCCGGAGACAAAGTCTTCTTATTAAAGCGCGGAATGAGAATCGCTCAAATGGTCATCGCTCCGGTCATTCAGGCGCAATGGCATGAAATCGAAGCATTAAGCTCAACACGCCGCGGACAAGGCGGTTTCGGATCAACCGGCGTTTGATATGATTTTATTGCCCTTTATTCTTCTTCTTTTCGTGCATTGTCCGGCTCAAGCCCAAACGGGATTGCCCTTGCCCAGATTCGTTTCCCTCAGATCCAATCAGGTCAACCTGAGAACAGGCCCCGGATTTCGCTATCCCGTAGAATGGGTCTATTTGAAAAACGACCTGCCAGTCGAAATCACGGCTGAATTTGAAAATTGGCGCAGAATTAAAGATTTTAACGGTAAAGAAGGATGGATCTATCGATCCATGCTGTCCGGAAGAAGAACTGTGCGCATCACTCAAAACACTTTTTTATTTCGTGCCGCCAATCAAGACTCTTTACCCTTGGCAAAAATTGAAACAGGCGCGGTCGGTAAATTAATGTCTTGTCCTGAAAACATCGACCTGTGTAAAGTTGATTTCGAAAGTTTTCAAGGCTGGGTCTTTAAAAAAACGCTTTGGGGCGTTTATAAAAACGAAGTCTTTGAATAATCAAATCCGAATAACAACGTCAACCGATTTAACATTCTTGCTCTTTAAAAAATCTTCCGACAAATGAACCGATATATGTTCATCAGGTAAATCTTCAACACGACCGTCTTGTTCGAAAAACACATGAAAATGAGGCGTTAAATTCGTATCAAAATACGACTTGTCGCCTCCGGTTAAAATTTCCCGTAACAAACCGGATTCCTTAAATTGGTTCAAAGTGTTATACACTGTCGCCAATGATAAATTCATTCCGTTCCTTTTTGCTTCCTTATATAACTCTTCCGCGCAAACATGACGATGACCATAGCCAAACAATAACTTGACCAATCCCATGCGCTGACACGTCGGACGCAATTTCGCCTGACGCAAAATATCTACTGTCCAAGCATAAGGACGTTCGGATTTCTTCATGTCATCCTCCCTGCAAAAAGACTTTATTTCTTAAAAAAAGATAAAACTTCTTTTCAAAGAGTGCAATCTTTTTTTATTGATTCAAAAAAGGGAGCTAACGCTCCCTTTTAAATTAACAATTTAATCTCCGGTTAACAGCTTGGCAATAAACTCTTTCACCGTCGGCAAATACCCGTCTTTAAACAACGGATCCGTTGAAAAACGCGTCGCATTATTTCCGACAAAAAGCAGTTCGTCATCGACATTTCCGCCGTGAGCCGCACGATACAAAGCGTCTTTAATGCAAAAATATCGAGGATCCGGCGTCTTGCCCGTTGATAAATTTTCGGCCGACTGATTGAAACCCGAAAATAAACAGTATGATATGCACCCCAGACAATTGCCCCGAGCCTTTTGAATATCTTCTTGGTTTTTCGGCGTGACAAAGACGATTTGATCATCGTTCGTCTTTAAAGCCACCGTTCGACCGCCACCGACATACCCGTCCGCCCGCTCTTTATCGGAAGCGGTAATATAAACTTTATTTACGCCGACAGTGATCGGGATTTGAAAATCGCCTTCAGGAGATTCCATATATGGCATCGCGGTTGCCGAACGATCAAACAGATCCGTTAAAAACCTGTTCTTTATCGCCGAAGACATAAAGCCGGTCGGAGAAAAACGCTGCAAAGCGATCTCGCCTTTCTTCAAAGTCAACAAGGCTTTTTGCCATGCTTTGGCAACGGGACTTTCCCGCGTCAGCAAAGAACGCGTACCAAACTGAAAAGCCGTCGGACCGATTTCGGGGTTGTCGATATAATCCTGAAATTCGCGCAAATACCATACACCGCCCGCAATAATGATCGGCGTATTTTCCAATCCCACCGCAGACATGGTTCGACGCAATTCGACAATACGTTCATACGGATTTTGCGGAACGGCCGGATCATCACTGTTGGATAACCCTATATGTCCGCCCGCTTTCCACGGATCTTCATAAACGACACCGCCCAAAAAATCGGCATATGATTTATAAGCGCGTGCCCATAAAGCTTTAAAGGCGCGCCCCGAAGAAACGATCGGATAATAAAATGTTTTAAAAGAAGAAGCGATTTCCGCCAACTTATAAGGCATGCCCGCCCCGCAGGTTACTCCGTCGATCAAACCTTTGGCTCCCGCCAAAGCTTCGGTGATAATCTGTTGAGCCCCGCCTTGTTCCCAAAGAACGTTGATATGAATACGCCCTTTACCGCAGGCTATTTCATGAGCGATTTTCGCTTGTGAAATAATCCCGTCGATTGAATGACGGATTTGTTCTTCAAAGCGTTCACGGCGTGTTTTCGCTTTAATTTCCATCGGAATGATGTCGCCGTTCGCGTCAACAACATCGGGAATGACGCCTGAAATTGTTCCGACGGCATTTTCCGCCGCCCAAGCGCCCGCCGTTTTGCACGTGCTGACGGCAACGCCTTTTCCCCCTTCGATCAAAGGAAGAACCTCGCGCCCCGAAATAAGTAAGTTCTTTAAAGATTTCACGGAAAAACGCTCCTTCTTGAAAAATAACTAGTCGGCCGTCTGTTCGGACTGTTCCGTCTGTTCAGACTGTACCTGATTGTCCAGATCTTCGCCGGTTTCCTGATTGACTCGTTTTATCGACAACTTTACTTTGCCGCGATTGTCAATCGCAATGCATTTCACTTTGACATGATCGCCTTCATTGACAACATCCGTGACCTTGCCGACACGTTTCGGAGCCAATTCGGAAATGTGAACCAAGCCGTCTTTTGAACCGAGGAAATTCACAAAGGCGCCGAATTCGACAACTTTTACCACTTTACCGTCGTAAATCTGTCCGACTTCGGGTTCGCAAACAATGCCCTTGATCCAATTTAACGCCGCTTCGCCCGAAGATTCGGAAAATGAAGCGATTTTAATCAAACCGTCTTCGGAAATATCGATCTTGCAACCGGTGGATTCCGTAATTTCACGAATCACTTTTCCGCCCGTTCCGATCACATCGCGAATCTTGTCTTTATTGATCTGCAACGTTGTAATGCGCGGAGCGTTTTCGGAAATACTGTCTCGCGGTGCGGCAATCGCTTCAGCCATCTTGCCAAGAATATGCAAGCGACCTTCTTTCGCCTGCTTCAAAGCGATTTCCATAATTTCCTTTGTAATGGACGTAATCTTAATATCCATCTGCAAAGATGTGACACCGTCTTTCGTTCCGGCGACCTTAAAGTCCATATCACCCAAATGATCTTCATCGCCCAAGATGTCGGTCAAAACGGCAAAGCGACCGTCTTCTTCCTTAATCAATCCCATCGCGATACCGGCAACGGGAGCCTTCATCGGAACACCGGCATCCATCAAAGCCAAACACGAACCGCAAACCGTCGCCATGGAAGAAGAACCGTTTGATTCCATAATTTCGGAAACGACACGAATCGAATACGGAAATTCTTCTTTGGAAGGCAACATCGGATGAATGGCGCGCCAAGCCAACTTGCCGTGTCCGATTTCGCGGCGTCCCGGAGAACCGATACGTCCCGTTTCGCCGACAGAATACGGCGGAAAGTTATAATGTAACATAAACGGCTGACGATATTCGCCGGTCAAAGCGTCGACGATCTGTTCATCCTGATCCGTTCCCAAAGTCGCAACAACCAACGCTTGCGTTTCTCCGCGCGTAAACAATGCGGAACCATGTGCGCGCGGCAGAACGCCGACTTCGGCGGTAATCGGGCGAACCGT
The DNA here is from genome assembly GCA_944391535.1 of uncultured Alphaproteobacteria bacterium. Classification (GTDB taxonomy): domain Bacteria; phylum Pseudomonadota; class Alphaproteobacteria; order CAAGCB01; family CAG-977; genus UBA11549. Next base: position 6,090 of record CALXTY010000070.1, read on the forward strand.
CTTTGTATCGCGGCCGTCAATACGGATTCCCGTTTCCAAAATCGCATCGCGAACCGTATGGTATTCCATTTCATGGAAAACGCGTGTTGCAACAGCGGCTTCGGCTTCATTTTCGGCAACGCTGATTTTAGCGGCTTCGCGAATATCGGCAACCGCGTTCTGACGTTCCAGTTTATCCGTAATCTTATACGCTTCGCGCAATTCGGCACCGTAAGCGTCCATAAACTTGTCATAGACGACTTTATATTCCGGCGCGGGAACCGGCATCGGCCAAGCTTCTTTACCGGCTTCGGATTTCAGACCGTTGATCATGTCAATGACGGCCTGCATTTTTTCATGACCGAAAACGACAGCACCCAACATGACTTCTTCGGACAATTCGCCGGCTTCGGATTCAACCATCAAAACACCCTGAGACGTTCCCGCGACAACCAAGTCCAATCGAGACGTTTCACGTTCTCCAACCGTCGGATTTAAAATATATTGTCCGTCTTTATAGCCGACACGGGCGGCTCCGATCGGACCCAAGAAAGGCAAACCGGATAATGCCAATGCGGCTGAAGCGGAAATCATCGCAACGATATCGGGATCGTTTTCCATATCATGGCTTAACACCGTGCACGTGACCTGCGTATCATTGCAGTAGCCTTTGGCGAACAGAGGACGTATCGGGCGATCGATTAAACGAGCCGCCAGAATTTCATGTTCGGCAGGACGACCTTCACGACGGAAAAAACCGCCCGGAATACGACCCGCGGCATACGCTTTTTCCTGATAGTTAACGGTCAACGGCAAAAAATCCTCCTCCATTCCTTCCGGAGCCGTTTTGGCGGCGCAGACAGCACAATGCACAACGGTTTCTCCGTATTTCACGATCACCGAAGCATCCGCCTGACGTCCGATCTTTCCTGTTTCGACGGACAAGGTACGTCCGCCCCATTCAATTTCCCTACGAAATTCTTTAAACATAGACATTATTCTTACTTTCTTCTCCAACCTCTTTTCGACCATTCGAAAAGAGCCAACAAACCAATATTATTTATTCGACAAAGCCCCTCTTCAAATAAATCAAAAAGGGGCTTTGCCAAATCTTTTCGCCTTAACGGCGCAATCCCAAACGGGTAATCAAGCTTTCGTAACGGGACACGTCTTTGCTCTTCAGGTAGTCCAACAAACGGCGGCGTTGACCGACCATGATTAAAAGACCGCGACGGGAATGGAAATCCTTGTCATGTTCTTTTAAATGTTCCGTCAAGTTCTTAATCCGTTCGGATAAAATGGCGACCTGAACTTCCGGCGAGCCAGTGTCGCCTTCTTTTGTTGCAAATTCTTTAATCAGTTCCTGTTTACGTTCTTGTGTAATCGACATCGTCGTCTCCTAATAACGAGTTATTGAATAATCAAGCGTACGGGACGGATCATTCCGTCCTGCACACGGACCAAAGCGATCAAACGGTTTTGTGTCTTCGCCTGAAATACGTCCGTTTGCGGAACGGATCCGAAATCGGACGCGGCCAAAAAATTACCGTTCATCAACTTAAGTGCCTGAGCTTGCGTCACGGCCAGAGCTGGGATGTCGTCAAGCACGGTCTCGACGGGCAAAAGCACATCGGTCCAATTAGAACTATGCTCTAATGAGCGCAGATATTCCAGTGAAAAAGCGTTTTCAGCCAAAAATTTTGCACATTTCAGTCGCCGAAGCGCGATAATATGCCCCAAACTGCCCGTTTTTCGCGCCAAATCCCGCGCAACCGAGCGCACATACGTTCCTTTGGAACAGCGAATCCGAAAATCGGCAGTGCCGTCTTTAGAAAAGAGAAGCATTTCCAATTCGTCAATTCGAATCCGCCGCGGTTGCAAAACGACTTCTTTATTTTCTCGCGCCAGATCATAAGCGCGACGACCGTTGATATGCACCGCCGAATATTTAGGAGGCACCTGATCCGTTTCCCCGATAAAAGAACCGATCGCTTCAAGCAGATCTTTTTCTTCGGGCAGATGTTGCGTTTGCGCTATCACTTCGCCTTGCGCGTCATCAGTCGTTGTTTCCTGACCAAAGCGCACCGTAAAGGCATACACCTTTTCACCGTCCATCACATAGGGAATGGTCTTTGTCGCCTCGCCCAAAGCAATCGGCAACACACCCGAAGCCGCCGGATCCAACGTGCCGGCATGTCCCGCTTTTTGCGCGTTAAACAACCTTTTGACGATACTCACCGCCGTTGTCGATCCCATATCAACGGGCTTGTCCAAAATCACCCAACCGTTAACGGGATTGCCTTTACGTTTTGTAGCCATACTTTTTCTTTCATTTTTTATAGAGGATAATCAAAACCTTTCCCGTTTACAACTTTTTACCGATCCGACGTGATGATTTCGGATATGTTTTCGAATATCACAAAGCTTTTCAAAAAAATGAAATAACAAACAGACGGTATCATTTGATACCGCCTGTCACTTTTAAAACACTTCGGAATAATAAATTCCGTCCGTTCCGTGAATAAGTTCGCTTTAATTTAAACGCAAAAATTTTTGATTTTTCCGTTATCAAAAAAAGCTCTTAAAAAAAATAAGAGCTTAAAGAAACATCGTTAAAACGCGAAACGGACACCAAATAAAAGATCCGAAGAGCGCACCTTCATGCCGTCTATTTTTCCTAAGTAAGAATACTTATAGCCGGCATCCAAAGCAATATTTTCGTTGATCTGATAAGCCGCTCCGAATCCCGCTCCGAATGAAGGACGCAATTTGTGCGAATCATCAAGTGATAACCATGAAAGTCCCACCATCACTCCGACATACGGTGTAAATCCCGTAGATGTTTTAAAGTCCAAATATGCGTTGCCGCTGAATGTGTTAATCAAAGCGTCCACGTCCATACCATCCGTATCAAATTCAAATGAACGATATGTCCAATCAACATCAGCGCGAAGAGCCATATTTCCCATATTTAAAAAAGTTGCGCCAACCGCAGCGTCAAAACCCGGAATATAAATATCTGCCGAATTTCCGCCACCTTTTGCTTCCAAAAAGCCAAAAACCCAACCTGCTTTAACATAAGGGTTCTGCAATGGATTTGTTACTGCCGTTTCTGTGACCGTTACCGTTTCCGTTGCCTTCACCGTTTCTGCCGCCGTTGCCGAAAAAGAAACCGTGACCAGCATTGCCGGCAATAAGTATTTAAAGAGTTTCATATAATTTTCTCCCAAACGTAAGAACTTCTAAACCAAAAAAATTTTCTAAAAAAATAGCTCTCGGATCTGTACGGGGGCTGTTTTTAGTTTGTCTTTTTTTGTCGCGTCGGTTCTTTCGTCGTTTTTCATCCTTTTTTTATCTTTTTTCGGATAGAATTTTCTCCGATTTTACCTCCGCATCATTAAATATACACAAATACGCCATTAACACAAATCAAAATATAAAAATAATAGAATTTCACCACCTTTGATTAC
>CALXTY010000071.1 GCA_944391535.1 uncultured Alphaproteobacteria bacterium
GACCGCCGGCTTCTTTGACGATCAGCATTCCGGCCGCGATATCCCAAGGTTTGATATCTTCTTCCCAATAGCATTCGAAACGTCCGGCTGCAACATAAGCCATATCCAGCGCCGCCGAACCCATGCGACGAACGCCCGCCGTCTTTTGCATCATCGGCATCAGCTGGCGCACAAACTTGTCCGGATCCGAGTGCCCTAAATGGGGAATGCCCGTCACGACGACGGCTTCATTTAACGTGTTGCGATGGGACACGTGCAAACGGCAAGACCCCGTCGCCGTTAAAGCCCAAGCGCCACCACCTTTTTCCGCATAAAAAAGATCGCCCGTGATCGGATTGAAAATAACCCCCGCGATGATTTCCTTGTCTTCTTGCAAAGCCAAAGAAATCGCAAAATGCGGAATCGCGTGCAAAAAGTTGCTGGTACCGTCCAAAGGATCGATAATCCAACGGTGCGAGGTGTCGGCTCCGGCCAAAGTACCGCTTTCTTCCTGTAAAAAGCCGTAACGGGGACGCACTTTTAACAGGTATTCACGCAAAGTCTTTTCCGAATTCATATCGGCCGTGGAAGCAAAGTTGGCGGCTCCTTTTTTGGAAACCTGCAATTTTTCCAGTTCTCCGAAATCGCGCGCCAAACCGCGGCCGGCCTTTTGAACCGCTTGGATCATAATGTTCAAATTCGCCGATAAAGCTGAAATAAAGCGATCTTGGCGAGATTCGCGATACTGCTCCACGGGATCCGGCTTTCTGGGTGAAAACGTCGTTCTTTGAATGTGAGACGCTTCTTCAGATTTTTTCTGAAGCAAATCAACGGCTCGTTGCTTGATTTCTGTTTTCCTTTGCAAAACTTTGCGTTCCGCGGAACGATGCTCCGCCATGGCTTTACGCACAGTCGTCTTCCGAAATGACGGACGAGGCGGTCTGGTTGTCGGTTTTGGCATACTTTGCGCCTTTCCTTAAAAATTATTTCGCACGTTCGACATAGGTGTTGTCAATCGTTGAAACAACGATCTTGTCTCCTGTCGCAACAAACGGCGGTACGCCGATACGCAAACCGTTATCCAATACGGCCGGCTTATAAGAAGAAGAAACCGTTTGCCCCTTAATGACAGGTTCCGTTTCCACAACCGTCTGAATGACTTTCGCAGGCAGTTCGACGCCGACAGGGCGACCTTCGATAAACTGAACGACGACTTCCATATTGTCCTGCAAATAAGCGGCGCGATCACCCAACATTTCCTTGGAAACGGTGAACTGGTCGTAAGTATCAACCATCATGAACGTCAAATCCGTACCGTCCGAATACAAATACTGGCAGTCGCGGTCTTCACTCATCAGCTTTTCAACGAAATCCGCCGTACGCCAACGCTGTTCCGTCTTTACGCCGGTCGCGACGTCGCGCATCTTGACCTGAATGGTGGCATTGCCTTTTCCCGGAATGACCAATTCATAATCAATAACGATGCAGGGTTTGCCGTTATATTCGATGACCCAACCCGGGCGGATCTGGTTTGCTTGCATTTTCATGTGTTTTTTCCTTGTATATTAAAAGAAAGACAATAAAATTTGTGCAAAAATTATCAGATTAGTATCCTGAACGCAAGAGTTCTTCACATCGGGAGTGTTTTTTTATGAAAGGGCAAGTTCCTTTTTGGCATCCGTCGGAATATCAACGTCGTTTGCCGCTTTTAAAGCAACGGGCAAAAGTGCTGGAAACGATTCGCCGGTTTTTTCTTCAGCGCGATTTTCTGGAAGTCGAAACGCCGATTTTACAAATTTCTCCGGGGTTGGAACCGCATTTGAAAGCTTTCCGCACGGAGCTGGTCGAACCGTTCGGGCAAGAAGACAGGACGATGTATTTGCATACGTCTCCTGAATTTACGATGAAAAAGTTGTTGGCTGCGGGATTGCCGAAGATTTTTCAAATGGCGCGTGTTTTCCGCAACGAAGAGCGTTCCAAACGTCATCATCCGGAATTCGTGATGCTGGAATGGTATCGGGCGCAGACGGACTATCGGCAGATTATGGACGACACGATTGAGTTGGTGCGAGAGTGTGCGCGTGCTTGCGGAGCGAAAGTGCTCAAAGAAAACGGGCGGGAATGTGATCCGTTCGCCGATTGGCAAAGAATTTCAATCGCCGAGGCGTGCCGTCAATATGCGGGGTTCGATCTGGAAAAGACTTTGCCCGACGAACCGACGCTTGATCCCGATCCCGCTCCTTTGGCAAAAGTCGCCCGCAATCTGGGAATTCAAGTGGCTGAAGACGATCGTTGGGACGATATTTATTTCAGGATTGCGTTTGAAAAAATCGAACCGAATTTGGGGCGCGGCGTGCCGACGATTCTGTATGATTATCCGGTGTGTATGGCAGCGCTGTCTCGCAGAAAGCCTTCCGATCCGCGTTTCGCCGAACGCTTTGAGGTCTATGTCGGCGATATCGAGTTGGCCAACGCTTTTTCGGAACTGACCGATGCGGTCGAGCAACGTCAACGTTTTGAATACGATATGGATTTAAAAGAAAAACTCTATGGGGAACGTTATCCGATCGACGATGATTTCATCAATGCCGTTGCCGCCATGCCCGAAGCCGCCGGAATCGCCGTCGGTGTCGATCGGTTGGTGATGCTGATTACGGGAGTCGAGCGGATCGAAGACGTTTTATGGGCGCCTGTCGCATGAAAAAACTGAAGGAGTTGTTTTTTTGGGGCATACGTTTGGGAATGAAAATCACCGGATTTTCCGAACAATTCGTTTTGTTTTTGGTGATGGGCGGAATCAATACGGTTTTTTATTACGCCCTTTATTCTTTGCTGATTTATGCGGGCTTGCATTATGCCGCCGCGGTCGGGATCGCGACGGTTTGCGGCGTTTTGTTTAATTTCCAGACGTTCGGCAGAGTGGTTTTTAAAGATTTTCAAATGCGCCTGTTGGGGCGGTTCGTCGGGGTTTATGTCATTGTCTATGCGGCAAATGTCGCGGGGTTGAAAATATTGGAAACGGCGGGATTGGAAAACAAATATATCGCCGGCGCCGTTTTGGTTTTGCCGGTGGCTTTACTGGGCTATGTTTTAAACAAGACGTTTGTTTTCAACCGTTCAAAAGCTGAATCTGAAAATCAGCCTCTTGCGCCGGACAATCGGGATTGAAATCAACGCAAGGAACCGTAAACAATTCGCTCCACCAGACGGTTAATTCCGCCGCGTTTTCGTTTTCAAAGCCGATGTAGTCGGCACCGGCTTCTCCGGCGCGCATGGCTTCGTCGCGGGAATCGCAAATGACGCCCAAGGAAATGTCCGCGGTCTGTTTGCGGATTTTTTTGATTTCCGGCGTATAAGCGATTTGAACGCCGTCCGCTTGCAGTTCCAAAGCCAGTTCAACATCACCTTTAAGAATAAAAGCCGTGTTTTTATCCTGAACGGTTTTTAAAAAACTTTTGATTTTTTCTTTGTTTTTTCCTTTCGGATCAAACAAAAGGGCGTCCGGCGTTTGTGTCAAACAGATCTGTTTAAATTGTTCGCAGAGTTTTTTTTGATCTGCGTTGGGATCGGCAATCAGATAAAGTCCTTGGGTCATGGAAAAGCTTTCAATAACAATAAAAAAAGTATTACGTCAGAAGACGTCGCTTTTGTCAATAAGAGCAAAAAAAGGTTCAGAAGGCTGTTGCACAAAAAAGCGATCGCCTTTATCTTAAAGGAAAAGATCAAGACTGTGGAGAAGAGCATTGAGTTTACAAGGACAACTGCAATCGGCGTTGGAAGGGTTGGCGCAGGCGGCTCAGCGATTGGAATCGGCGATGCAAAAGATTGCGGAAAAACAACAGGAAACGCAAGCTCTGCGTGAACAATGCGATGTGTTGCAGTCGGCTTTGGATCAGGCGGAACAGAATTTATCGTTGGCGCAAAAAAACGAATCGGATTTCAATCAGTTGAAAGCGGAAAAAGAAGAATTGATCTCCGTTCGCAATCGTTTGATCGCGGAAAAGAATCAACTGTTGGGCGAACGCGAACAATTTAAAAAATTCCGCGAAGGTTGGGGGCGCGAACGTCCGGCATTGATCAAAGCCAAAGAAGAGGCCGAACAGGAATTAAAGCGGATCAAAGAGGGAGGGGATCAGTCTTTTTCAGGATCGGAACAAGTTGACTCTTTGAATGAAGAATTAACGCGTTTGAAAGAGGAACTGGCGACGGCGCAAAACGAAAAGCGGAATTTGAGTCTTGAAAAAGAAAATCTCTCCATTGAGTTGGACGGTGTCCGGCAGGCTTATGACGAATTAAAACAGACGACGCGCGAAGCTTCCGAACGGTTGGATTCGACTCTTGAAGAATTAAAGATTTTAAGGGGATAAACATGGCGGACGTTCAATTATCGGTCGGCGGACAGAAATATGTTGTTTCCTGCGGCGCGGGACAAGAAGAAAACTTAAAGTCTTTGGCGATGATGCTCGATGAAAAAGTCGGCTTTATCAAATCGCGCATGCCGGTTTCGGAATCTTTGGGACTGGTGATGGGAGCGTTGTTGCTGGCCAGTGAACTAACGGAAAAAAATCAGGAATTGACACAGGCTCAAGAGGAAAACGCTCTATCGCCGGAAGTTCTGTCTCAGACCGTTCAACTGATAGAAAAAGTATCTCAACGCATTTCAAGTGTTGCCGAAACGGTTGAAAATGCGTAATCTCTCCTGCAGGGGAAAGTGACTTTTCGATTCGTTAGAGTCCCGCTGGTACTCGGGGCCAACGTTTTATTCTACGGGAGCTGTCCCTGCGGCGGATAACGTTCTTTCATTAGTTCGAAGTCCTGCCGTATTACGGCGCCCACCTATACAAAGCGGCCCACGCGACGCGTGTTGTTGATTCGACGGTCAGAGAGGTTCTTTCTCCGCGTAAATAAAAGAAAGCTGAAGAATGGATTATACTTTTCTTAAAAGACAACTGCGCACAAAAGCCGTTCATAAACGTTCCGAAATCGCTTTGGATCACGCTTTGTGGTGCGCTCGGGAAATCGTTACGCGTTTTAACGAATTGCCTTTAAAAGAAAATGCCGTTGTTTCGGCATATTGGCCGATGAAAACGGAATTGGACGTTCGTCCTTTGATGCATTCTTTATACGATAAGTCCGTAACGGTTTGTCTGCCCGTCGTCGTCGCTAAAACGGATCCGTTGTTGTTCAGACGTTGGGAACCCGAAGCAAAATTGGTCGTGGGACCCTACGGCACCGAACAGCCCAATGAAAAATATGAAGCCGTGACTCCAGATGTGTTGTTGTTGCCTTTGTTGGCTTTCGACAGACAAGGGGGACGCTTGGGCTATGGCGGCGGATTTTATGACAGAACGGTGCGGGAATTGCGTCAAAAGGGAAATCCCGTTGTCATCGGTGTCGCTTTTTCCGATCAGGAAATAGATCAAGTGCCGTTGGAAGAAACCGATGAAAAATTAAACTTTGTGCTGACGGAAAACGAAATCATCAAAGGACTGTAATGCGTATCTTGTTTTTAGGAGACGTCGTCGGAAAATCGGGACGCCGTCTGGTCACCGAAACGTTAAAAGAATTCCGCCTGAAATATCATGTCGATTTCGTTGTCGTCAACGGTGACAACGCCGCGCACGGGTTCGGCTTGAGCTTAAGCGTGTGTCGCGAGTTGTTCGATTGCGGCGCCGATGTGATCACTTCGGGCAATCACGGTTGGATCGCCAAAGAAATTCAACCGATTCTAGATCAGGAAAACCGTCTGTTGCGTCCGGCGAATTATCCGGACGGGACAATCGGAAAAGGCGCCGGTTTGTATACTTTGGCGGACGGCAGAAAGGTCGGCGTAATTCATTTGCAGGGACGGGTCTATATGGACGCGATCGAAAATCCTTTCCATGTTGCAAAGCGTTGGCTGGAGTATGTCAAGTTGGGAAAAGACGTGCAGGCGATCGTTGTTGACGTTCACGCCGAAGCGACCAGCGAAAAAATGGCTTTGGGGCAATATCTGGACGGTTCGGTCAGTCTGGTGGTCGGGTCGCATACGCACATTCCGACGGCGGACGCGCAGATCCTGCCCAAAGGAACGGGGTATTTGACGGACGCGGGCATGTGCGGATGCTTTGATTCCGTGATCGGTATGAATAAAACAGAACCGATTCATCGTTTCCTGACTAATCTTGCTTGCGAAAAATATTCGCCCGAAAAAGGGGACGCAACCGTTTGCGGCGTTATGGTCGATACAAACGATGCGACGGGGCTGTGCGAAAAAATTTATATGATTCGTTACGGCGGACGCTTACAGGAATCTTTACCGCCGCTTTAAATGGTGTTAAAAGAAAAACGAAATCAGGTTTAACCATAAAGACTAGAGGGGTATTATGTCTGGTCATTCTCAATTTAAGAATATTATGCATCGTAAAGGCGCGCAGGATAAAATTCGCGCCCGCACTTTTTCAAAACTGGCTCGTGAAATTACGGTTGCCGCGAAATCGGGATTGCCCGATCCGGCTTATAACCCGCGCTTGCGTGCCGCGATGGCCGCGGCTCGTGCCGAAAACATGCCGAAAGACAATATTAAACGCGCGATTGAAAAAGCTTCTGCCGGCGATGCCGCCAACTATGAAGAAATCCGTTACGAAGGTTTCGGTCCCGGCAATGTCGCCGTCATTGTCGAAGCGTTGACGGATAATCCGAAACGCACGGCACCGATCGTTCGTTCCATTTTCGGTAAGGCGGGGTGCGTGATGGGCGAAACGGGCTCTGTCGCGTTTAACTTTCAACGGATCGGTCTGATCGAATATCCGGCTTCGGTCGCCGAAGCGGACGCCATGTTCGAAGCGGCTTTGGAAGCCGGTGCCGACGATGTCGAATCCGATGAGGAAAATCATCGCATTATTTGCACGCCCGATGATCTGGGCGCCGTTCGCGAAGCTCTGGAAGCGAAATTCGATACGCCGACAATTTGCCGTTTTGACTGGAAACCTTTGGTCGAAGCCGAATTGACGGATGTCGAAACCGCTAAAAAGTTCTTTGATTTTGTTGAAACGTTAAATGACGAAGAAGACGTCCAACGTGTGGCTTCAAACGTTTCCGTTTCAGACGAAATCATGGCGAAATTGGAAGATTGATTTGGGAAAGACCGTACGGATTTTAGGACTTGATCCCGGCTTGAGACATACGGGGTGGGCAATCGTTGACAGTTGCGATTCCCGTTTGTCTTTTGTGGCCGCGGGCGTGGCGGATTCGACGGACACGTTGTCTTTGGCGGAACGTCTGGCGGAATTGCACACTCAGATCCGTACGGTGATTTCCGATTTTGCCCCCGATGAAGCGGCGATTGAAGAAACGTTTGTGAATAAAAATCCCAATTCGACTTTAAAGCTGGGGCAGGCGCGCGGTGTTGTCTTGTTGGCGCCGGCTCAGGCGGGGATAGCCGTGACGGAATATACGCCGAACCAGATTAAAAAAGCCGTTGTCGGTGCGGGACACGCCGAAAAACAACAAGTCGACATGATGGTTCATACGTTGTTGCCGGCGGCGGGAAAGCTTCGTCCCGATGCGGCGGACGCTTTGGCGGCGGCGATTTGTCATTCTTATATGCGCATTACGGCGCAACGCATGAAATTGTTGGCGGAGAAAGCGAAATGATCGCAAAATTACGCGGTATTCTGGATTCTGTCGGAGACGGGTTTTTGATTTTGGATGTCAACGGTGTCGGCTACAGAGTCTTTTGTTCGACCAAGACGCAAATGAAAATGCCCGCGAACGGACAGACGGCCGCTTTGTTGATTGAAACGCAAGTGCGGGAAGATCATATTCATTTGTTCGGTTTTGCCGATGCGGCCGAAAAAAGTTGGTTTACGTTACTGACGACCGTGCAAGGGGTCGGAGCGAAAGTCGCTTTGGCGATTTTGTCGGCGTTGAGTTCCGATGAATTGTCTTTGGCGATCGCTTCCGCGGATTCAAAAGCTTTGACGCGGGCGGGCGGTGTTGGACCGAAGTTGGCACTCAGAATCGTAACGGAATTAAAAGGAAAGATCGGATCGGCGATCAGCTCGGCGGGAACGGACACGCCGGCGGGCGAGGTCGTTCAGGCGCAGGGCAGCGCGGTGAATGACGCGATATCGGCTTTGGTGAATTTGGGATACGCTCGTATGGACGCCTCCATGGCGGTTGCGAAGTCCTTTAAAAAGCGCGGCGAAAACGCGAAAGTCGATGAGTTGATCCGTGACGCGTTGAAGGAATTTGCGCCATGACCGAAGACAGAATTATCAGTCCTGCCAAAAGAAACGGCGATGAGGATTTCGCAAAGATGCGTCCGCAGACGCTGGCGGATTTTACGGGACAGCGGACGGTTTGCGATAATCTGAAAGTTTTTATCACTGCCGCCTTGACGCGCGCGGAAGCGTTGGATCATATTTTATTGTTCGGCCCTCCCGGCTTGGGTAAGACGACTTTGGCGCAGATTGTCGCTCATGAACTGGGGGTCGGATTCAGGGCCACGTCCGCGCCGATGATTTCCAAAGCCGGAGATCTGGCGGCAATCCTGACAAATCTTGAAAAAAACGATGTCTTGTTTATTGATGAGATTCACCGTTTGAATCCCGCAATCGAGGAAGTCCTTTATGCCGCGATGGAAGATTTTCAACTGGATCTGATTATCGGCGAAGGCCCCGCCGCCCGATCCGTTCGCATAGATTTGCAACCGTTTACGTTGATCGGCGCGACAACACGGTCAGGACTGTTGACTCAGCCTTTGCGGGACCGATTCGGCATTCCTTTGCGTCTGGATTTTTATGATCCCGCGGATTTGGAAAAAATCATCATACGCGGAGCAGGTGTCTTAAATACGGCGATTACACAGGACGGCGCGCGCGAGATTGCCCGCCGTTCCCGCGGCACGCCGCGTGTTGCCGGCAGACTGTTAAAGCGGGTGCGCGATTTCGCGGCGTTTGAAGGAAAGAAGGAAATAGACGCTTCGATTGCCGATAAGGCTTTAAAACGTTTGGACGTTGATCAGCAAGGTCTGGATATGATGGATCGCCGTTATTTGACGTGTATCGCACAAAAATACGCGGGCGGACCGGTCGGAGCCGATACGCTGGCGGCGGCTTTGTCCGAAGAACGCGACACGATTGAAGAAGTCATCGAACCGTATTTATTGCAACAAGGCTATTTGCAACGCACGCCCCGGGGCAGAATGCTGACGGCTTTGGGCTTTAAGCATTTGGGGTTGCAGGCCCCCGTTTTAATGACAGAAGATTTATTTGCCAAAAACGACGAATAATGATATAATTTTGGCAAGTTTTTCGGAAAGGATTGAAAATGGCTTTAATCATCGAATCAAAAAAAGGAATTTCTCTGACGGATATTCAGACTGCAACAAAAGTCGGTCTGTATTTGTCGGGTGCTGTGGAAGCAATGGGAAAGGCTTCTTCCAAAC
>CALXTY010000072.1 GCA_944391535.1 uncultured Alphaproteobacteria bacterium
GTCGTTCCTCAATACCTGGCCGATTTTGTCGCACAGAACTCATCAAGTGTTTTTTGCCCCGTAGAAAAAGATGCAGACGGTCATTTTAAAGAACCGGATGCGACATATCGTTTTATGTTCAGTTTGTATAAAGACGATTATTTGAAAATAGAAAACGAAGCGGGCGAATGTTTTGAAGGGTATATGAATCAGTATGATGCTCTGACAGGGCAATTTTATATAAAGGTGCATGATTCTTCTGCCGGTTATTCGCTGAGAACGTCTTCTTTTGAACCTTCTGAAATTTTGGTTTTATCTGTTGATGGTAAAAGGAATATATGTCAAGTCAGTGGTTTTAATAATGACACAAAAAAGCTTCAAGTCGTTTCTGTTGATACGGGAGAGATTTTTGAAATTGACGCAATGGTAAAAGAAAACAAAAAAGGCGAACTTCAGAAAAAATACAAAACATTGATTTCTTATGAAAAATTGGATAAGGAAAAAAAAGTTAATGTTTCCACATTTAAAAAATTGCAAAAATTTCAGGTTAGCCCGTTAGGAGATATTGTAGAAGTTAAGTCTGAAAAATTGATTCCGTTACTTCCAAAATCAGAAAAGCAACGAAAGGCTGATCGCTATAAAAATGATTTTTATAAACTTCATCAGGGTAAATCCTGATGTCGTGGCGGATTGTTCAAATTACTTCAGCCTGTAAGCTGTCCGTTAAAAGCAGACAAATGGTTTATGAGCCGATGCAAGGGGAAAGCGTTACTTTGCCTTTGGAGGATATCGCCGTTGTTATTTTGGAAAACAAACAAATTTTGATCACTGCCACGTTGTTAAGTGAATTGGCGGAGCATGGTATTTGTTTGTTTTCCTGTGACCGAACGCATACGCCGAATGGTGTTTATACAGCATTTGGGAATCATTCCCGTCACAGCGAAGTCGCTTGTTTGCAAAACGATGTTTCCGAACCTTTAAAAAAGCGGTTATGGCAGAAAATCGTTCAGTCAAAAATTCGCAATCAGGCAGAGGTCTTATATCGTGTCGGCAGTCCTGTTTCGGACAAATTGATCGAAATCGCTAAAAACGTTCAATCCGGCGATACGGGAAACGGAGAAGCTTTTGCCGCGCGACTTTATTGGGATAATCTTTTTTCGGATTTTAAACGACATGATACTGACATAGTAAACGCGTCATTAAATTATGGATATGCCATTATTCGTGGCGCAGTCGTCAGATCTTTGGTCGGGGCGGGTTTATTACCGTGTTTCGGTTTGCATCACGCCAATAAATTGAACGCCTTTAATTTGGCAGATGACATGATAGAACCCTTTCGCGCTTTTGTTGATTGGGCTGTGGTTCAAAGAGATTTATCAGGAAAAGAAAAGTTGGAAAAAGAGGATAAGCAATATTTAGTAAGTGTTTTAACGAGAAACTGTTCTTATGATGATGAGGAAATCACCATATTGAAAGCAATAGAACTCACATCTTTTTCTTTAGTGAATGCGTTTAGAGATAAAGACGCGAAATCTCTTATTTTACCCGAATTTTCAAAAACCCCTTTGTTTGAATAAAAAAAATGGGTGAATTAGGTGAAAGGTATATGCGTATTCTGGTCTTTTTTGATTTGCCTGTGAAGACAAAAGCGGAAAGACGGCGAGCGACTCGATTCAGAAAAGAGTTGATTGATGATGGTTACATTATGTTGCAGTTATCAGTTTATTCCAGAATTTGTAAAGGAAACGATACAGTTGAAAAACATAAAAAACGGCTGAGATTAATGGTTCCGGAGGCGGGGAGCGTCCGCGTTTTATCTGTGACGGAAAAACAATATGCCTCTATGGATATTTTGATCGGTGTCGCAAAAAAAACAGAGAAAATAGGGGCAAAACAATTGGTTTTACTATGATTTTTTCTTTTGAAAAAACACAAAAAGCCTTTGTTTTTCAAAGGCTTTTTTAGAATGTATTATATCGCATTTTGATTGGAAAGGAAGCGATAACGTTCGACAGTTGGGATGACGAATGGTATTTATTATATCGCATTTTGATTGGAAAGGAAGCGATAACCGTTTACACCGACGCGACGATAAAGGACGCATTATATCGCATTTTGATTGGAAAGGAAGCGATAACAAATGTTAATTTATATATAGTTAAACAATGATTATATCGCATTTTGATTGGAAAGGAAGCGATAACTCGGCATCAGGTTGATACGTGTACATGTCGATTATATCGCATTTTGATTGGAAAGGAAGCGATAACTTTTTTTTGTGCTTGCTGAATAAACTCCGCATTATATCGCATTTTGATTGGAAAGGAAGCGATAACGTGCGGCATGAACGGCGACACTTCCGTTTTATTATATCGCATTTTGATTGGAAAGGAAGCGATAACCTCTACCGAGTCCTGGTCACCTTCAACAAGATTATATCGCATTTTGATTGGAAAGGAAGCGATAACAAAAAATGTTGACAGTAGAACAAAAGGAAGATTATATCGCATTTTGATTGGAAAGGAAGACGGTTAAAATATATAGTACAATACTTTTACTAGCTTTCTATCCGCTGACGTATCGCTAAAATAAAGCCCTCGTTTTGTTTCAGAGGGCTGTTATGTCGTCAATTCAGACTGTGCGCGTCTGTTCGCCAAAAGAAGAAATCTTTAATTCCATTACTCACGGAATCGGTGTCCTGTTCAGCATCACCTGCTTGACGCTTTTGGTTGCTTTGTCTTCTCAATACGGAAACAAATGGAGTATCCTCTCCAGTTGCATCTTCGGCTTCAGCATGATGATGATGTATACGGCTTCTACCGTTTATCATGCGGTTGCTCCTTCGGATACGAAAAAAGTCCTGAAAAAAATCGATCATATCTCGATTTATTTCTTAATCGCCGGAACCTATACGCCGATCTTTCTTGTCCTCATGCGCAATCCAATCGGTTGGACGATGCTTGCGGCCGTATGGGGATTGGCTTTGGTGGGAACTGTTTTAAAGCTTGTCTTATCCAATATTGACGGGCATTTCTGGTCTGTCGCTTTGTATTTGACAATGGGTTGGCTGATTGTCGGTGTGTTTCAGCCTGTTCTGAATGTCTTGCCGGAAAAAGCGGTTTTATTCCTGTTTCTGGGCGGATTTTTTTATACGGCGGGTGTGTTCTTTTATATTTGGAAAAGTAAGCCTTATACGCATCTGGTCTGGCATTGTTTTGTGCTTTTGGGCTCGATTATGCATTTCTTTGCGATTTTGTTTTCTTGTGTTTTCGTTATTTAAACTCTTATTTTCTTCTTTTCTTTAGGGCTGCGGGAAAGTATGCTGTACGCCGATAAAGCAAAAGAGGATTAAAGATGTCTTTGCCTGAATTAAAAGTGTTGTTGGCTTCGCCCAGAGGGTTCTGCGCCGGTGTGACCAGAGCCGTTCAGATTGTTTCCATGGCGTTAAAAAAGTTTGGGACGCCCGTTTATGTGCGCCACGAGATTGTTCATAACAAGTATGTCGTTCAGAAATTGGCGGATGAAGGTGCGGTTTTCGTGAACGAACTTGATGAGGTTCCTGACGGTGCCGTGGTTATTTTTTCTGCGCACGGCGTGCCGTTATCCGTTGTCGATGAGGCGAAGCGTCGAAATTTGACAACCATAGACGCGACTTGTCCTTTGGTTGAAAAAGTGCATAAAGAAGCGCGAAAGAATTATGAAAACGGTCGTAAAACGTTACTGATCGGGCATCAGGGACACCCTGAAGTGATCGGAACCATGGGGCAAATTCCTGCGGGTGAAATGAAGCTGATCTCTTCAATTGCAGATGTGGACAGCGTTCCCGATCAATGGGCGGATCATTTGGGGTATGTGACGCAAACGACGCTTTCTTTGGATGAAACGGCGGATTTATTAAATGCTTTAAAAAGACGTTTTCCGGCAATCGTTAAACCGCATCAAAATGATATTTGTTATGCCACAACCAACCGGCAAAAAGCGGTCAAAGCGATCGCGAAGCAATGTGATTTACTGATGGTGATCGGAGCGCCGAATTCTTCCAATTCAAAACGATTGGTCGAAGTCGCCAAGGAATCCGGTTGCGCGCGTTCCATTCTGGTTCAAAGAGCCAAAGACATTGATTGGGAATATTTGTTTGGCGTTAAAACGTTGGGCATTACGGCGGGAGCCTCGGCTCCTGAAGTTTTAGTCAGTGAAGTGATTGAGGCGTTGGGCAAGCATTTTAATATTTCCGTTTCGGAATATGTCGAAACCGAAGAAAAAGTTTCTTTTCCTCTGCCCGCATCGTTAAGAGAATAAAATGGCCGTCTATACACAAGTGTCACAACAGGATCTTTTGTTGTTTTTAGAAGAATATGATTTGGGAAAAGTCATTTCTTTTAAAGGGATACCCTCGGGGATTGAAAACAGCAATTATTTTTTGACGACTTCGGCGGGGCGGTTCATTCTGACATTGTTTGAAAAACGCGTTAATCCGCAGGAGTTGCCCTACTTTTTAAATTTAATGACGCACTTATCTGAAAAAGGGATCGCCTGTCCGCAAACGGTCAAAACAAAAAAAGGAGACTCTTTACGGGATCTGTGCGAAAAAAAAGCGTGTATCACGACTTTTTTACAAGGGGCTTCGGTCGATCGGATTACGCCGGATCACTGTGCGGAATTGGGGCGTATGATGGCGAAAATGCATTTGGCGGGGTTGGATTATCCGGATTTTCGGCAGAATGATTTATCTCTGGACGGTTGGGAAGCTTTATTGGCAAAAATCGGGAAGACTGCGGATCAGATCGAAGTCGGTTTGTATGATGAAATGCGTCAATGTTTGACTTTCTTGAAAAATAATTTCCCGAAAAATCTTCCTTGCGGGGTGATCCACGCCGATTTATTTCCCGATAATGTTTTCTTTCAAAATAACAAGCTTTCGGGAATTATTGATTTTTACTTTGCCTGTAACGATTTTTTTGCTTATGAGTTGGCCGTTTGCCTGAACGCGTGGTGCTTTGATCAGGACACATGGGACTTTAATAAAGAAAAAGCCGATCAGATGGTTAAAGGATATCAGTCCGTTCGTCCTTTGGAAAAAGAGGAAAAAGAAGCTTTGCCGATTTTGGCTTTGGGCAGCGCTTTGCGGTTTTTATTGACAAGGACGTATGATTGGCTGAACCAAAACCCCGATGCTTTAGTGACACCGAAAAACCCGCATGAATACATAAAGAAATTACGTTTCCTTTACCGTCAGTGCGCTTTGATTTTAGATTAAAACACCAATCTTTTGTGAAAGATGTTTTTTTTTAGCACTGGAATTTTACAGTAAAAAACAGTATCTTTAAGTTTAATCAGATAACATTATTAAAGAGGAAAAAACTAATGGCAGATGCTATTCGTTTTCTGTTGAACGGAGAAAAACGCGAAGTACGCAACGTTGCTCCGTTTATGACCGTATTGCAATATTTGCGTACGGTTGAACATATGACCGGAACAAAGGAAGGCTGTGCCGAAGGCGACTGCGGCGCTTGTACGGTCGTGATCGGTGAAGCCGTTGACGGTAAAATGCGTTGGCGCGCCGTAAACAGTTGTATTTTACTGTTGGGACGGATCGACGGGAAGTATTTATTGACGGTCGAAGGCGTTAAAAATCCGGACGGAACGTTGCATCCCGTGCAGCAGGCGATGGTCGACATGCACGGCACGCAGTGCGGTTTTTGTTCCCCCGGATTTATAATGTCTTTATTTACATTATATCACTGGGAAGGTGATAAACCCGCAACGGACGAAGACATTTTTGATATTTTGTCGGGGAATTTGTGCCGTTGTACCGGATATCGCCCGATTTTGGATGTCGCTCATAAGATTGCCTGCGGGAAAAAAGACCGCTTTACGGATCACGAATCCGAAATTGTTGAAGCTCTGGAAGCCATACAAAGAACGATCGGCATGGAATATGAATATAATTCGCAGAAATATTTTGCTCCCCGTTCTTTGTCGGCTTTAAGGGATTTGATTGAAGAATATCCGGACGCCCGTTTGGTCGCAGGTGCGACGGATCTGGGCTTGGAAGTCAGTAAGGAATTTAAGGAATTTCCCGTTTTGATCGGATTGAGCGAAGTTCCCGAACTCAATAAAGTCGAAGAAACGGACGACGCTTTGATCATCGGAGCGGCCGTTCCTTATACGACATTGGTCAAGACGTTGGAACGGGTGTTTCCTCCGTTTGCCAAAATTGTCCGCCGTATCGGATCCAACCAGATCAGAACGGTCGGAACGGTCGGCGGAAATATTTGCAACGCCGCGCCGATCGCCGATTCCATTCCGTCTTTGATGGCGTTGGGGGCGACGATCCGTTTGCGTTCCAAAGACGGTGTGCGCGAATTGCCCGTGGAAGACTTTTATGTCGGATATCGACAGACGGTTTTGCAAAAAGGAGAATTTTTGGAATACGTCACTGTTCCGAAATTGCCGAAGGATCATATTTTCAAAGCATATAAATTGGCGCGTCGTCGTGATTTGGACGTGGCTTCGATTACGGGCGCGTTTAACATCAAAGTCGATGATAAAGGCATTGTCACGTTTGCCCGCTTGGGCTATGGCGGCGGCGGTGCCGTTCCGCAGTTGGCGACCAACGCGCAGGACGCTTTGATCGGCAAACCGTGGACGGAGGAAGTCGTGGAACAGGCGATGGAAGCGATGGTTCAAGATTTTATCAAACGTCGTCCGAAAGGCGATTACCGTTCGGATATCGCTTTGAATTTATTGAAAAGAGTTTACGTTGAAACGACAACACCCGAAGCCGATCTGGAGGTTTGGAAATTATGAAAACATTGATCAAAGGCGGTGTGCGCCAACCTTTGCCGCACGAAAGTGCTCATTTGCACGTCACGGGCGAGGCCGAATATGTTGACGATATTCCTGAATTGGGCGGAACGTTAACGGCGTATATTTTAAAAAGCACGAAAGCGCATGCCAAGATAAAGAAGATAGACAAATCCAAAGCGTTGGCGTTAAAAGGCGTTCATGCCGTTTTGGACGCTTCGGACATTCCGGGGCATAACGATATTGCGCCGATTATTCATCCGGAACCGTGTCTGGCGCCGGGCGAAGTCAACTATGTCGGCGAACCGGTCGCGGCCGTTTATGCGGACAGTATGGCGCTTTGCCGCAAGGCGGCTTCTTTGATCGAAGTCGAATATGAAGAACTGCCGGCGATTCTGACGATTGAAGAAGCTTGGGAAAAGAAAAGCTTTTTAACCAAACCCTTGGTCGCCACGATCGGAGATCCCGCCAAGGCTTTAAAAGAAGCCAAACACAGAATTAAAGACGAATTCACGATCGGCGGTCAGGATCATATGTATCTGGAAACGCAGGTGGCGTATGTCATTCCCAAAGAAGACAAGCAGTACATGGTTTACAGTTCGACCCAAAATCCGGCGGAAGTCCAACGCGGTGTCGCCGATTTGTTGGGACTGCCGTTCAATATGGTCAAGGTCGAAAACCGCCGTATGGGCGGCGGCTTCGGCGGAAAAGAAAGCCAACCTTCGATTTTTGCGGGCGTTGCGGCTTTGGGGGCTTGGAAAACCGGTCGCCCCGTCAAAATTCGTCTGGATCGTGACGATGACATGATTATCACCGGCAAACGTCATCCGTATATTGTTTCCTATGAAGTCGGCTTTGACGATGACGGCCGTATTTCCGCCATGGATGTCGATTATAAAGGCAACTGCGGCAGTGTGATTGATATGTCTTTGCCCGTTGTTCAAAGAACGGTCTGTCACGGAGAAAACTGCTACTACATTCCGAACTGCGTGATCCGCGGTCATTTGTGCAAAACAAACACCGTTCCGAACACGGCGATGCGCGGGTTCGGCGCACCGCAGGGTATGGTCGGCATGGAAGGCATTATCGAACGGATCGCGTTTTATTTGAAAAAGGATCCGCGTGAAATCCGCCGCATTAATTTTTACGGGACAACGGACAGAAACGTGACGCCGTATCATCAAACGATTGAAGACAACGTTATTCAGGAACTGTTCGACCGTGTTGAAAAAGAAGGCGAATACGATAAAAGACGTGCGGAAATTATTGAATACAACAAGAAATCTCCGTATGTGAAAAAAGGCATTGCCATGTCGCCTTTGAAATTCGGCATTTCGTTTAACAAAGTGAACTTGAATCAGGCGGGCGCCTTGGTCTGCGTTTACACGGACGGCAGTATCCTGATCAATCACGGCGGGACGGAAATGGGACAAGGCGTCAATACAAAGATGTGTCAGGTGGCGGCCGAAGTCTTTTCCGTTGACGTGGAACATATCCGCGTGACGGCGACGGTGACCGATAAAGTGCCGAACACTTCGGCGACGGCGGCGTCGACGGATTCCGACATGAACGGTATGGCGGTCAAAAACGCGATCGACAATATCAAAAAGACGTTAGTCGAATGGGCGGCAAAACATTGGGACGTTCCGGAAGAAGAAGTTCGCTTTGAAGCCAATAACGTTTATATGGGCAAAAAAGCGAAAATGTCTTTTGCCGATTTTGTGAAAGAAGCCAATCTGAATCGTGTTCCGCTGTTTTCTTCGGGCTTTTATAAAACGCCCAAGATTCACTTTGACGCGGCAACAATGACGGGGCGTCCGTTCTTGTACAGTTGCTACGGCGTCTGTATGGCGGAAGTCGCCGTGGATCTGTTGACCGGAGAATCTCACGTTTTGCGGGCGGATATGATCTATGACGCCGGCATGTCGTTAAATCCCGCGATTGATATCGGACAGGTTGAAGGCGCGTTTATCCAAGGTTTGGGGTGGGCGTTGCTGGAAGACCTGAAGTGGGATAAGAACGGCAATCTGACGACACATTCTCCGACGACGTATAAAATTCCGACGGGGCGTGATCTGCCGAAGATTTTTAACGTTCAGTTGTTGGAAAAGCCGAATAAAGAACCGACGATCTTTAATTCGAAACCGACGGCGGAACCGCCTTTGATGTTGGGGATTGCCGTTTGGTTGGCGGCGCGTGACGCGGTGGCGGCGATCGCCGATTATAAACTGCGCGTCAATCTGGATATGCCGTGCACACCGGAAAGAATGCGCAAAGCGATCAAAGACATTCAGGCGCGTATGACAAAAGAAGCGGAATAGAATCAAAAAAGCCCTCGCAAGAGGGCTTTTCTTTTTTTTGGATTTCGATTAACATCGCTTTTGCAAACGATAGGTCGTTTGCGGAGTGTCACAGCTCCTTTGAGAATGAATATCC
>CALXTY010000073.1 GCA_944391535.1 uncultured Alphaproteobacteria bacterium
GTAGTTGGAGGCCCGGCAGCCGCCGCCGGTCTGGGTGATTGTTTTTTCAACAGTTCCAGTTGTTCTTTAGTTTCAACACCTTCGGACACAATTTCTAAGCCTAAGGTATGCCCCAAATTGATAATCGCTTGCGCAATTTCGGCATCATCATAATTATGCGTCATATCGCGAACAAAAGACTGATCAATCTTTAAGCGGTCAACCGCAAAGCGCTTTAAATAACTTAAAGAAGAGTAGCCTGTTCCGAAATCGTCAATGGCCAGTTTGATTCCGACACGCGACAAACGCGATAAAATATTATCGGCTTTGCGGGCGTCCTGCATGACGACACTTTCGGTCAGTTCCAATTCCAACCGTTCAGGAGCAATGCCGCTGTCAGACAATATTTTTTCGACAGACCCCGCTAAATCTTCCTGCTGGAATTGAATCGCGGACAAATTGACGGCGATCGAAATTTTCGGCAAATTCATTTCGTCCCAGAGCTTTAAATAACGCAAAGCTTCTTTTAAAATCCAATCTCCCAAAGGAATAATCAAGCCCGTATCTTCCGCAATCGGAATAAACCGCATCGGAGAAACCATGCCGCGTGTCGGGTGAAACCAACGCACCAGAGCTTCCGCCGCGTTAATTTTTCCCGTACGCACGTCCAATTGAGGTTGGAAAAACAAAGCAAATTCGTTTTGCATCAACCCTTTACGCAGATCTCTCTCTAAAGCCAGACGGTCTTCCGTTTCTTCGTTCATTTCCTGAGAAAAAAAGAAATAACTGTTCGGAGCCGAATGTGCCGCCGTTCGCAGAGCCATATCGGCGAAATTAACTAATTTATCCGGTTCTGTCCCGTCGTCGGGGAAAATGGAAATTCCGACACAAGCGCCGACGTTGACTTCCGTGTTTTCCAGCATGATCGGCGCCAAAATCGTTTCAATCATCGTTCTGGCGCTTAACGCCGCCGTTTCGGCATTCGGAATGTTTTCAACGATTAACGTGAATTCGTCTCCGCCGATGCGGGCAACGAAATCTTTCGGAGCGGCCATTTTCAACAAACGTTCGGCGACAGTTCTCAACAGGTTATCACCCGCCGTATGTCCCAACGTGTCATTAATTCTGTTAAAATTCGTCAAGTCCGCAAAAATCAAGGCGACTTTTTTACCGCGCGTTTCCGCCCGCTTTAAAATCAATTTCAGCTGTTCGTGGAACAACCGTCTGTTCGGCAAACCCGTCAACTGATCGTAATTTGCCAAATGCATGATTTGACCTTCGGCGTTTTTACGATCTGTCACATCATCGCGAACAATGACACAATATGACAAATCCCCTTCGGCATCTAAAATGGGAGTAATTCTTTGTTCAACCGTGTACAAAGAACCGGATTTATGTCTTTCAATGATTTCACCGTGCCACCTTTTGCCTGCGCGTAAAGCGTCCCACATTTCAGTATAAAAAGTGTCATTTTGCAAGTCCGTCTTTAAAAACTCCAGTTTTCTGCCCAGCACTTCTTCATGCCGATATCCGCTCAAAGAACAAAAAGCGTCATTTACCCACAAAGAGACGCCTTGATCATCGGTGATGGCAAAAGCGTTCGGAGATGTTTCCAAAGCGATACGTTGCAACCGTAAATTTTGTTGATCCGCGGCAATTTGCATTGCCACGGCGATACGTAACGAAAAAGTCTCAAAGCGTTGAATGGTCGTGTTGTCGATTTTTCCCAATCCCGAATGGATTTCAAGAACGCCGTCTACGCCATTATGCGTAACCAATGGGAATACAATGATTTGTCGAATATGTTCACGACCGTCGTCACCAACAATTTTATCATCTTCAAGTTCAACAATGCACGTTCTTTTAGATCGAATAGCCTGTCCTGTCGGACCGAATTTTTCGGTCAGATCGTCCCAACGGATCGGCTTTGGCGGAAAACCTTCGGCCAATTTTCCGGCCATGGCGCATACGCAAACGGAACCGTCTTTTTCTTTTCTGCCGATCCATGCCAAAGGACAGCCGAGCAAGTCAACTATTTTTTCACACAAAAAAGTGCAAAACTGTTCATAAGTCTGGCCACGCAAAACACGGCGCAACGTTGCATGTAGAATAGAATCCATGCTTTCGGACATTTGACGTCTGGAAATATCGCGTAACTGACAGACATAACCTTGATCGCATGGCGTCAAAACGACTTCGACAGGAAATTCGGTATCATTTTTTCTCAAACCGACCGCTTCTGTCGTATTGGACAGATCCGGGTTCGTCAATAAAATTTGTAAAGAACCGAAAGCGGCTTCTTTATGATCGCAATCCGGCAAAACAATCTTGATCGGTCTGCCGTTCAATTCGTCATTTTCATAACCGAACAGCCGATGAGCAGTTGTATTCGCCGATATGATTATTCCGTTTTGATCGGTTTTCAGTACGGCGCTCAGGTTGTTTTTTAAAAGCGAAACCAGATCCTGTTCCTTTCGTCAAGCCTAAAAAGTTACTTATTGTTTATAACTTATAGCGAATAAAAATCAAAGAAAATTTCATACCTTTTCCAAAAAATGTCATCATCGTTTTTTAAACGTTGATTTTTAAATTCCGTCGCTGTAAAAATTATCGGTAAAAAGCGTATGATGACTAAGGATTTGCCATGGCTAAAAGTTCTCTTATCGGTATTATTATCGGGTGGGGTATCGTATTTATTTCAATCCGCCTCGCAACGGATAATATGTTAATGTTTTGGGATTTGAACAGCTTTATTTTGGTGCTGATCGGTCCTTATTTTGCGATGTTGATGGCTTATGATGCCACTGACGTTAATTTGGCGAATAAAAAATGGCTGTCTATTTTTAAACTTTATAAAGACAGCTCCATCTCGTATAAAGACGAAGTCGGCAGATTTGTTCGTTGGGCTTATATCACGCAAAAAAACGGACTGCAGGGACTGGAAAATGATGCCATGTCAACAATCGGTGATGACGATCCTTTCCTGAAATACGGTGTGGAATTGGTTATTTCCGGATATACGGGAAATGAAGTCCGCGAAATTTTAAAAGAATCTGCCTTCAGTGCCTATCAAC
This sequence comes from uncultured Alphaproteobacteria bacterium, assembly GCA_944391535.1. GTDB lineage: Bacteria > Pseudomonadota > Alphaproteobacteria > CAAGCB01 > CAG-977 > UBA11549. The sequence goes on from CALXTY010000073.1 coordinate 3,054, forward strand.
GTTCAAACAAACCAATTGATATTTTAAATAATATCGGAGCCAATGCTCCGGCATTCGGTATGGCCGGCACATTGATCGGGCTGGTTGTTATGCTCGGGAATATGGGGGCCGATCCGGCTTCCATCGGAACGGGTATGGCCGTCGCTTTGATTACGACTTTCTATGGTGTTATGTCCGCCAGACTGATTTATCTGCCCGCCGGCATCAGATTAACTTCTCGTTCCGATGACACGTTGTTCCGTAATCTTTTAATAACAGAAAGCCTTGTCTTGTTGGCTGAACGTAAAAGCCCACGCTATATTCAAGATAAATTAAACGCTTTCCTTGATCCTGCTCAACATTTCTTAATTGATCGTGATATGCAACGTTAAAACAGGAAAAACACCATGCCTATGCCGCCAAAGAAAAAAGAAATCAATACTGACGAATGGATGAATACGTACGGTGACTGTGTGACGTTGTTGTTGTGTTTTTTCGTCATGTTGTTGGCGGCTTCAAAAATGGACACTGTTATGTTCGAACAAATCCGGACGGGTATGTCGCGCGAATTCATGGATAAACCGGTCGATAAACCGATTGCATTGTTGCGTGCGGATTTGGACGATGATCTCAGAGCTCTTGAAATGGAATCCGTCGCCGCTTTGGGCAGTGACCATATCGGACTCATTTTAGATTTGGATGCGGACACTTTTTTTGACAGCGGTTCGGCCGTTTTAAAATCTTCCGCCATTCCTATTCTGCGTCGTTTGGTATCAACCTTAAACGCACCGCGTTACAAAATTTTCCGTTTTGAAGTGCAAGGTCACACCGATGACAATCCGATCAGCACGCAACAGTTTCCGTCAAACTGGGAATTGTCTGCGGCCAGAGCCTCGGCCGTCACACGTTTTTTAATTGACAGCGGCATCGATCCCACGCGCTTACGTGCCGTCGGTATGGCGGACATTCAACCTCGTTACCCGAACAGAGATGCAAACGGAGATCCGATCCCTCATAATCAACAGCGCAACCGCCGTGTCCGTTTACGTATGGATCCCGTTTATAAATAAAAGACTATTCCGTAATATAATTGATCAATGCCTGTTCCAGAACACGCAATTCAGCCGGTTCTGAAAGTCGATGTCCGCTGTTTTTCAAAACAATGATTTTAACGTTTTCCGTCTTGACAGCCCGCATGATTTTAAAAGCCGTTTCAACAGGAACACAATCATCTTTAGCTCCGTGTATCAAAGTGACGGGGCATTTGATATCCAGACTGTCATCTTCTTTCAACACCAAAAATTTTTTAGCGTCTTCAAACAGTTGCTTTGTCCACGGATCACCTTCTTCCGTCCAACCGTTCGGTATGTAAATGACACCTTTTTCCAAAATATCATTGCGTTGCTGATCCGAAAAAGAGTCCCACAAATCAACTGTGAAATCAGCCGCCGCGGCCAATCCGACAACAGCCTTGATCCGTTTCGGACGATCTCTGGCGACCAACAATGAAATCCAGCCGCCCATTGAACTTCCGACCACAATCAACGGTTTTGACGTGACGCGGTCAATGATTTCCAATGCATTATCAAACCAGATCCCTATGGTTGCATCCGTATATTTTCCGGAAGATTCTCCATGTCCGAAAAAATCGAACGCCGTGAAACCGATATCGTTTTGCTTGCAAAAAGATTCTAAAAATAGAGATTTGGAAGCGTTTTTATCCGATAGCGTTCCATGCATAAAAACGATTTCAAACGGCTGAGAACCGTCCGTATGACGAAACGACAAGAAAGCGCCGTTTTTTAAAATAAGCTGATCAGTCATTCTTCCTCTTTACAAATCTGAGAACAGATCTTCTTCAAGATCATCTTTGGTTTCTTTTTTTTCAGGTTCCGGTTCTGTTGTTTTTTCTTCGGCTGATTCTTCAGATGATTCTTCAGGTTTTTTCATGGCTTCATCTTCATCGGAATCGCCCGAGAACATACCGAAAAGCCCTTTTTTCTTATCTTCTTTTTTCTCTTCTTTTTTGACGCCCCATTCATCTGCGGCCTTTTTTCCTGCGTCGCGAATTTCTTTATCCAGATTTTCATCAAGCATTTGCAAGGATCCTGAAATTGTCTGCATGGAAGCTTCATCGGAGTACTTTTTGGCTAAGGTCATGTATTTATAACATTCTACTAAGTCAGGGCTTGTTCCGTTTCCTTCGCAATACATCGGTGCCAATCGATAAAAAGCAATTGCATCGTTCCCTTGAGCCAAAGCCGTATATAACTTTAAAGCTTCCGTCGGATTAGTTTGCATACCCTGCCCCAACAGGTACAAATCCGCCAAAGCCAATTGAGCCGTTTTGTTTCCGGCATCAGATTTTTCTTTTAAAATCGCCACGACGGGTTGGAAATTATCTTCACGGACGGCTTTATTCAAGTCGCGACGAGAAACTCCGGCAGCAACAATAATTTCCTGAATATCCGTTTTCGCGGTAATTTTTGTTTCTTTCTGCGTTATTTCTTTTTTATTTTCTTGTTCTGAATTATCCACTCCGGAAACGATATTGCCGCTGTCTTCTTCAAGAAGTGTCGCTTCTTGGATCAGACTTGGCAAAGATTCTTTTCTGCTTTTCTTTTTCCATTTTAACGCTCGGCTCTGAGCAATTTGGACTTCTTCATTATTCATTTTTTGAGTTAATTCATTACGTTTTGCCGTCGCCTCTTCCTTTAACGGAGACGGCCCGTAAGCGGAAATCAAGTTAAAATAAACATGAGCGCCGATAATATTAAAAGGAAGACCGCGAATGGTTGTGTTGGCGTATAATTTTGCCAATTCCATTTGCGCTTCGATGTTTCCCTGGTCTGCCGCCAATTTGTACCAAAAAATCGCTTGAGAAAAGTCTTGAGGCGTTCCGATCCCTTTTAAATACATTCGCCCCAAAGCCATTTGAGCCGGCGCATACCCTTGATCGGCCGATTTTTTATAGGATTCAAACGAGGCAACGGGATCTTTTTTACCGACCAAGCCTTCTTCCAACATTAATCCGATATTATATTGAGCCGGATAACTGTTTTTTTGCGCCGCTTTTTGATACCATTGAAATGCTTCCTTGTAATTCTTTTCCAATCCCTTACCGGTATAATAAGCGTTACCTACTTTCAAAGCCGCTTGAGCGCTACCCGCCACGCCCCCTTGTTTAAACAGTTCCATGGCTTTGATTTCATCTTTCGGCACTCCCAGTCCCTGCTCATACATACGTCCGAGCTGATATCTGGCTTCGGCATTTTGCTCTTTGTCCGCCAAACGGGTGAATTCCTCTACGGCAAAGACATAATCCTGTTCGTTTAAAGCCTGCATCGCTTCTTGATACGAAGCTTGAACCGCTTCGGTCATCGCCATTATAGAAATGCTACTCAACAAAACAAAACGTTTAAAATTGTTCAGTTTCATGGTCTTCTCCTTCAAAGGCTTTAAATAATATCGCCGCGCACGTCTTGAACGATCTGTTCCAAACGTTTGATGTCATGAACAACCAAAGCGCCCTTTTCCCGAGTAACAATCCCTTGCTTTGCCAAATCGCTCATGGCGCGGGCGACTGTTTCGCGCACTGTGCTGATCCTTGCGGCGATATCGCTGTGGACAGGGATCGGTCTAATGTAAATTTTGCCGTCTTTTTCAATACCTTTTTTATGAGCCAAACGTAAAATTTCCGCATGTATCCTGTTGTTGGCACCCAACGTGGACAATTCGACAATGCGCTCGTTCGCGTGTCTGATAATCATGGCCATTCTTTGCATAATCCCCAAAGCCATGCGAGATTCCTTCTTTAAACCTTCTTCAAATTTTTCCGCTGACAAAAAAGCAATTTCAGAAGGTTCCAACGCAACGACGGAAGCAGAACGCGGTTCTTTGTCAATAGCGGCCATTTCCCCGAAAAAACCGCCCGCTTCAATATCGTCCAAAGTCACTTCCCGACCGGATAATGTGTAAATAACGATGCGCACCTTGCCTTTATGCACGAACAGTATATCCGAATTTTGATCTTCTCGATTAAGGATTTCCTGTCCCGTTTGAAACGTTTTCCAACGCAGAAACTTATCCATTTCCTTGCGGAAATTTTCTGACGTTTCACTAAAAAGCGGAAGGGCATCTATTTTCACTTTACTTTCTCCGAATTATTTAAAAATGACGGTTCTGTGACCGTTCAGTAAAACACGTCTTTCCGTATGATACCGCACGGCGCGCGCCAAAACAATATTTTCCAAATCCTTTCCGATCGCGACCAGTTGCGCCGGCGTATTCGTATGATCGACACGTTCGACCGCCTGTTCGATAATCGGTCCTTCATCAAGATCCGCCGTCACATAATGAGCGGTCGCTCCGATCAGTTTAACGCCGCGTTCATAGGCTTGATGATACGGTTTCGCGCCTTTAAAACTGGGCAAAAAAGAATGATGGATATTGATGCAGTGTCCCGTTAAAGCGCGGCACATTTCGTCTGATAAAATCTGCATGTAACGCGCCAAAACGACCAGATCAATATGCAAATCGTCAACCAGTTTCAGGATTTTATTTTCCTGTTCGCGTTTATCTTCAAACGAAGATCCTTTCGGCAACGGGAAATAATAATAAGGAATTTTATGCCATTCCACAAAATCGCGCATATCTTCGTGATTGGAAACAACGCCCGCGATATCAATGTTGAGCAATCCGGCGCGATAGCGATACAACAGATCGTTCAGGCAATGGCTTTCCTTTGAAACGGCCAACAACAAGCGCGCCGGTCGGTCTCCGTTATGCAGTTTCCACGTCATATCGAATTCAGAAGCGACCGACTGAAACGCTGATTTAAACTCGGCGCGGAACCCGTTTTCCGTCTGCGTTGTAAAAACGATGCGCATAAAGAATAAGTGGCTGAGTTCGTCACCGAATTGAGCGGCTTCGGTAATAAAACCGCCTTGATCGGCGATAAAGCCGAAAACGCGTGCGGCAATTCCCGTTTTATCGGGGCACGTAATTGTCAGAATATGCGTTTCTTTGTTCATTTTCTACTTAACCTTATTTGTTAATACCAAAATATAACACATTGATTTATTTTGTTTCTTCCAAAGCGATCTCCGCCATTTTCGCCATCAGTTTCCTCATTCCCCTTATCCGGTCTTTAGGCAGATCCCACACCCTTTTATAGACAATTTTCTGATCCGGACGCAACTTTGCCGCACCGCTGTTTTGCGCTATAAATTTAACAAGTCCGGCCGGATTTGGAAAGCGATTATTTCTTAACGTGATGACGGCGCCTTTCGGACCGGCTTCGATTTTTTCGACATTCGCTTTGCGACATAACGTCTTTATCGCTATGATTTCCAACAAATTTTCGACTTCGGCGGGCAAAGAACCGAAACGATCCGTCATCTCGGCCGCAAAAGAGTCGATTTCATCAAGTTCGGTAATATCCGCCAAACGCTTGTACAATCCCATACGGATCCCCAGATCGCGCACGTATGTTTCGGGAATGAGCACCGGCATTCCGGCATTGATTTGCGGAGACCAAGATTGTTGTTCTTCCTCCCGATCCTGCGCGGCACCGTTGCGGGCTTCGGCAACGGCTTCTTCCAGCATTTTCTGATAAAGCTCGATCCCGACTTCCTTGATGTGTCCGGATTGCTCTTCACCCAGCAAATTCCCCGCCCCGCGAATGTCCAGGTCGTAGCTTGCCAAAGTAAAGCCCGCCCCCAACGTATCAAGCTTTTGCATGACTTCCATACGCTTCAAAGCCGTTTTGCCGACTTTTTGCTTCGGCGGCAAAGTCAGATAAGCGTAACCGCGCGTTTTGGATCGTCCGACACGTCCGCGCAACTGGTATAACTGCGCCAAACCGAACATATCCGCCCGATGCACGATGATCGTATTGACCGAAGGCATATCCAGACCGGATTCAATAATGGTCGTAGACAGCAGCAAGTCGTATTTCTTGTCGGCAAAAGCCGTCATAATGTCTTCCAGTTCCTTAGGCGTCATACGCCCGTGCGCCGCCACGACTTTGATTTCGGGGACAAGCGCTTTGAGCTTTTTCATGACTTCGTCCATATCGGAAATGCGCGGACAAACATAAAACGTCTGTCCACCCCGCATACGTTCACGCATCAACGCTTCACGGATAATCACGGGATC